>NZ_JASJES010000002.1:0-368576 GCF_030067655.1 Macrococcus sp. S115 | reverse complement strand
AAGGACACTTCTCAGCTATCACACCTCAGCATCGCCACCTAAAACATCCGAAATCTTTCCATTGATTTTTCGGTCAAACTTCGATACGATTAACTTGTCGTAATTGACAGACAAGTTAATAACATTCTTTCGGGGCAGGGTGAAATTCCCAACCGGCGGTGATAGCCCGCGACCCTTATGCACTGCATAAGGCTGACTCTTTGAAAATCAGAGGCCGACAGTTAAAGTCTGGATGGGAGAAAGAATAAGGATACCATTAATCGATGGTTTATTTGTTGATAACTTAAAACTCGACGATATCCATTTTATGGTCTTATTTGTTGAACCTAAATTTCCAATCTCCCGAGCATATTTTGTTCGGGAGATTTTTTTATAGGAGGAACAGATGTATATTAACAAAGCATTTGAATTAGTGAAATGGACAGAAGGACAGACAGGTATGAATCCGACAGTCGGCTGTGTCATCGTGAAAGATGATCGCATTGTTGGCATCGGTGCGCATCTGACTGAAGGTGAGGCACATGCTGAAGTGAATGCGATTCATATGGCAGGGACTCATGCGCAAGGTGCGACACTTTATTGCACGCTTGAGCCGTGCAGTCATCATGGGAAGACGCCACCTTGTACTGAAAAGATCGTCGCTGCTGGCATAAGCAAGGTTGTCTATGCAGCGTCAGATGTAACGTTATCATCAGGTGTAAGCTATATGCAGTCTAAAGGCATTGAAGTTGAAAAGGTAGAAGATGACGCAATCGCTGCGTTTTACGCGCCATTTTTCACGAGTAAAACATCTTCACTACCATATGTCACAATTAAGATGGCAACAACGATTGATGGTAAAACTGCCGATGATGAAAGTATAAGCAAATGGATTACGAACGATAAATCTCGTGCACATGCGCATCAAGTGCGCTACGGGATGGATGCGATTATGGTTGGGTACAATACATATAAAAAGGATACGCCGACCCTTGATGCGAGACTTTACAAAGATAAACGCATTAAAAAAGTCATCGTTACAAATGGTCCGTTTGTATTAAATACACAAGACGATAACGATTATGATAGGTCGCGTTTAATCATCGTTTCAGCCATCGATCAGCATATCGATGGTATTACGGTCATCCATGTCCCGCGCTTAAGTCCAGAAGATATATTAAAAGCGCTTTATAATGAGCGCATCCGTAATTTATTAATTGAAGGCGGAATGCAGACCATCCGCACATTTATAGAAGCAAAGTGTTATAACGAAATACACCACTACATTGCCCCGAAACTGTTAGGTGGAACTTCAAAACATCAGTTTTTAACGACTGATACTCTTTCCTCAATGCGTGATATGACGCATTTTAATCTTGTCTCTGTAAATCAGTTCGACGACGACGTACTCCTTATTTACAGAAAGGCGTGATCTCTTGTTTACAGGTATCGTAGAAGAAGTCGGTACAATTTCTCAGATAAAGCAGCAAAGTGATACGACAGTGATGATGATTAACTGTCAGGAAATATTATCCGATATACATATCGGTGATTCAATCAGCGTGAACGGTGTATGTTTAACGGTAACGTCATTTAATGCGCAATCGTTTACCGTAGACATCGTGCGTGGAACTAGTGCGATTACGCTTTTTCATACGATGAAAGCCGGCACTCAAGTAAATCTTGAACGTGCATTACTGCCGACGACGCGTCTTGGTGGCCACTTCGTCAGTGGACATATCGACACTAGTGTCTCAGTAAAACGTATCCAGCATAATGAAAAGACATATATTATCGAACTGGAACTACCACCACAGTTTAAGAACAACGTCATTCCGAAAGGTTCTATTGCAGTGAACGGCGTTTCACTCACGATCTTTGAACTGACGAATTCAATCACATTAAATATTATTCCTGAAACGGTACGCAGCACGATGCTTAATACACTTAAGACTGGCGATAAAGTGCATATCGAATTTGATATGCTTGGCAAATATATTCTAAATCAGACGAAGTCGAGTGATACACTCACTTTATCTAAACTGGAGATGATGATGTAATGTTTGATTCCATTGAAGAAGCACTGCAAGATTTGAAACTTGGTAAACCTATAATCGTAGTTGACGATGAAGACCGTGAAAACGAAGGGGATTTGATTGCAATCACAGACTTTATGTCTGAAGAGACGATTAACTTTATGATCACACATGCGAGAGGTCTTGTCTGTGCGCCGATTTCTCACGCACTTAACGACACACTAGGACTGCTACCGATGACCATGAACAACCAGGATCCGAATAAGACGGCATTCACAATCAGTATCGATCATAAAGATACGACGACAGGTATCAGTGCGAAGGAACGTTTTATGACAGTGAAAGCACTGGCAGATAATAATGTCACGTTAGCTCAATTTAACCAGCCGGGTCATATCTTCCCGCTCATTGCACAGCAAGGTGGCGTACTTAAACGAAAAGGTCATACAGAAGCTTGTGTGGATCTGGCAAAGCTCTCTGGTGCAAGCGAGACGGGCGTCATCTGTGAAATTATTAAAGATGATGGGACGATGGCAAGACGTGATGACTTAGTCATTTACAAAGAAAATCATGACCTGAAGATGATTACAATCGATGCCATCATTGACTATATTAAGTCAACGAAGCCACTTGTCACACGAGAAGCGAAAGTACGTATGCCGACAGATTTCGGTACATTTCAGATGTATGGCTATAAAGAAATTTACTCGGATAAAGAACATGTCGCTTATGTGAAACCTTACAAAGGCATCCCTCATATACGCATCCATTCAGAATGCTTAACAGGTGATGTCTTCCATAGTAAACGTTGTGATTGCGGCAAGCAGCTTGAAGAAGCGATGCAGCATATTGATAAGCACGGCGGTATACTACTTTATTTAAGACAGGAAGGCCGCGGTATCGGACTTATTAATAAATTGAAAGCATATGAAAAAATAGAAGCGGGCATGGATACGGTAGAAGCAAATCACGCGCTAGGATTTGGGAGCGACTTGCGCGACTATGCAGTTGCAGCATCAATGTTACGTGATCTCGGTGTTCATAAAGTGGAGTTACTGACGAATAATCCACGCAAAATTGATGGATTAAAACGCTATGGCATTGAAGTGATTGAACGTATTCCCCATCAATTTCAAAGTGTTGATGAAAATAAAGATTATCTAGAAACAAAAAAACAAAAACTAGGACATTTACTAAAGGAGAATTTAATATGAACTATAGTGCAAAGTTAACAGGTGAAGGTTTAAAGATTGCAGTCATTACATCACGTTTTAATCATTTTATTACAGACCGCCTGACTGAAGGTGCAATCGATACTTTAGAACGACACGGTGTAGTTAAAGAGGATATCGATACATTTTTAGTGCCAGGTGCCTTTGAACTTCCTTTTGTAGCGTCTAAGCTTGCACAAAAGAAAAAGTACGATGCAGTTATAACGTTAGGTTGTGTTATACGCGGGGCAACGACACATTATGATTATGTATGTAATGAAGCGGCAAAAGGTATTGCAAAAGCCGGAGAATACGGTACACCGGTCATCTTCGGAGTAGTAACAACTGAAAGTATTGAACAGGCGATTGAAAGAGCAGGAACAAAAGCAGGGAATAAAGGTGGAGATGCTGCAATCAGTGCGATTGAAATGGCAAACTTGAATAAGATGATGGATGAATTATAAAACGAACCCCATGTGATATTTCACATGGGGTCTATTTTATTTTCTTTTTAATAATTTCGATAATGCGATGATACCAACTGCAGCACCTGCTGCAATACCAGCATTCTTCTTCACTTCAGGTGTTGCGACGGATTTGTACACAAGCTGTAAGTTTTGCGGACGCTCAGCTAAGCGACGCATGAAGTAACCGTACCAGTCTTGTCCGTAAGGTACGTATGTACAGAAATTATATCCTGAATTTGCTATCTCTACTTGAAGCTCAGAGCGGAAACCATACAGCATCTGGAATTCGATTAAGTCTTTGTTTAAGTTATGCTGTGCAATAAATTTCTTCACGTGATCGATAATGTTATGATCATGTGTTGCGATTGAAGTCATTGCTTTCGCATTTAATAGACGTTGCTCGATGATCTTGATATAGTTCGCATCGATCTCTTCTTTTGATTGGTATGCTATTGATGCATCTTCTTTATATGCACCTTTTACAAGGCGTAGACGTACGTCCTGATATTTATCAATTTCTTCAGAAGCACGGAAAAGGTAAGCCTGAATGACAGTACCGACATTTTTAAATTCACCTTTTAAACGATCTAACATTTCGAATGTCTGTACAGTGTGACTGTAATCTTCAGTGTCCATATTCACATGCATATTGCCGCATTCATAAGCTTTCATTAAGATCTCACGAACGTTTTCATAGCAGAACTCAGGGTCAACATCCAATCCAATCTGTGTTAACTTAATCGACATATGTGCATCAACACCTGTGTCATAAATCGCCTGGATCATTTCTAGAATATTATTCTTAGCAGCTGTCGCTTCTTCTTTTGAGAAGACGAATTCTCCTAAGTTATCCACCGTAGCAGAGATATTTTTTGCGTTTAATGCGCGGATAGATTCGATTGTCGTCTCAATATCTGTTCCGGCAACAACTTTATGTGCCCCTAATGCTAAACCATATTTCTTAGCTGCTGTATTCAATGTTTCGTTCTCACTTAGTTTGATGAAAAAATCTCTTGTTAAACCCATTTTACATCCTCCTTGTAGTCTTTCATTATTTTAATAATAATGAAAACGCTTTAAAAGGTCAAAAGAATTTTGTGGATTATTTATTAATTTGTGTAAAAATTCCTTTAATAAATATTGTGAATTATTGAAAATATTATTAACTCGTGTAAAATGAGTATTGCTATGAACCACAAGCGGTGCCTATTGTGCTGAGATGATACGCTTGAACCTGTAAGGTAATGCTTGCGCAGGAATGTGGCTTCTGGTTCATAAGCAATGAAAGGAGATTGGTTATGAACAGAGAGAGAACGGTCATATTGCTAGAAATTGCCATGATGGCAGCATTTGCAATGGTGCTGGACTTTATTGATTCACAGATTAAAGGGATATTCTTCGGGTTAAGCTTGAGCTTCTCGATGGTACCCGTGTTATTACTGTCATTCAGAAGAGGTGTTAAAGCAGGGATGACGGCAGGATTCTTATGGGGATTACTGCAGATTGCAGTTGGAGATGCAGCAGGTAGTATCGTACATCCCCTACAGGGCTTTCTTGATTATGCGTTCGCATTTACATTGATTGGACTCGCAGGACTTGCTGGACAGCCAGTCAATAAAATGAAGATTGTAATCTTTACGGCACTTGCAGTTTTCGCGCGCTACTTCATTCATTTCTTGTCGGGATGGGTATATTTTGGAGCTTATGCGCCAAAAGGGCAGCCGGCATGGTTGTATTCATTGCTCTATAACGGACAAATTGCACTTATTAACGGTATCACATGTATTATTATTCTGGTAATCCTGTTCACTGTAGCCCCGAGATTATTTAGTGTGGCAAATTATAACAAATATTAAGCTCTAGTCTTCGGACGGAGTTTTTTTATGTTCCGTGATAAAATCAGATTGGACAGGTTCAGAGCTTATTTCTATAAAGAATGGTAATGAGATAATTGTTAAAAATGCGATAACAACCTTTTTCAGTAGTTTCATCATGAGCCCCCTCTTAAATTAATTTAATTGTAGCGAAATATTGTAAATATCCGTTAAAAGAAAGATTAATTTATTGTATAGGATTGTAAATCTTCTTTATTGAGTACAATCTAAAGTGAAATTGTTATAATAAGTAGAAATAAATTAAAGGAGTATTGGGATGAGAGATCTAGGGGTATATTTCGGAACATTTGCACCATGTCATGTAGGACATCTTGAACAGATTATTCGCGCAAAACGTGAGAATAAAAATGCACTTGTCATCGTTTCTGGTTATGATGATGACAGAGGAGATAAAGTAGGAATGAGCTTGATGAATCGTGTGAAGGCAATGCGTGAACTGCTAAAGGACGATGAAAATGTAACCGTGGTCACACTCGATGAAACGAATATTCCAAGGTATCCGGCTGGATGGGCACCATGGCTTGATTTATTACGAGATAAGATTCAGTCACAAGCAGTAAGCCTGGATTTACCGATGGAATCTGTAACGTTTTATGTGGGAGAAGAGGAGTATATTGAACCACTGGATACATATTTCACGGAAGCGTTTCTAGAAAGTGAGATACAAATTACAAAGGTAGATCGCAGAATTACCGGTATCAGCGGAACGTCGATACGTGAGAATCCGATTTTAAACTGGGATTTTGTAACACGCCCTTTCCGAAGATTCTTCGTTAAAAATATATTGATAATCGGAACGGCAAGTACAGGAAAGACAACGCTCGTGAGAGACTTAGCAAGACGCTATTCAACCTCATATTCTTTGGAATATTCAAGAGAGTATCAGACAACAAGACAAGTCCGCGATGATGAACTGGATATAAAGGACTTACACACAATTGGAATTGGTCAGTTTGAGTTGAATCGTAAACACATTCATTCTCCAGGAACGCGTAAAGTATTCTTCGCAGATACAGATGTGATGACGACGAAGCTTTATACGAAACTCTATGCACCTAAAGAAGATTATGAGAAGATTGCACCCGTATTTGATTACTATATCTCACTTCAGACATGGGCGCTCATTATCGTATTACCACCAACAACGAATTATGTAGATGACGGTTTCAGAGATATGTCGATGGCAGACGAAAAGGCACGCCTTGATATGCATCAAATGTTTCTGGATGAAATTAAATATCATGGTCTGGAAGATAAGATGGTCGTATTAAAAGGGGACAGTTTCCAGGAGAAGTACGAAGAAGCACACTGTCTTGTTGACGCAATACTTGCAGATGGCAAAGATAACTAAGGAGATGGGATATGTTTTTAGTTAAGGACTTTAGAGGTTTCACAACTTATGAGAAAGTGTTCTTCGGTTTATTCATGCTCGTACAAGTAGCGATACTGGTTTACTTCAGAATCGTAGATGGTACGACAGACTGGCTGAATGTAGTAGCGAGTGTGACATTGGTACTATGTCTTATCATGAGCGCAAAAGGAAGATTATCAACATTCGTATATGGTTTAATCAGTGTCTCTTTGTATGGATGGATTAGTTACCAACATGGTCTATATGGAGAAGTTGGATTACAAGTTGTCTTTATTGTGTTTCAATTCTTAGGTTTCGCAACTTGGGTTAAAAATAGACACTCAGATCACATTACCGACGATCCGGAAGTAATGGATGTCGATACTAAAGGACTTGATTCTAAAGGATGGATATCAACAGCAATTTTTACAGTAATATTGTATGCAGCAATATCAACAGTGTTAACGATGATACATGCAAAACAGCCATATTTAGATAGTCTGAATGTAAGTTTAAACATTATTGGACAAACATTGATGACATTAAGATTTAAAGAGCAATGGTTCTTCTGGATGGCAGTTAATGTAGTATCTATTTCATTATGGGTTAGAGCAATGATGTTAAATGGTGAAGTAGATGCAACGAGTGTAACTATGGCAGTTATGTGGCTTGCTTCATTAATTAACAGTGTGTATGGATATTACAACTGGAAAAAATTACAGAACATTCATGTTGTATCTTAAAAATGAAACCGGCAGATGCCGGTTTTTTTATTTTGCTGGGAATTTGAGTGAGTTGGCTCATAAAAAATAAACATGAGCCAAGATGGCAGTGCAAGGAGCAGGAAGCACTTCAAGTTGGCTCATAAAAAATAAACATGAGCCAAGATGGCAGTGGGAGGAGCAGGAAGCACTTCAAGTTGGCTCATAAAAAATAAACATGAGCCAAGATGGCAGTGGGAGGAGCAGGAAGCACTTCAAGTTGGCTCATAAAAAATAAACATGGGCCAAGATGGCAGTGGGAGGAGCAGGAAGCACTTCAAGTTGGCTCATAAAAAATAAACATGAGCCAAGATGACAGGAATATCATATAAGTTATTACGAACCTTAAGAAAGTTCGCCGGACCGTGAAGAGAAATAAGGTATACGAATATGTTACAATATCAACAATTACGTTTACTATTTTGAACATCTTTATTGGAACGATCGCAATTTTATATTTCAAGATAATATTCGACAAGGAGAAAAAGAATGCAGATCATTAATAATCCAAAACAGTTGGAAATTCTTAATATTTTATTTTCAAAAGGTAAATCATTAAAAGTAAAATTTCAAGAGATTATGAACGTTATCTCACAATAAAGTCAATCAGGAGTTTACAATGTACAAATATATTTTATGTGATTTAGATAATACGATCCTCGATTTCAAAAAAGGTGAAGAAACTGCGATTAGGCGTGTGTTTGAGTCGGAAGGTGTGACTTTTTCTGATGAATTATACGCACGTTATCATGATATTAATGTCGGGCTTTGGCGTGAGCTTGAAGCGGGTAGAGTTGATAAGCGTCATGTACTGACACATCGCTTTAAAGTTTTCTTTAAGACGCTTGGTATTGATGTGGACGGTGCAGTGAAGGAACAGATTTTTAGAGAGCATATTAATAACAGCCATGATCTTGTGGATGGCGCATTGCAGTTTCTGGATTATTTGAAGCGTAAGGGCTACATCCTTTGTACTGCAACCAATGGGGTGTTCTATACCCAGATGAAGCGCATGAAAGATGCTGGTATTCTGGAATATTTCACGCATCACTTTATATCTGAGGAGATTGGCTATGAAAAGCCTCATCACAATTTCTTTAAACATTGTATCGAAACACTTGAAGTCAGAGATTTATCGGAAGTTCTGATGATTGGAGATACATATACGTCAGATATCATCGGGGCACATCAATTCGGGATAGATAGCTGCTACTATGGCGTAAAACAAGTAGATGCCACGTATCGCATTGAAGAATTAGAAGAAATTAAGAGTATCTTATAAGGGGAGATAGCGATGTTTGAGATTAGAAGTGTCAATATTAATGATGCTGAAGGGATTCTTGAGTATTGCAAGATTGTTGGCGGGGAAACAGATAATCTATTGTTCGGCAGTGAAGGACTAGGTTTCTCGGTTGAAACAGAACGTACGATTATAGCGAATATTGCAGCGAAAGAGAAGGATATTATGCTTGTTGCAATGGATGAGGATAACGTTGTAGGTATTGGAAATATAATGGGAAATGGTCGTATGAGAATAGAACATCAAGCACGACTTGCAATATCGGTGCGTAAAGATTACTGGGGACAAGGCGTTGGAAGTCGAATAATGCAGTCATTGATTGATTTTGCAAAAGAAAGGTCAATCGAAGTTATTACACTTGAAGTTTATCATGCCAATGAATCAGCGATAAACTTGTATCAGAAGTTCGGTTTTAAAGAAATCGGTTATTTTAAGAATTATTCTAAAGTGAATGATGAATATAAAGATGCTGTATTGATGAATCTATATCTTTAAATTACTGTAGTTTGTGAATGTCCACATAGCGGTCACTCATACAAACTTAAACTTCATCCTCGAGTTCATTCTGCTTTACATCAAGCGCTATATTCCCTATTATCTAATTGAAAGAAGGGATAATATGAATAAAGAACAATTAAAAGCACAGATTTTAGAAGCGCATAACTTTCGCTTCGCTACGAAAGTATTCGATAAGGATAAACCTGTTGACGAAAGTGATATGAAATTTATCTTAGAAGTGGGTCGATTAAGTCCATCTTCTATCGGATTAGAGCCGTGGCGCTTCGTAATTCTAGAAAATGAAGCGGTGAAAGAAGAGATTAAACAGGTGGGCTGGGGCGCAGCGAAAGGTCAGTTAGATACTGCAAGTCACTTTGTTTTAATTTTGGCGAAACGTAATGCACGATATGATTCAGAACTGTTTAAAAATCATTTCGGGCCACGTGTAAACAATGATGAGATCCTACAGAAGATGATCCGCATTTACGAAAGTTTCCAGACGACAGATATTGATGTTGCAAATGATGAACGTACATTATTTGACTGGGCAGGTAAACAGACATATATCGCATTAGGTAATATGATGACAGCAGCAGCAGAAATCGGTATCGATTCATGTCCGATTGAAGGATTTAACTATGAAGCGGTTAACGATATATTAGCTAAACATGGCGTGATGAACCCTGAAGAAGAGGGGATCTCAGTTATGGTGGCTTTCGGTTATCGTGCACAAGGTCCAAAACGTCCGAAAGCACGTCGTCCATACGATGATGTAGTTAGTCGTTTTTAATTGTTAATTTAATGTAAATAAATACGTCAATCTTTAAGAAATCTTAACATCGCACTGCGTATATTGATGTTAAGATATAGATGTCTTAGATTTATTAATGAAGAGGTGTCTATATGTTTAGAGATATGGCGTTTTATATTTTCGGTGGTACACTTGACCCATTTTTTCAATTGTTCGTGTTTGAGCCGATTGTCATCACGATTATCGCTTTAATTGCTGCAATAATTACAAAGAAAGCATGGACGATGGCGCTTGTTATTATTGTGCTGAACATTATCGACAATGCAATCGATGTGAATTACTTGTATGGTGCTGAAGGTATCGGTTCGATTTTATATCATAATGTAACATTCTTCTTTATGAACTTCTTCTCGATGTTCTATGAATTTCTATTAAGCTTTATTATTGCGGGCTTACCGTTTATGCATAAAAGGTTCGGAATCGCATAATAAAAATGGGTGAGAGATATTTCTCTCGCCCATTTTTATTGTTCATGCATCTTTTTGTACTGTTTTCCTTTGGAGATATAACGTTCAATATTCGCGGCCATTTCCGCTTTATCTTCTTCTGTCAGCTCTCGAATGACTTTAGCCGGGCGTCCGAATGCTAATGTATTCGGTGGAATCTTCTTCCCGGGCGGAACAAGAGAACCAGCACCAATAAATGCGTTTTCGCCAATTTCAGCCCCATCAAGAATGGTAGAGTCCATCCCGATCAATGCATTTTTACGAATAATTGGTGAATGAAGAGTGACGCGGTGACCGATTGTTACGTTGTCTTCGATAATAAGTGGTTTTCCACCTGACTGGTGTAAACAACATAAATCCTGTACATTTGTTCCGTTACCGATAGATACAGGTGCTACATCTCCTCGAATTACTGTGCCATACCATATTGTAGCGTCACGCCCGACTGTAACATCTCCTGTAACTACAGCATTTGGAGCTACAAACGCTGAGTCATCGAGTTGAGGAAGCTTACCATCATATTCATATAACATACATTTCCCTCCATGAAATAAAATTATTTGGTATAATAATTTTATCATTAATAACAAGTAGTATGAAATATAAAGGAGCATCATTATGTGGAAGTGGGAAACAGAGGGAACACCAAAAGGGGTTGTCGTCATCGTACATAATTTACTTGAACATCATGGACGTTACGCATGGTTTATAACGAGGTTGCGTAGAGATGGGTATCATGTGATTATGGGAGACCTTCCTGGCCAGGGACAGACATCGCGTGTGAACCGTGGGCATATCGAATCGTTCGATGTTTATGGTGAAAAAGTATTGGAATGGATAGAGGTCGCAGAAGAATATCATATGCCGGTGTTCTTGATAGGTGTGGGTTTAGGCGGACTCATCGTAACAAATCTTCTGGAGAACGTTGATTTAAAATTAGAAGGCGTAGTATTATTATCTCCATTATTTGGCTTTCAAAATACAGTGACGACACGTAAGAATTTCCTGGTATCTGGTCTGAGTTCAATTTCGAAGGAAGCAAAGTTCGATATGAATATCCCGCTTGAGGACTTGACGCGTGTACAGGCGAATATTGATGAACTGAAAAAAGATACATTAATGGTACAGAAAGTAAGCTTTAATCTATATAAATCGATTATCGAATCTATGAAAGCAACAATGGAACATATTCATAAGATCGGGGATGTACCGTTGATGATTATGTTCAGTGATGCAGATAGGGTTGCAGATGTTGATCAAATTAAATTGTTTACTAAAGAGGTTAAGACATCAGAAATCTACATTAAAAACTGGCGTACGCTATACCATGAACTGCATAACGAACCAGAACGTGATAACGTCTTATACTATGTCGAATCATTTATGAATAACAGGATGAATTATGTAGGATTGATTACAGAAGATTCGGGTATACAGTAAGATATGTTTGATGTGAGGTGGGAATATGTCTAAATATAAACATGAAGTGAGTGATATGGTATTACTGAACGAACTTCAGCAGGAGATTGATGAAATATTTGATCTCATCAGTGATAATTTTAATTTATCGAAAGAAGAATATATTGTTATGGTTACATTATGGGAGAAAGGTCCAATGCCGATGAAGGCTCTGGATGAATACTTAAATATTAAACCCTATAAACGCACGCGCTTTTATAATACGTTAGTTGAAAATGGCTGGATAAAAAAGGTGCGTCCAGCAGACGATGAACGTACGGTCATGATTTATTATAACGAAGAAAAACTTCCGATAAAGGAAGAGATTGTCAACTGTGCGTGTGAGTCTCTTAAAGGAAAAAAAGAACAGATGAAGGCACACTTTGATGCAATTATGGAAATATGCGGATAAAAAAACGCTGATCAGAAGATCAGCGTTTTTCTATTGCGCATATAAATGGCGGATTGTTTTTCTGATTAATAAATTCATACTTAAAGATATGAGCATCTTCTTGATTGAATTGTTGCAGATAGTTTAATACAACCTCTTTTTCAATCTGACCTTCAGCATGCCCTGGATATATGACTAATATGATGATGCCTTCTTTTTCCAGTATAGAAAATATGCGCTCAATGGCCTGAATTGTTGTCTGTGGCAATGTTACGATCGATTTATCTCCTTTAGGTAGGTAGCCTAAGTTGAAGATTGAAAGACGCACAGGAGAATCGACGTAATCCAGAACGTTTTGATGACCATCCAAGTGGTATTCAATATTATTGAATGCTGCTGTTTTATCCTTTGTATTATTAATCGCTGACTGCTGTATATCAAATGCATGGATAACGCCAGTGCCCTGGAGCTGCTGTGCTAGATAGAGCGTATCGTTGCCATTACCGCACGTCGCATCGATTACTGTTGCGCCTTGTTCGATATATGTGTCGATAAGTTTTCTTGCAAATGGAAGGATGCCGAGTGCTTTCATTGTTCAATCCCAAAATATTTACCTTGATAACTGTCACGTTTTTTCAGTTCGTCATCAATGCCGTTTAACACTTCCCACTTGTTTACGCTCCACATTGGTCCAATCATTAAATCGATTGGCCCATCCCCTGTTATGCGATGGATAATCATTTCCTCTGGGAGTATTTCAAGCTGATCCGCAACGAGTTTTACGTATGTTTCCTGATCCATAAATTCAAGCATTCCTTTTTCATACTGCTTGACCATCGGCGTCCCTTTTAATAGATGAAGCAGGTGAATCTTAATACCTTGAACATCCATCTGTGAAACAACGCGTGCCGTTTCCATCATCATATCATAATCTTCAAGCGGCAGACCGTTAATAATGTGCGTACAAATGTTAATATTATGTTTACGTAGTTTAGCGACGCCGTCATAGTAACATTGCATATCGTGGGCGCGATTGATAATATTAGAAGTCTTCTCATGAACGGTCTGCAGTCCAAGTTCGACCCAAAGGTAAGTACGCTCATTCAGTTCTGCTAAATATTCAACAACATCATCCGGCAGGCAGTCTGGTCGTGTAGCGATTGACAAGCCGACAACACCGGGAATTGCAAGCGCTGCTTCGTATTTTTCCTTTAACACTTCAAGTGGTGCGTGTGTATTGGTAAATGCCTGGAAGTAAGCGATATATTCACCATCCTGCCATTTCTCGTGCATCTTATTCTTAATCTTTTCAAACTGAACTGGAATTGGATCTACGCGATCTCCAGCAAAATCACCGCTTCCAGCAGCAGAGCAGAACGTACAACCGCCAAATGCGACAGTGCCGTCTCTATTCGGACAGTCAAAGCCACCTTCCAGCGCAACTTTAAATATTTTCTTGCCAAATTTATTGCGGAGATGGTAGTTCCATGTATGGTATCTTTTTTCATCAAATGCATATTTAAATGGTTTCATAATCTTCCCTCTTTCTTAATATATGGATTTTAACATATAATAGAGTTGTTTGGGATAAATTAATATAGAAGGTGAGGTAAATTAATGAAAATGCCAAAAATTGTGTGGCTGCTTGTTATCGGTATGGCCGTGAACGTTACAGGAGCAAGCTTAATCTGGCCACTGAATACAATTTATCTACATAATGAACTCGGTAAAAGCTTAAGTCTTGCAGGATTTGTCTTGATGCTTAATTCTGGTGCATCCGTTCTTGGTAATTTATTAGGGGGCACATTGTTCGATAAGATAGGAGGATACCGCTCAATCTTGATTGGTATCGTTATTTCAGCAATCAGCCTTCTCGGCATTATATTCTTACATGGCTGGCCTTGGTACGCGGTATGGCTCGTTATACTTGGCTTTGGCTCAGGTATCGTCTTTCCTTCCATCTATGCGATGGCAGGTAGCGCATGGCCTGAAGGGGGGCGCAAAACATTTAATGCAATCTATATCTCTCAAAACCTTGGTGTGGCGCTTGGAGCGGCATTAGGTGGATTTATCGCTGACCTTAGTTTCACGTATATCTTCATTCTGAACTTCTTGATGTATGCGGTCTTCTTCTTTATCGCATTCTTCGGTTATCGTTCAGCTGAACCGATTGCCGCGGGTAGCAATGTGATGCGTGACGTCGGAAACATTAAAGACAAAACTAAATTCAACGCACTGTTAATGGTCTGTACAGCCTACTGTTTGTGCTGGATTGGATACGTGCAATGGCAGTCGACGATTTCAAGTTATACGCAGGACTTAGGCATACCGCTTAAAGCATATAGCTCATTATGGGCAATGAATGGTGTGCTGATTATTGCTGGCCAGCCACTGATTGCTCCTATTATCAATCGACTGTCAACACGTATAAAAACGCAGATTGCTATTGGATTTGTCATCTTTATCGTATCGTATATTGTGACAAGCTTTGCCGATACATTTCTTATGTTTATGCTTGGAATGGTGATATTAACAATCGGTGAGATGTTTGTGTGGCCGGCAGTTCCGACTATTGCGAATATGCTTGCACCGAAAGGACGAACAGGCGTCTATCAAGGCATCGTCAATTCAACTGCAACATTAGGTCGTGCAATTGGGCCGTTGCTTGGTGGGTTCTTAGTCGATGCATATAATATGGATATTATGTTTACAGCGATGATCTTCTTTATCGCAATCGGCTTTTTCTTTCTCTTCGTATTTGACCGCAAGATCAATCTCTATGAATAAGAGTAAAGATACACTGATTTTTTAAAATATTTGCATAATTCAAAATAATGGTGTGAAATTAAAAAATGTAACTTTTTCTGAAAGGGTTGCGCAAATATAAAATAACCCTTATTATAGATTTAACTAGAGTAGTAACGTGAATCGTTTTCAAGGAAGCCAGTGGGTGCTGTGAACTGGTAAACGTGAAATGTGAACTTGCTGGGGTTTAAACTGAATCAACTAAAGCTGCACTATTAAAGTGAATTGCGGGTGGTACCGCGGTTGTCTATATGACAGTCGTCCCTATTTTTGGGATGACTGTCTTTTTATTTTAAAGGAGGAATCATAATGAGCTTTAATCATCAAACAATTGAGAAGAAATGGCAGAAGTACTGGTTAGATAACCATACATTTAAAACGACTGAAGACAAGGATAAGAATTTCTATGCATTGGATATGTTCCCATATCCATCAGGTGCTGGTCTTCACGTTGGACATCCTGAAGGTTATACAGCAACGGATATCATTTCTCGTTTTAAGCGTATGCAAGGTTATAACGTATTACATCCAATGGGATGGGACGCGTTCGGACTGCCAGCAGAGCAATATGCAATCGATACAGGGAATGATCCGGCAGAATTCACCGAGAAGAATATTGCGACATTCAAACGTCAAATTCAAGAACTTGGCTTCAGCTATGACTGGGAGCGTGAAATTAATACGACAGACCCAGAATATTATAAATGGACACAGTGGATCTTCATACAGCTGTATAAAAAAGGTTTAGCATATGTGGATGAAGTAGCAGTAAACTGGTGCCCTGCACTCGGTACCGTATTATCAAATGAAGAGGTAATCGATGGTGTATCAGAGCGTGGTGGACATCCTGTTATTCGTAAACCGATGCGTCAGTGGGTCCTTAAAATCACTGAATATGCAGATCGCTTACTAGAAGATCTAGAAGAGCTGGACTGGCCGGAATCTCTAAAAGATATGCAGCGTAATTGGATTGGTCGTTCAGAAGGTGCCGAAGTTGCTTTCGAAGTTGAAGATTCAGAACATACATTTAAAGTATTTACAACACGTCCAGACACAATTTACGGTGCGACATATGCCGTATTATCACCTGAGCATGAATTAGTTGCGGCAATTACATCAGAAGAACAAGCAGAAGCGGTAAAAGCATATCAGGAACAGGCAGCAAGAAAATCTGACCTGGAACGTACGGATCTTGCGAAAGACAAGACTGGGGTCTTTACAGGACGTTATGCAGTCAATCCATTCAACGGTGAACGTATGCCAATCTGGATTTCTGATTACGTATTAGCATCATATGGAACAGGTGCTATTATGGCAGTACCCGCACACGATGAGCGTGACTTTGAGTTTGCAAATCAGTTCGGATTAGACATTAAACCAGTGATTGAAGGTGGCGATAACACGTCAGCTTACACAGGTGATGGTGTTCATATCAACTCAGGTGAACTTGATGGCCTGAACAAAGAGGAAGGAATCAGACGTGCAATCGAGCTATTAGAAGCTAAAGGTATCGGTGAAAAGAAAGTATCTTACAAACTACGTGACTGGTTATTCTCTCGTCAACGTTACTGGGGTGAACCAATTCCTGTAATTACATGGGAAGATGGTTCAATGACGACTGTACCTGAAGAAGAATTGCCACTCATGCTGCCGAAGACAGAACACATCAAGCCATCAGGGACAGGGGAATCACCACTTGCCAATATTGATGAATTTGTCAATGTCACAGATCCTGTAACAGGGATGAAAGGACGCCGTGAGACGAACACGATGCCACAATGGGCGGGTAGCTGCTGGTATTACTTGCGTTATATCGATCCGAAAAATTCTGACATGATTGCAGATCCTGAGCTTCTTAAGAAATGGTTGCCAGTAGATTTATATATCGGTGGTGCAGAACACGCCGTGCTTCATTTACTCTATGCACGTTTCTGGCATAAGGTGTTGTACGATCTAGGCGTTGTACACACGAAAGAACCATTCCAGAAACTATTCAACCAAGGGATGATTCTCGGTGAAGGAAACGAGAAGATGAGTAAATCAAAAGGAAATGTCGTGAATCCGGATGACGTCGTTGCAAGTCACGGAGCAGACACACTGCGTCTATACGAAATGTTCATGGGACCACTAGATGCATCAATTGCCTGGAGTACAAATGGGTTAGACGGTGCAAGACGATTCTTAGACCGTGTGTATCGCCTGCTTGTAAATGAAGATGGCACACTCACTGAGAAGATTACAGAACAACCAGTAGAAGCTATGGATAAAGTGTATCATCAAACTGTGAAGAAAGTGACAGATGACTATGAAACATTAGGCTTCAATACAGCAATCTCACAGATGATGGTATTTATCAATGAAGGATACAAAGCAGAGCAATTAAACATCGACCATATCCGTGGATTCGTGAAGTTATTGAATCCGATTGCACCACACATCACAGAAGAACTTTGGGAAAAACTTGGCGGTACGGAATCAATAACGTATGAAGCATGGCCGGTATATGACGAAAGTAAGCTTGTGGACAGCGAAGTTGAGATCGTAATTCAAGTGAACGGTAAGCTTAAACAAAAAGCAACAATCGCGAAAGATATGGATAAAGCAGAAATGGAGACATTCGCGTTATCACTTGAAGCGGTACAGACAGCGATTGAAGGCAAAACAGTAAGAAAAGTAATCGCCGTTCCAAATAAACTTGTCAATATCGTGGCGAACTAGGAGGACCTATGCTAGAAATCAGTAGTAAAGCATTTATCGACAAACTGCAGCATGAGCCGCTGAACATCATCGATATACGAGAAGACTTCGAAGTACAGATGGGAATGCTGGAAGGTGCATTGCATATCCCGATGAATACAATACCTGAACATCTGAACGAACTTGATAGTGATAAAACGTATTATATCGTCTGTGCACATGGTGTTAGAAGTGAACATGTCACACAGTATTTATCAGAACAAAATTATAAAGTGGTGAATGTTCAAGGTGGCATGGCGGAAATAGAACAATTAATCGAAAGAAGCTAGAGACATAAGTCTCTAGCTTCTTTCGATTAATAGACTAAACACACATGTGACAACTTGATAGACGGTGTCACATGCACAGTCACTTCGATAAAATCAAAAAGATGCCAGAAACAAAGAACGTTTCTTAGGCATCTTTTCGTGATTTTACTCGTGACTAAACACACATGTGACAACCTTATCTGCAACTCAATCCTGCGATATACCCAGTTACGAGAGCGCTCGTAATGTTATAGCCGCCTGTATATCCATGAATATCTAATACTTCACCGCAGAAATACAGGTTGTCGTGCAGCTTCGACTGCATCGTTGCAGGACCGACCTCTTTTACGGATACGCCGCCGCCTGTGACGAATGCTTTTTCTATTGATTGTGTACCGTTTACTGGGAACTTAAATCCTTTCAGTAGTTCGCAAAACTGTTCTACCGCTTCTTTCTTTAAGTGATGGCCGTTATCTTCCAGGTTCAGTCCAGCTTGTTCCAGTAAGAATAATAAATAGCGTTCAGATACGAGTCCTTTTAAGCTGTTTTTAATAGCTTTATCTTTATTCGTATCGATCATTTTTGTAATTCTGTTTTTCAGCGTGCCGATACTTTCTTGTGGAAAACAGTCGATCATCATTGTAATGTCCTGTTTCTTCTGGCTCTTTTGTTCTTTATATACAAACTGTGAGCAGCGTAATGCCGCAGGACCGGAGATACCGAAATGTGTAAATATCATATCCATCTGATGTGTGATGCGTGGTTTGCCGTTCTTACGCAGGACGCTGAGTGCAACATCACGCAAGCTTAATCCTTGCAGCGTCTTTGCTTTAATGAATGGCGCGTTCGAAATTATGGGTACTTCAGTAGGGAAGAGTTCTGTAATGGTATGTCCTGCCTGTTTCGCAAATTCATAGCCGTCTCCTGTTGATCCCGTATGCGGTACGCTTTTTCCTCCTGTTGCGATAATAACATTATCAGCATAGATTTCAGTGTCGTCTTCAAGCCTGACCCCTTTAACCGTGTCCTGCACGAGAAGAGACGCGACCTTCTGGTTCGTGCGGATATCGACGTTATTTTTGGCGAGCTGTTGTTTCAGTGCGTTAACTACGTCCTTCGCATTATCAGACACTGGGAACATGCGGCCGTGATCTTCTTCCTTTAAGTGGACGCCGAGGTTCTCAAAGTAATCGATAATGGCGAAGTTATCAAATGTATTGAATGCACTATAGAGAAACTTTCCGTTTCCTGGTAAGTGCTGTATCAGCTCTTCGTGAGAAACGCGGTTTGTAACGTTACAGCGTCCGCCACCAGAAATCTGGAGTTTACGTCCTAATTTATCTTTCTTATCAATTAAAAGAACGGATTTCCCATTTTCTGATGCGCTGATTGCAGCCATCAGGCCACTTGGTCCGCCTCCGATAACTATGGTATTAAACATATTTGACCTCCTATTTCTAAATATTATACATTTATTTTATGGTAAAATATATGAATTCAGTAGTTAATATTTTTGAATGGTGTTATGATAATAAACATTCAAATAATAGAAAATATATAAAGATAGGGATGAACATATGTCACAAGGGAATTCGCTTGTCAGAAGTACTTTCATATTGACAGCAAGCATTTTTATTACGAAGATTTTAGGGATTCTTTACATTATTCCGTTCTATGCAATTATCGGTGGTGAAGCGAACTTATCACCATATAATATGGCATACCCCCCATATACGGTAATGCTTGTCATTTCAGCAGGTGGGGTGCCACTAGCCGTTGCGAAGTATGTATCAAAATATAATGCAGTAGGGGCGTATAAGGTCAGCTATAAATTATATAAGTCATCACTTGTCGTGATGGGAATCACCGGATTACTTGGTTTTTTAATATTGTATATGATCAGTCCGCTGATTGCTGAGGCTTCTGTATCAAAGGCTGATGGTACGTGGAGTGTGGAACAGATTACGGAGATTATCCGCGTTGTATCATTCGCGGTCATCTTTATTCCATTTCTAGCGACGTGGCGCGGCATCTTTCAAGGATATGATTCCATGGGACCGACCGCTGTTTCTACAGTAATAGAACAGATTGCACGTATCGCATTCTTATTGATCGGCTCTTATCTTGTATTAAATGTTATGCATAAATCTGTGCTGCTTGCAAATGAGATTGCTGTATTTGCTGCAGCAGTAGGTGCATTCAGTGCAATTTTAACGTTATGGTATTATTGGAGAAAGCGTCGTCCTTTCATTTCTGAGATGGTGAATAACGATACGACAGAAACAGATGTATCATATAAAGCAATGTATAAGGAGATTCTTCTATATAGTATTCCGTTTGTTATCGTCAGTCTCTGTATTCCGCTCTACCAGATTATTGATCAGTTTACGCATAACCGTGCATTAACAGCTGCTGGTGTGCCAGGTGAAACGCATGATATGCTGTTAACGATGCTTAATACGACGACAAATAAGCTCGTTATGATACCGACGTCACTTGCAGCAGGGTTTGCAATTAGTCTTGTTCCTTCGATTACGAGAACGCATGCGTCTGGACAGATACGTGAGATGCATCATCAGATTAAGACTTCTCTCGGTGTGCTGATGTTTTTAACAGTGCCTGCTTCGCTAGGTATCATGATTCTTGCAACACCGTTATACACGGTATTCTATAGCTACAATGTAGTGGCGAGTCATCTGCTGTTCTATTATGCACCTGTTGCTATCCTGCTTGCATTGGTCAGTGTGTCATCTGCGATGCTTCAAGGTATCGATAAACAAGCGTTGACTGTATATATCGTTGTTGCATCACTCTTAGTAAAGCTTGCCATCAATTTTCCGCTCATCTATCTGTTCCATACAGAGGGTGCTGTCCTTGCGACTGCAATTGCACTGACGGTCAATATATTATGTAATTTCTATGTCATTAAGAAACATGCTGGATTTAAGTTCAGAACGACTTATAAGCAGATGCTGCAGATCTTGCTTTACAGCTTGATCATGGTCGTTATCGTAGAGATTGCTGTATTGATTATGATCCAATTTCTTGATGTGAGCCAGAAATTTGATGCATTAATCATTTTGGTTATCGGTGCTCTGATCGGTGGCATGGTCTATGCATATCTATCGATGAAATCTCGTTTAGCAGATGCGTTCTTTGGTTCACGCATACAAATTTTGAGAGAGAAGTTCGGGCGATGAGATTAGATAAATTTCTCGGGAACCATGGATTTGGTACACGTAAGGAAGTGAAGCTACTTGTCAAACGTGGTGCAGTGAAGATAAATGACGTTTTAGTCAAGAAGGCGGATATCAAAATTGTACCGGAGAATGACACTGTTACAGTTTATGATGAAGCAGTTGTGTATGAACCTTTTGTCTATATTATGCTGAACAAGCCGGCAGGGTATATTTCAAGTACGAAAGATTACAAAGATGAAACCGTACTTGAACTCATTGACGGATTGGAACATTACGATCTGCATCCGGTCGGCAGGCTGGATAAAGATACAGAAGGCTTATTGATACTAACGAATGACGGTCAATTTTCTCATGATGTACTGAGCCCTAGAAAGCATGTGAATAAGACGTATTTTGCACGTGTTGACGGCTATGTAACAGATGAGACCGTAGAGTTATTTAAAGCAGGTGTTACCTTGGACGATGGCTATAAAGCGATGCCTGCTGAACTTCAGATTGTAAGAGCAGGAGAGATTTCAGAAATCGAGCTTGTCATTCAGGAGGGAAAGTTTCATCAAGTAAAACGAATGTTTAAAGCTGTAGATATGACCGTAATCTATTTGAAGCGTATTAAGATGGGCGGATTACCTTTAGATGAAAGTTTAGCGCCAGGTGCATATCGTAAACTGACACTTGAAGAAATAAATTTCGTGAAAATGTAAGTCATATGTTTAACATGTTTCTGCTAGGGTATAGATAAAGTACAAATTAAACGAAGAGGTGTTATGATTATGGCTAACAACAATAAAGCAGGTTTATTAAGAGCAGCATTAGTTATCGGGGGAACTGCAGTAGCAGCAGTCCTATCAAAGAAAGAAAATAGAGACAAATTATTAGATGAGTATAATAAAGCGAAGCAAGACCCGAAAAGTTACGCAGATACTGCCAAAGAAAAAGCAACGAACTTACAGCAAGTAGCGAAAGAAGAAATTAACAAAGTAAAAGAAGATCCAGAAAGCTACAAAGCAAACTTAACACAAAAAGTTCAGGAAAAAGCAGCACCTTTAGCTGATAAGCTTTCAAAAAAAGATAGCGTCGAAGAAGAAAAGCAGAACTTCGATGACGAAGGTGGCGCAAACAATATCCATATCGTAACGGATAAAGATGTCGCTGATCAAAACCCTAATGCAGTAAGCAAAAATGATCTAAAATAATTTTGTTGTGAGAACACATCACTTGTGATGTGTTCTTTTTTTCAATATTCTGTATAATAGAACTGTTAATATGATAGGAGGAATTATTATGTGGAGAGAAAAAGTAGCACAATATGAAGACAAGATAATTGAAGACTTAACAGGACTTCTCAATATTCGCAGTGTTCGCGATGATAGTCTGGCAGATGAAGAGCATCCTGTTGGTCCGGGACCACGTGAGGCGCTGGATTACATGTACAAATTAGCACAGCGCGATGGATTCAATACGCATGATGTTGATCATATCGCTGGACGTATTGAAGCGGGTAAAGGAGAAAGAATCTTCGGTATCTTAGGGCATGTCGATGTTGTACCTGAAGGCAGTGGCTGGGATACAGATCCATTTAATGCAACGGTTACTGAAGACCGAATCATTGCACGTGGAACTTTAGATGATAAAGGACCGACAATTGCTGCTTACTATGCAGTGAAGATCTTAGAAGATATGCAAGTAGACTGGAAGAAACGTATACATATCATTATCGGTACGGATGAAGAATCAGAGTGGAAATGTACAGATCGCTATTTTGAAACTGAGCCGATGCCTGATTTAGGTATCGCACCTGACGCGGACTTTCCGTTAATCCATGGTGAAAAAGGGTTCTCATCATTTGATATCATTCAGACAAGTGATGAGGAAAGTGAAAAGACACCAGAAGTCGTATTGAAAGCTTTAAAATCAGGTGAACGTTACAATATGGTACCTGATCATGCTGAGGCGCAGTTAAGTGTCAATGAACAGATGGCATATGTTATACAGAGCTTCGAAGGATTCCTAAAGGACTACAGCCTTGAAGGAAAGCATTATGTAGATAATGGTCAGCTGAAATTAGAAATAGAAGGGAAATCTGTGCATGGTATGGAGCCGTTCAAAGGTATCAATGCAGGATTGTATTTAATCCACTTCTTAAATACGCTGGATCTGGATAAGAAAGCGAAAGCATTCGTGGCATTAGGTGATGATAAATTATTTGATTCTCACTTTGGAGAAAAGCTGGATGTTGCAATCGAGACAGAAGAATTAGGGAAGTTAACAACGAATATCGGTATCATCAGCTATACTGATGTGGATGGTGGTGTATATGGTGTCAACTTACGCTATCCTAATGGTTTTGAATTCGACCAAGAGATTGATAAACTTTCACAGACATTGGCACCATACTTTGAAATTGAAGTGACAAAACATCAAGTACCGCATTATGTCGATAAAAACGATCCATTTGTAATGAAGCTACTACAAGCTTATCGCAATCAGACAGGGGATATGACAGAACCTTATACGATTGGTGGCGGAACGTATGCCCGTACAATGGAAAAAGGTGTTGCGTTTGGTGCTATGTTTAAAGATTCAGAAGATCTGATGCACCAGAAAAATGAATACATCACTAAAAAGCAATTATTCGATGCTACAGCAATTTATCTGGAAGCAATACATTCAGTTTGTGTAGAAGAGGCATAGTCAGCTTAAGTAAAAGTTCATCATATGACTTAAAGTAATACTTGAATTAATAGAGAAAAGGATATAAAATTTAAGTAAGACATTAATTTGATCGGAATGAATAAGGCAAGAGATTTTTTCTCGTGCCTTTTCTTTTTTCTTGAAACAGGAGGTGAAACACGTTGGAACATTTCTATCAGCTAGGTTGGACATTAGATTCCGCTGGCGGCGCATCTGGAGAAGCATACATGGCAGAACAAGACGGCAGAAAGCTTTTCTTAAAGCGTAACTCCTCTCCGTTTCTTGCTGCACTTTCTGCTGAAGGTATCGTACCGAAACTTGTATGGACGAAGAGAATAGAGACAGGTGAAGTCGTAACAGCACAGCACTGGAAGAATGGGCGAAGTCTGACGCACATGGAAATGAAATCCGAACGTGTTGCACTACTGCTGAAGAAGATTCATCGTTCGAAACCATTACTTAATATGCTCAAGCGACTTGAGATGAAACCGATGGATCCAGAGCTATTGCTTAATAAGATCAATTCCTCATTATCTCGCAACGTATTAACACATCATACTGTCCGTAAAGCGCTGATCTATCTGGAAGAGCATATGCCGCAGCTAGAGCGCAAGTTCTATACAGTATGTCATGGGGATGTCAATCATAATAACTGGCTCTTATCAGATCAGGATGAACTCTTTCTTGTTGACTGGGAAGGTGCGATGATTGCAGATCCGGCGATAGATATCGGTATGATTCTTTATACTTATGGTGATACCATCGACTGGCAATCTTGGCTTGCAACTTATGGTATTGAATACACACTGGATCTGGAAAAGCGCATGAAGTGGTATACCATCATTCAGGCGATTGCAATGATTGAATGGTACGAAGAGAAGAGTCGCTATCATGATTTGAATGACTGGCTGAAATTTTTAGATGATGTATTAAATTTGAATCGTTTTATTTAAAGGAGTAGCACTATGAGAATGAGAAATAAACCGTGGGCTGAAGATTTTCTTCTGCAGCACGAGGATATTGTAAGTATCGACCTTGCTCGAAAAGATCACATCGTTGACTGGTTTGAACAAGTGCAGCCGATACATATCGAAGTCGGAAGCGGTATGGGCCGTTTTATTACGGAGATGGCTAAAGCGCACCCGGAGATTAATTATATTGGTATCGAACGTGATAAGAATGTCATGATTCGTATCGTAGAAAAAGCAGTGGAACAAAATATTAGAAACTTACGCCTGTTAACAGTAGATGCCGAAAAGCTGACAGAAATCTTTAATGCGGGTGAGATTGATAGAATCTATCTTAACTTCTCAGATCCATGGCCTAAAGTACGTCACGCAAAGCGCAGACTGACGCATGAGAATTTTCTTAAAGTTTATGAAACTATTTTAAATAAAGATGGTGAAATTCATTTCAAGACTGATAATCAGGCGTTATTTGAATATTCGATCGAGAGTATGAGCCATTACGGCATGAAGCTGAAAAATATTAATTTGAATCTGCATGATAATGAACCTGTTGATAATATTCGTACGGAATATGAAGATAAGTTCTCGAATAAAGGATTTAGAATTAATCGATTAGAAGCTCGATTTTAAGAAGCATTAGTAAGATGACTTTATAGCGCATCTTACTAATGTTTCTTTTTTTATTGTTACATTTCATGTAGACTATTATTAAGGAATTCGAATTAACAGGAGGAGATGTTATGGATTTTAATAGAGTGATTGACCGTAGTACAACGAATGCAGTTGCTCATGAAATGCTGTCTAAAGTTTATCAGCGTAAAGATTTAATGCCGTTTTGGATAGCGGATATGGATATTGCTGTTCCAGAAACAATAATACATGCGTTACAGGAGCGATTAAGTCATCCGATATACGGCTATACAAACTGGAATAACGATCAGTTCTATCAGCCGGTTCGTCATTGGTACAAGACACGTTTTGATCTCAATGTATTAAAGCAGGATCTCGCATATGCCCCAAGCGTGTTATTCACAGTTACTGAAGTGATTCGCAGTGTAACAAATGAAGGGGATGGTGTTATCGTTAACATCCCCTCATATAATAACTTCTTAAATTTAATCAATGGAAATAAACGTATGATCGTTGGCTGTGATCTGTATGATGATGAAGATCAATATTCGATGGATTTTGTTCAGTTTGAATATTTATGTCAGATGCCTCAGAACAAAGTGTTCCTGTTCTGTAATCCACATAATCCGACAGGTAAGGTGTTTACCGAAGAAGAGATTTTAAAGATCATCGAGATTTGTGAGAAGCATAATGTCTATATTATATCTGACGAAATTCATATGGACTTCGTTCGTCATGGTAAACATCAGTCACTGGTTAAGTATATGTCTCAGTATGACAAGATGGTTGTTACAACGTGTCTCGGGAAGACATTTAATATTTCAGGCATTCCTCATGCCTATTATATAACGAAGGACAGCTATATGCGTGAATTGCTGCAGACGAAGATAGGAAGTGTCTATGGTATAAGTTCTCCGAATATACTAGGGCTCACTGCAATTCGTACAGCTTATATGGAATGTGGCCCGTGGGTAGATGCACTTAATGAACATATTGAATCAAATATGATTAAAGTAGAGACATTCATTAACGAGCGATTGAGTGACGTCCTTGTATTCCGTAGACCACATAGTACGTTTCTTGCATGGATTAACTTTGAAGCGAGTGGGTTCAGTGAAATGGACGTTCAGGATGCGCTGCAGAATATCGGGCGTATCGCTGTAGGTATCGGGAACACCTATGAACTGACCGAGAGCACGCACTTCAGACTAAATGTTGCGTGTAGCGAAGAGAAGCTTGAACAGGGGTTAGCAGCAATAGAAAAAGCATTCTCATATTTAAAGGAGAATGCTGTAGATTAAAGCGACTGAATTTCAAACACATCTATGAGTTCACCACTATAACAATCAGCGATAAATTCATAAGTCGTGGTCTTCGTATTGATCATCCCCCGATAGACGTGTGTGATAGATCCAAACTTATGAATCTTTTCAGGGGTATAGTTGATTGCTGAACCTGTCACATCCTTATATGCATGTTTCGTCTGGTCGAGTACCTTTTTAGGATGCTTCATTGTCATACGATCTTTCGACATATAAAGTAAAGCGATGATTACAGGAATGATAAGCAGATAACGTTTTTTCATAATATCCCTCCATTTATAAAATATTTTAACATAAAGGAGAACAATCATGACAAAGATAATGGAAACGATCAAAACATTAACAGAATTACATGGGGCACCTGGACATGAATATCAAGTGCGCGACTATTTAAAGGAAAGACTGACAGCATATGCAGATGAAGTACTGCAGGACGGGCTCGGTGGTGTGTATTTCTTAAAGAAGAGTGCAAATCCAGATGCTAAGAAAGTAATGATTGCTGCACATATGGATGAAGTTGGATTTATGGTGACACATATTACCGATAATGGCATGCTTAAGTTCACACCGCTTGGCGGATGGCCTGAAGATGTACTGCAGGCACAGCGTATGAAAGTATTAGCTCGAGATGGGAAAGAATATACTGGAATCATTGGAAGCCTGCCGAAACACTTCAGAACAGGAAATGAAGGGACACCACAAATTTCAGATATGATGCTGGATATCGGTGCTGAGAATAAAGAGATGGTCAATGAAATGGGGATAGCGCCCGGGGATACGATTGTACCTGAAGTTGAATTTAAGCAGTTAACGGATCACCGTTTCTTATGTAAAGCGTGGGATAATCGTTATGGATGTACCATAATTATAGATGTGATGGAACGGTTGAAGGACGTTGCGCTTCCTTTTGATCTATATATCGGGGCGAATGTGCAGGAAGAAGTAGGTTTACGTGGCGCAGGACCTGCAGCAAATATGATTCAGCCGGATGTTGCATTTGTTGTAGACTGTTCGCCCGCAAATGATATGGCTGGAAGTAGCAGCGATAATGGACGACTTGGAGCTGGCACGTTACTGAGAATCATCGACCGCACAATGATATTAAAGCCATCATTCAAGACATTGATGCAAGAAACATATGAAGCACATAATATCAATTACCAATATTATCAGTCTCCGGGTGGAACAGACGGGGGTCAGATTCATATTTCGAATGAAGGTGTGCCGACAGCGGTAGTAGGAGTCCCTGCACGTTATATTCATTCCAATCATACGATATTTGATATTCGTGATTATGAAGCGGCGCGCGATGGTATGCTTGCGCTACTGAGTAGACTTGATGATGAAACGATTCAGTGTTTAAAACAGAATTAATCCGAGTAGTTCGGTAGCTATTTGTTGACTTAAATTATAAATAGTATAAAATAAAATTTATTCTGAGTAAATTGATATGAATAGGAGGATGGAAATGAAAAAATTATTTATAGTATTGACGGCGTTGTTATTTGTGCTTGCCGCATGTGGCAGCAGTGAAGAGGGTTCAAAGAAAGATGGTAAGACACTGACAGTGGGCACTGAAGGAACATATGCACCATTTACATACCATGACAAAGATGGAAAGTTAACGGGATATGATGTAGAAGTTACTGAAGCAGTAGCGAAAAAAGCGGGTTATAAGGTTAAGTTCGTTGAAACACAGTGGGATTCAATGTTCTCGGGATTAAATTCAGGGCGTTTTGATACGATAGCAAACCAAGTCGGAATCAATGCAGAACGTAAAGATAAATACAACTTCTCTAAACCATATACGTATTCTGAGGGCGTATTAGTCGTTCGTAAAAATAACGATTCAATCCAGTCATTTGATGACGTTAAAGGAAAGAAACTTGCTCAGACGTTGACTTCAAACTACGGTAAGCTAGCGAAAGATAAAGGCGCTGAAATTACTTCAGTAGAAGGATTTAACCAGGCGATAGAAATGGTATTATCAAATCGTGTGGAAGGAACTTTCAATGATAAATTATCAGTCCTTGATTATCAGCAACAAAAGAAAACAGCTGATATTAAGCTGATTACGGGTGATGCTGAGAAGAGCCAGTCAGGATTTGTATTCACTAAGAAGACAGATAAGACAGTAATAGAGGATGTTAATAAAGCATTAGATGAATTGCATAAAGATGGTACATTAACAAAAATAAGTAAGAAATGGTTTGGTGAAGATGTTTCTAAAGCTTAATGAAGAACAGCTCCACGCATTAGATGCAGCGAAACAAGCTTTCGAACCGATGTTATGGGGATTGATAAAATACTCAATCCCTATTACTATTGCAACGTTTATAATCGGGCTAATCATAGCGATCATCACTGCATTGATGCGTGTGTCACGTAACAAGTTCGCGCGAAGTATTTCCAGAATCTATGTCTCGATTATTCGTGGTACACCTATGCTTGTACAGTTGTTCATTATCTTCTATGGTATTCCAGAAGTTGGACGACTTATTACGGGAAATCCTGATATTAAGCTGAATATTGCACCTGTTGTTGCTGCAATAATTGGACTCAGTTTAAACGTTGGAGCTTATGCCTCTGAAATTATTCGGGGTGGTATTCTATCGATTCCAGAGGGTCAAAAAGAAGCTGCATATTCTATCGGTATGAGTGAATGGATGACGATGAAACGCATCGTTTTACCACAGGCGATACGTGTATCTATTCCTGCACTTGGTAATACATTTTTAAGTCTGATTAAAGATACATCGCTGCTAGGGTTCATTCTTGTCGCAGAGATGTTTCGTAAGGCACAGGAAGTTGCTGCGACAACGTATGAGTTCCTTTCAATCTACGTGCTTGTCGGCTTAATGTACTGGGTTGTATGTTTCATTATCTCTGTTGTACAAGGGCAGTATGAGTCTCGTATAGAAAGGAAGTATCAGCGATGATCTCAGTGAAGAATGTGGTAAAGAAGTTCGGCGATAAGACAGTGCTTAAAGATGTAGATCTAGAAGTGCAAGATGGTGAAGTGGTCGTACTGATTGGTCGAAGCGGTTCAGGTAAGACGACGCTGCTACGTATGATGAATGCATTGGAACTGCCGACATCAGGCACGGTAACAGTAGACGGTTTAACATATGATAGTAACAACCGCAAATCACAGATTGAAGTCCGTAAAAAGTCAGGTATGGTGTTCCAGAACTTTCAATTGTTCCCGCATATGACAGCGCTAGAAAATGTGATGGAAGGTCTTGTACAAGTCAAGAAGATGAAACAGTCAGATGCGCGAGAAACCGCATTGAACCTGCTTGAAAAAGTGGATTTAACGCATGTCAAGGAGCAGTATCCGATATCATTAAGTGGGGGACAGCAGCAACGTGTCGGTATCGCACGTGCGCTTGCAATGAATCCAAAGGTGATGCTCTTTGATGAACCAACATCTGCACTTGACCCAGAACTTGTACAGGATGTGCTACGTGTTATTAAAGATCTGCGTGATGAAGGCATGACGATGGTCATAGTGACACACGAGATGAACTTTGCGCGCAATGTTGCAGATAAAGTCGCTTTTGTTCATGATGGACGTATCGAGGAAATCGAAACGCCAGAACAACTATTCAATGCACCTCAATCAGAACATTTAAGACGCTTCTTGAATGTGATTGCAGAATAAATTATAAGCACTATATCATTCGATAGCATCAATAGGTAATAAATTTTCCGGATAAATATATCCGGAAAATTTTTATATGAAAATACGTCTATGTAATAAGTAATATGCTATTATAATTGTAATATGTGGGATTATAAATAGAGGGTAAGGGGATAGTATATTGAAGAATCTACTTAAGAGGTGGTTCATAGATGGCATGAGTTACATGGCACTCGGACTATTTTGTTCATTGATTATCGGATTGATATTAGAAACACTGGGGACAGAATTGAAACCGTTCTTCGATACATCATTACTCATTGAAATCGGCCAGCTTGCAAAGAATTGTACGGGTGCAGCAGTTGGTGTTGCGGTAGCATATGGACTTGGAGCTAAACCGATGGTCATCTTCGCTAGTGCAGTGACTGGGATGTATGGTTATGAACTTGGAGGCGCAGCAGGTACATATATTGTGAGTCTGGCAACAAGTGAAGCGGGACGTTTCTATAGTGGGAAGACGAAGATTGATATCATTCTGACGCCGCTTCTAACGCTACTTATCGGCGGCAGTATCGCAAAGCTTATAGGACCGTTGATACAGCAGCTGATGCTATCGCTCGGAGAATTTATTTCATTTTCGACAGGACAGCAGCCGTTATTGATGGGCGTTCTCGTGTCACTCGTGTTCGGTTTGACACTTTCTAGCCCTGTTTCTAGTGCTGCGCTCGCTTTAATGCTTAACATCGATGGAACAGCGGCAGCTGCTGCAACAATTGGCTGCTGCTGTCATATGATTGGATTTGCTGTCACTGCTTATCGTGATAATGGGATTCAAAGTCTCGTAGCCCATGGTATTGGAACTAGTAAAATACAGATTCCTAACTATATGTTAAGACCAATGATCTTAATTCCGCCTGTGATTGCGAGTATCATTATCGCACCGATAATGACCACACTATGGCCAATGCAAAATGTAGCAGCAGGTGCAGGTATGGGAACAAGTGGATTTGTCGGGCAGATAATGACAATTAAGACGATGGGTTCCTCGCTTGAAACATGGTTGCAAGTTGGAGTGTTTCATTTCATATTACCAGGTATTATCAGTTATATTATATATATGATGTTGTTACGAGCGAATATCATTAAACCAGGAGATCAGAAGATCTCGACAGGAGGAGAACGATGAAGGAAATCACATCAGTAGAAATGTTTAGAGAAAGTATCGAACAGCCGACGATAGCTATGTTTACTGCAGGATGGTGCCCAGACTGTCATTTTATTGCACCATTATTGCCGGAAATAGAAAGTGAAAATGAAGCGTATCATTTTGTTTCCATCGACAGAGATGAATTTATTGACCTTGCTGTAGAATATGATGTGATGGGGATACCAAGCTTTATCGCATTTGATAAAGGTACTGAAATTGGAAGATTCGTATCAAAAGACAGAAAGACAAAAGATGAAATCAACGCATTTATAAAAGGATTGTAGTTTAATATCTATTAGTCCGTAGCTCTAAACTGATTACCTTTTAATATAACCTTAGTAACCACTGCTTTTATATGCGGTGGTTTTATTGTACAATGAAAGTTATGTGAGGAGTGTTACAAGTGAATGTTTTTGAAATTAGAGATTACTTAAAAGATGCAATGAAAGAGGAAGCAGTAACCTTTCATTTCGATCGTAAAGAAGAGACTTTAAGGATTGAGCGAAATGATAATCATAAAGGGTTAACGATAAAGCTAGCACCCGTTGCAGCAAAATATAAAGAGAAGAAAGAGAAAATTCTTGACGAAGTACTGTATTATATCAAAGAGACGATTCAAGCGTTTGGGGATGCACAACCTTTTGATGGCCAACCGATAATAATGCCTGTTGTTCGTGCGACGAGTTTCCAGAAAGAACAAAATGGAGTTCCTTTTTTAATTACAGAACATACTGCTGAGACGAATATTTATTACGCAGTGGATCTCGGCAACACTTATCGTCTAATTGATACTGAAGTACAGGAAGCGTTGAATCTATCTGAAGCGCATATTAAGGAGCAGGCTTTATTTAATTTAAATGGTCTGAATAACCCTTATAAAACTGATGTAGTGAATGACAATACATATTATTTCTTTAACTCAAATGATGGATATGATGCAAGTCGTCTGTTAAATAAACAACTGTTGAAGTCGTTTCGTGAGAAGATTACAGGGGAGATGCTTGTCGCTGTACCACATGGCGATGTTTTGATTATTGCTGATATTCAGAACGAGACAGGGTATGATGTGCTCGCTCAGCTGACGATGCAATTTTTCGCAAATGGTCTTGTACCGATTACTTCTTTATCGTTCCAATATGAAGAAGGTAACTTAACACCTGTGTTTATACTAGGTAAGAATAATGCAAAGCGTAATCAAGAAGCAATTCAGCGTATTGAAGCAAACCGCAAAAAATTTGAACAAGAAAAAAACAATAAGGAGTAATCATATGAATCTATTTTATAACGAAATTGTTGGAGATTATTTATTTATCACATTGGAACCTATCGATGGTCCGTTTACGTATGAAACAAACGGGGATATTATCACGATAAAAAAAGACGACCGTGTCGTTGGATATAATGTTAAGGGTGTACAATCATTAAACCTTAAATCTCAAGGTGAGGTTAAATTAACAGAAAGTCTTGTAGATGAAATCAACGCATTACTTAGAGAGAAGGGGCTTGAAACGCCACTCGAAGTTGATTTATCACCGAAGTTTGTTGTTGGCTATGTAGAATCATGTGAGAAGCATCCAGATGCAGATAAATTAAACATTACAAAAGTGGATGTTGGAACAGAAAAATTACAGATTGTTTGTGGTGCAAAAAATATTGCACAAGGGCAAAAGGTAGTAGTAGCTAAAGTAGGTGCGGTGATGCCGAGTGGAATGATGATCAAAGATGCAGAGTTACGCGGTGTGCCATCAAAAGGAATGATATGTTCTGAACGTGAACTTGGTCTGACTGACTCTGAAGAGAAAAAAGGTATTCTAGTGCTAGATGATCACTATACAATCGGCGAAGATTTCTTCAAAGAGAAGTAGGGTGATAAGATGAGCTGGTTTGATAAATTATTCGGAGAATCAAAAGAAAATACTGAAGATATCAGAACAGAAAGACTGGATACCTCAGAAAATGACGTATATAGGCGCCCTCGTGGAAAGTTTCGTTTTCCGGTTGATGTGGACACTGTTAAGACGAAAGATAGTGATCATAAGACGAGCAAGACAAAACTTGAAAAAAATGATGACCCCTTTATCCCTGTACAAGCGCAGTATGATCATCAAAAGACTTCGTTTGATGAAACATACGTTTCTAGAAGACAGAGAAAAGCAGCTCGTAACCAACACCCAGGCTATAAGGTTGAAACCTCTCCATTAGGAAAGAAACAAGGAGATGATGCTCAAATAGAAAAAGCATCTCGTGTGCATCAGCCCAAGTTTAAAGCTTCAGAAGTACCTTCGGCAATATATGGAACAAAAAGTCGTAAAGATCCTTCAATGTTAAAGGGTCGAGCATCTATTGTCCCTAAGAAAAGTACAGCTACACGTCCTGCGACACCGACACATCGCAAAGAAGATAATACGGTCAATATTGAGAATGTATATGCCTCTCAAATAGTTGCTGAAATCAGAAAAGAGCGTGACAAGAAAATTCAGCGTCAAAAAGATTTTCAGGAAGAGCGTAGAAAACTTGCTGACCAGCAAGAAGCGTTAAAATCTATGATTAACCACGAAACGGTTGAACAAGAAGCTGAAGAGAAGAATGTTTTAGAGGATAATGTGCTTGCAGTTGATGATGTCGTGCAATTATCAGAGGATGTTATAACGTTATCTGAAGAAGCATTAGTCACTGATATTGAGGTTCAAGCGCTTAGTGAGACGCCAATTAAAGTGAATATCAGCGATGAGGACACAGAGGTTAAACTGAACTCCGGTGAATCGTATACTTTCAGTTCACGTGAAGATGAGACTTTCATGGAAGAAAATATTACTTTTGAAAGTACTGAAGAGGCAGCAGAGACTATACAGGTAGATGAGGAAGTATTTGACGATGTATCTTTTGAGACGGAAGATGAGATGACTGAAACGATTGAAGTTGAAGATGAAACCGATAGCGAAACAGATGAAACTGTTGAAATATCAGAAGAGGATGAAGGTCCTGTTTCGTTAGAACCTGTGCTATCACCTGACACTAAGAAAGAGAAAGTCACTCCATTTAATGTAGTCATGACACCAAGTGATAAGAAGCGTTTAATGCAGCAACGAGAAGAATCGAAATTATCGCCAGCAGAAGTAAAAATCAAAAGCAATGAACCGCTAGAAGAAGTACTAGAGGAGCATCCTGAGACACCTGCTGAGCTACAGGAAGCTGAGGATGAAAGGAAGCTAAGACAGTTCAAGCGCAAAGGACCAAAGTATCTTCTTCCACCTGTCAGCTTACTGAATCCTGCAGATAATATGGAACGAGATGAATCATGGGTTGAAGAACATAAAGCGCAGCTTGATGATGCGTTCTATCATTTTAATGTGCCGGCAAAAGTAGAGAATGTCGTCGTCGGTCCTTCGGTTACACGATTTGAACTTTCGGTAGAGAAAGGTGTAAAGGTTTCGCGCATCACGAATCTTCAGGACGATATTAAAATGGCGTTAGCAGCCAAAGATATCCGAATAGAGGCACCGATTCCTGGTACTTCGCTTGTCGGTGTTGAAGTACCGAATGTTGAAACGCGTAGCGTCAACTTAAGTGAAATTGTCTTCAGCAAGAAGATGAAATTCTCTGATAGTAATCTGTCTGTCGCGCTCGGAGCTAGAATTAATAACGAACCGATGATTATGGATCTTGCGAAGATGCCGCATGGTTTAATTGCCGGTGCTACAGGCTCTGGTAAATCTGTGTGTATCAACTCAATTCTTATTTCACTGCTATATCGTAATAATCCTAATGAATTGAAATTATTACTGATTGATCCTAAAATGGTCGAGCTTGCGCCATATAATGATTTGCCGCACTTAATTGCACCTGTTATTACTGATGTTAAAGCAGCTACAGAGAGCTTAAAATGGGTTGTCGGTGAGATGGAACGCAGATATCAGATGTTTGCAGATGTCCATGTACGTAACATTACTGCTTATAACCAGAAAGTAGTCTATCAGGAGAGAATTCCGAAGATCGTTGTCGTGATTGATGAATTAGCAGACTTAATGATGATGGCGCCACAAGATGTGGAGCATTCCATTGCACGAATTGCTCAAAAAGCACGTGCAGCAGGTATTCATCTGATACTTGCTACACAACGTCCTTCAGTCAACGTAATCACAGGATTAATCAAAGCGAATGTGCCGACACGCATCGCATTTATGGTATCTTCTTCTGTTGACTCCAGAACAATACTTGATTCTGGTGGCGCTGAGAAATTGTTAGGAAACGGTGATATGCTGTATCTTGGGAATGGGATGAATAAGCCGATTCGAATACAGGGAAGCTATATTTCCGATAGTGAGATTGATGAAGTTGTAGGCTATATTAAGTCTCAAGGGAAACCAAACTATCTCTTCCATGAGAAGACTTTGCTGAAGAAGTTATCAGAGCAGCCGAAAGATGAACTGTTCAATGATATTTGCAACTTTATGGTCGAAGAAGGGCATATTTCGACTTCTCAAATACAAAGACGCTTCCAGATAGGCTATAATAGAGCAGCGCGAATTATCGATCAACTGGAAGAAATGGGTTATGTCAGTGGTCAGAATGGCTCTAAACCAAGAGATGTGCTGATAACAGAAAAACAAGAAGAATATTAGGAGATGAATTTATGACTTTATATCATTTTGTTGGTATTAAAGGTTCAGGAATGAGTGCGTTAGCTCAAATACTATTTGATATGGGTGAAACGGTACAAGGATCAGATATCGAGAAAGAATTTTTTACAGAGAAATCTTTAAGAGAAAAAGGAATAACAATACTGCCATTTAATCAGGAGAATATTAAAGAAGGTATGACAATCATTGCCGGTAACGCATTTAATGATGACCATGAAGAAATTGTGCGTGCACATGAACTTGGACTTACTGTAACTCGTTATCATGACTTTCTAGGCAACTTCATGGGTCAATATACATCTGTGGCAGTTACTGGTTCTCACGGTAAGACGTCGACAACTGGACTGTTATCTCATGTGATGAATGGTGACAAGAAGACTTCTTACCTTATTGGTGATGGTACAGGGATGGGGATGCCTGGTAGTGAGTATTTTGCATTTGAAGCCTGCGAATATCGCAGACATTTCTTAAGCTATTCACCGGATTATGCGATTATTACAAATATCGACTTTGATCATCCCGACTACTTTGCATCGATGAGCGATGTGTTCAATGCATTCCAGGAGATGACGAAGAAGGTTAAGAAAGCAATTGTAGCTTGTGGTGACGATGAGAATTTAAGAGATATCGTAGCAGATATCCCGATTTATTACTATGGCTTTAAAGAAGATAATAAAGTCGTTGCAAAGAATATGAAGACGACCCCACAAGGGACACAGTTTGAAGTGTATATTGACGGAGAATTGTTTGATACGTTTGTTACTCCAATGTATGGAGATCATCAAGTACTGAATGCACTTGCTGTCATAACAATCTGTCACCTAGAAGGACTGGATAACGCAGCTGTAAAACATGCTTTAAGCACATTTGGTGGCGTTAAACGTCGTTTTAGTGAAAAGGTACAGGACGAACAGATTCTTATCGATGATTATGCACATCATCCAACTGAGATTAAAGCGACGCTACAATCTGCACATCTGAAATATCCTGAGCGTAAAGTCATCGCAGTATTTCAGCCGCATACATTTTCACGTACAAGTGCATTTCTTGAAGATTTCGCAAATAGTTTAAAGCTTGCAGATAAAGTATATCTCTGTGATATCTTCGGTTCAGCACGTGAAGATAGTGGGGAGCTGACAATCGGTGACTTGCAAATATTGATTCCAGGTGCTGAACTGATAAACGAATCCAACGTCAATCTGCTGAAACAATATAAAGATGCAGTGGTTATCTTTATGGGTGCAGGAGATATACAGAAAATTCAAGTCGCATATGAAAATTTAAAATAGTATGATATGATGTTTATTAATAAGGTATAAGGGTAATTTAGAGTATAACAAGTTAATAATTTTAGGAGGCGTTTTTATGGAATGGATTTTACCGATTGCAGGTCTAATCGCTGCGATTGCATTTTTAATTCTATGTGTATTCATCGGAATCACTTTATTATCAGTGAAGAAGAATTTAGATCATGTAGCTAAAACTTTAGATGGTGTTGAAGGACAAATTCAAGGAATCACTCGTGAATCAACAGATTTACTTCACAAAACTAATCGTTTAGCAGAAGATGTTCAGGATAAATCTCAACGTTTAAATTCAGTTGTAGATGCAGTGAAAGGTATTGGTGATTCAGTACAGAACTTAAACAGTTCAGTTAATAATGTTACATCATCAATTACGCATAACATCTCGCAGAACGAAGATAAGATTTCTCAAGTTGTTCAGTGGTCAAACGTTGCAATGGAAGTTGCTGATAAATGGCAGATGAGAAAGCAACGTCGTGGTACTGTAAATTTTAATGATGATATTTATCGTACACCACAAAATAACTTTAATGAAACACATACAACAGGTGATCATTTAGATCAGGATAAAATTAATGCAGGTTTAAAGTAAACCGCTAAGGGAATGTACATTATGTACATTCTTTTTTTAGGAGGGAATAAGATGGAAACTTATAATAGAGATTTACATACACATACAGTTAAAGAATACGAAGTGAAAAAGGATACAACAGCACGTGACTTTTCATTAGGACTTGTCGCAGGACTTGCAGTGGGGTCATTTATCGGTTTACTCGTTGCTCCAAAATCAGGTAAAGTACTGCAAGAAGAACTTGGAGAAAAGGTAGAAGTATTAAAATCAAAATCTATACAATCATATACTGATCAAATTAAAAATGCTGAAAGCTTTAAAGAGAAAGCTGTTACATTTAACGCAGATCTTTCTAAGGAGAATCAAAGCGATCTAGAGCTTCAGAAGAGAGCGATTAAAGCTGAGGTGAACGATGATACTTTGAAGCAGCCAGATGCAGTTGTGGATAAAGCATTAACGCCAAACAAGGACGAAGCATTGTTAGAAAACAAAAAAACTAAGCATATTGCTGACAATCTATCCCCTAAAAACAAATAATCACAAAATATCTTTGTAATATGATAAAATAGTAGGCCTAAAGTCTACTATTTTTTTAATTTTAAAATAAAAGAGGTCAAACGATGAACGATTTAAATGCATTACGCGAAAACATTGAAACATTAAACATTGAAATATTAAAGCTGTTAAGCGAACGTGGTGAAATTGCAAAGCAGATCGGACAAGAAAAACGTAAGCAAGGCACTGCAATCTATGATCCCGAACGCGAAAAACAAATGATTAATAAATTGCTGGATTTAAATGATGGTCCATTTGATGACAATGTTATCAAGCAGTTATTTAAGGAAATATTTAAAGCTTCAACAGAATTACAGAAGTCTGAAAGTGAGAAGCATCTTTTAGTCTCACGTAAGTTAAAACAAGAAGATACTATTGTTACATTCGATAACGGGGGCATCATCGGTGCAGGTACAAAGTCATATGTATTTGGACCATGTTCGGTAGAATCTGCAGAACAAGTTGAAGCAGTCGCTAAAAATCTCCATGACAAAGGTGAAAAATTTATTCGTGGTGGCGCATTTAAGCCAAGAACTTCTCCGTATGATTTCCAAGGACTAGGAGAAGAAGGATTACAAATTCTTCACGATGCGGGTAAGAAATATAACCTCAACGTTGTCAGTGAAATTGTCAATCCAGCGCATTTTGAACTTGCAGACCAGTATGTTGATGTATTCCAGATCGGTGCGCGAAATATGCAGAACTTTGAACTCCTTAAAGAAGCAGGACGTACAAATAAACCCGTACTTCTTAAGCGTGGACTGAGCGCAACGATAGAAGAGTTTGTCTATGCAGCCGAATACATCTATGCACAAGGCAATTCAAAGATTATTTTATGTGAGCGTGGTATTCGCACGTATGAAAAAGCAACAAGAAATACATTAGATATTTCTGCCGTACCAATATTAAAGCAAGGTACACACCTTCCTGTATTGGTAGATGTTACACATTCAACGGGACGTAAGGATATTATGCTGCCGGTAGCTCGTGCTGCACTCGCAGTTGGTGCAGATGGGGTGATGGCTGAAGTACATCCAAATCCAGCCGTTGCATTAAGTGATGCCGGTCAGCAGATGGATTTTGAAGAGTTCGAAAATTTCTATAAAGCGTTAAATGAATTTAAAAGTAAATTTTAACAATAAAAAATTTGCTTAAAATAATCATTTAGAATGAAAAGTCTTTGAAAACGTGTTAGAATAATAAATAAAACGTTTTCAGGAGGAAAAAATGACCGTAACAATATATGACGTAGCACGCGAAGCGAAAGTATCTATGGCCACTGTATCTCGTGTCGTAAATGGCAATCCAAATGTGAAGCCTGCGACAAGAGATCGCGTAAATGAAGTGATTGAACGTCTGAACTATCGTCCAAATGCAGTCGCACGTGGGCTAGCAAGCAAGAAGACTACAACAGTTGGGGTAATCATCCCGGATATTTCTAATATGTATTATTCAGAACTTGCACGTGGATTAGAAGATATCGCTAAGATGTATAAATATCAGACAATCATTTCAAATTCTGATAATGATGCATTAAAAGAACAAGAAATCTTTAATAACTTACTGTCAAAGCAAGTTGATGGCATCATATTCTTAGGGGGGACACTCTCTGAGAAGACAGCAGAGATGATACGTAAATCGAGTGTACCTGTGGTATTATCAGGGACACTCGATCAAGATGAAAGCTTACCTTCAGTGAATATCGATTATGTGGATGCGAGTAGAAAAATTACCCATAAATTCATAGAAGCAGGTGTGAAACGATTTGCATTTGTTGGTGGAGGATATTCTGAAAAAGCACAGATCGATGTATTAAGTGGAATGAAATCATTGCTCGGCGAACATGCGATTGAATTACCGGAATCAGCTCAATATATAGGGGCTGAACAATATTTAGATGGTGAGAAGGCATATAGAGTGATTAAAGAGACGAATCCTGAAGTTATACTATGCATTAGTGATGAGCAGGCGATTGGTATCGTACATGCAGCACAGGATGACGGAAGAGTTATACCTGATGATTTACAGGTCATCAGTTTTAACAATACTCGATTAGTGAAAATGGTACGCCCGAAGCTTTCAAGTGTAATGCAGCCATTATATGATATTGGTGCTGTGGGGATGCGTCTTTTGACTAAATATATGAACGATGAGCCGATTGAAGATCAGAAAGTCGTTCTACCTTATAGAATAGAATATCGTGGAACGACGAAATAGAAATTAAGGACCTTGCGTATGCGAGGTCCTTAATTTATGGGTTGGTAAAGTGGCTCGTAAAATAAAAACACGAGCACCTAGTAATGCTGTACGATACGTGCCATCATCATTTTATTTTTTTCTTCGATATCGCGTCTTCTAGGTATGACTCGATACCCTTGTAGATCTTCATTCCATGTTTTTGGCATCTTTACTTGTGTTTTACTTTGCCACATCGTAATCCAGTCATCTGGTATTGCACCTTCTAAATAACTGCGTCCGAGCATCGCATTATATACTTGTGCCCAGGCGAGTGGTGCGACTTGAAAGATATTATAACCGCCACCTCCGACAGCAATCCACTTTCCATTTGTATATTCATTTGCTAATCGAAGGACGATTTGTGGGATGTGCTGATATGTCCTGTGTGTACAAGAGAGGTGTGTCAATGGATCAAGATAATGTGCATCCGCACCATTTTGACTTAATATAATATCCGGTTTAAAGAATTCACATGCTGCGCGTAAACTTTCTTCAAAACATTCTAGAAATGAATCATCTTCAGTATAGGCATCAACAGGTATATTCATACTGTATAAATAACCATCACCTTCACCTTTTTCAGTAATGGCACCAGTTCCTGGGAACAAGTACCGACCTGTCTCATGAATAGAGTAGGTCATCACCTGATTATCGCTGTAGAAAGCAAACTGTACGCCATCACCATGATGTGCGTCGGTATCGATATAGAGCACACGTTGTTTATATTTACGTTTCATATATTCTATAGCGACTGCAGAATCATTATAGATACAAAATCCTGAAGCACGTCCAGTGAAGCCGTGATGGAGCCCACCACCAAAGTTACATGCGGTATGATCGATACCAGTCATAACAATATCGCATGCAGTAAGCGTTGCGCCTACTAACAACGCGCTCATTTCATGCATATCTTTAAAGTTCGGTGTATCATTTGAGTTAAGTCCAAATTTATCACAATCACCGGCACTCAGTTCTCCGCGTCCTGCCTTTTTTACAGCTTCAATGTATTCTGGCTGATGAATGAGCATCAGTTCTTCATCTGTTGCAGTACGGGGCTCAACGATATCTTCTGCGCGCAGCAGTGATAAGCTTTCAAGCAGTGATTTCGTAAGTAACAGGCGCATCTGATTAAACGGGTGATCATCACGAAAGCGGTATTTCAGCAAGTTCTTTGAGTAGACGAATTTTGTCATAGGCCGCTTTCGAAAGGATCAAGTACTGTGAATCCTTTCTTCTCCAGATCAAATATCGCAATATTTGGATTCATTGCAAGCATGCGTAACGTCACAATTTTCTTACCGACCTGTGCTGTATCCCGGAATACGAGAATACTCTCGATACTGATCTTATGTCTATGAAATACTTCCGTGACTTCGTGCATAATACCCGGTTCATCAGGAATGCTAATCTGTATTGTTGTACCTGGACGTGTTACACCGGTAAGCTCAATAAATGTATTGAGCATATCTTTACTGGTTACAATGCCCACAACTTTCTCGTTTTGTACAACTGGAATGCTGGCGATAGATGCATCATAAAAATCAACTGCAATATCTGCCACAAAATCAAGAGGGTGGCATGTAATCACATTTTTTTTCATAATCTGTGAAATCGGGACATTATAATCAATTGCTTCATCATGTTTTAATAGTGACGGCAATACTTCTTTTATTTCACGATCTGAAATAATACCTTGCAAATGCTGTTCATCGTCTACAACCGGTAAATGGCGAATGTTCTTATCATTCATCAATGCGATGGCCTGAGCGATAGAACCTTCTGTATTGAATGTAATACATGGTGATGTCATAATGCGTTCTACTAACATAATTACCCTCCTATAAGAAAAAGCGATTCTGGAATCTAATATTATCGAATGTCTGTATCTGATCATTTGTAATGCGTTTGCCTATTCTTGCCATCAAGCAGTTGGCCGGATGACTTGTAATTTCAGGATCATCTGTAGAGAATACTTCCATGCCACCAGCAGCCATCATCTTCTGCATAATTTTTTTATATTCGAATACATCCAGGCCACTGTTCTTTAAATCCCAATGCCAATAATATTCGGTCGTAATAATGATATAATCTTCCATCGCATCATCTTGCATTGACAGTTCAAGCATGGCCTTACCAAGGCCCATTGCACGATACTGTTCACTAATTTCTATCGCGCCAAGCTCTAATAGATAAGGTAAGTTTCCATCACTCCATCGTTCTAATGGATCTGGATATAGATAAGTTGTATATCCGATAATATTGTCACCATCTCGGCATATAATGATACGTCCTTCCTCGAGGTCTGCAATTTCCTGAATTGCTACAAATTGTTCTTTCGGAATTCTGAATGCAACGAGACCCTCATCAAATGTATATTTCTTTAAGGTATCACTGTCTATTGGGCCTTCGACGATAATTGATTTTCCGTTAGCTTCAACTGTGCGTTTATAGTAAGTTTTAGTATGCTCCATAGTCACTCCTTGAGAAATAATTTTATATTTTGAAAAATCAGTCAACTTTATTATATAATATAAGAGTAATAATGAAAACGATTACATAGGGGGATTTTAAAATGAAGACAGAAATTTTTGAAGCAGTTCAAGGTGATCACAATCTATCTAACTACGAGGAAGTGTATAACAACTTTGACTGGAAGGAAGTTGAGAAGAACTTCTCATGGCATAATACAGGAAAAGTTAATATGGCTTATGAATGCATTGATAAACATGTCGATAATGGTAAAGGGGATAAAGTAGCGTTACACTACAAAGATGCAAATCGCGAGGAATCATATACTTTTGAAGAGATGCAGCGCAATTCAAATAAGGCTGCGAATGTGCTCGTTCAGGAAGCGGGTGTTAAAAAAGGAGACCGTGTATTTATCTTTATGCCACGCTCTCCCGAACTTTACTTTGCCTTTTTAGGCGTTCTTAAGATTGGTGCTATCGTAGGGCCATTATTTGAAGCATTCATGGAGAAAGCAGTACGTGACCGCTTAGAGAATAGTGAAGCGAGTGTCATCATTACAACGAAAAGTCTACTCGGGCGTATACCAAAAGACGAATTACCACACTTAAAACATATTGTTGTAGTAGATAAAGATGTAGAGGAAGGATATATCGATTTCAATGCTAAGTTTGAGTCTGCATCAGATGAATTTGAAATTGAATGGCTGACACTGGATGATGGTTTAATTCTTCATTATACTTCTGGTTCAACTGGACAGCCAAAAGGAGTGCTTCATGTACAGAATGCAATGATCCAGCACTATATTTCTGGATACTACGTATTAGACTTAAAAGAAGATGACATCTACTGGTGTACAGCAGATCCAGGATGGGTTACAGGGACGAGCTACGGTATATTTGCACCATGGTTGAACGGTGTGACAAATGTAATCGCAGGTGGAAGGTTCTCTCCAGAAGGATGGTATAAGACGATACAGCAATTTAAAGTGACAGTGTGGTATTCTGCACCGACAGCATTCCGTATGTTAATGGGTGCAGGGGATGAAGTGATTAACAAATTTGACCTTTCGAGCTTACGTCATATACTGTCTGTCGGTGAACCTTTGAATCCTGAAGTAATTAAATGGGGGCACAATGTATTTAAACTGCGTATTCATGATACGTGGTGGATGACAGAAACAGGAGGTCATATGATTGTGAACTATCCTGCGATGGATATTAAATCTGGTTCGATGGGTAAACCATTACCTGGCGTTATTGCAGCAATCGTTGATAATGAAGGAAACGAGCTTCCGCCAAACCGTATGGGAAACTTAGCGATGAAATCAGGATGGCCATCGATGATGAAAGAAATTTGGAATAATGAAGCGAAGTATAAATCATATTTCTTACCAGGAGACTGGTATATTTCAGGTGATTCTGCATATATGGATGAAGATGGCTACTTCTGGTTCCAGGGACGTGTAGATGATGTTATTATGACGGCGGGAGAACGTGTAGGCCCATTTGAAGTAGAATCTAAGCTTGTAGAACATCCAGCGGTACAAGAGGCGGGTGTTATCGGAAAGCCGGATCCGGTTCGCGGAGAAATCATTAAGGCATTTATTGCACTTCGTGAAGGGTATGAAGCAACAGATGAACTGAAAGAAGAAATTCGCGTGTTTGTAAAAGAAGGACTTGCAGCACATGCCGCACCTAGAGAAATCGAGTTTAAAGATAAGCTGCCGAAGACACGTTCAGGTAAGATTATGAGACGTGTACTTAAGGCATGGGAACTAGATTTGCCGACGGGTGATTTAAGTACGATGGAAGATTAATATTTGAAGGTCAGAACGATGATGTTCTGACCTTTTTTAGTGTGGTAACACAGACACAGAACGCGTGCGGTATTTTATTATAATTTTAAGAATTAATAATAGAAAACATTCGACAATGTGAAAGCGTTATCTTATTATTAGGATGTAAAGACACTTTAAATGATTAGGAGAATGTTAAAATGACGAAATATTTATCAGATTTAGAAATTGCTAATCAGGCAACGATTAAACCGATTGCTGAAATCGCTGAAGCTGCAGGTATTCCTGATGATGCGGTTGAGCAATACGGGCATTATAAAGCAAAGATTGACACTTCTAAAGTGACTACAGATAAGCAAGGTAAAGTAGTACTTGTGACTGCGATGAGTCCAACACCGGCTGGTGAAGGTAAATCAACAGTCACTGTAGGTATTTCAGATGCATTTAAAGCGTTAGGTAAGAACGTTATGGTAGCTTTGCGTGAGCCGAGTTTAGGTCCGGTATTTGGTATGAAAGGTGGAGCGACTGGTGGGGGTCGTGCACAAGTCTTACCGATGGAAGAAATTAATCTGCACTTCAATGGAGATTTACACGCCATCACAACAGCAAATAATGCATTAGCAGCATTTATCGATAATCATATTTATCAAGGGAATAGATTAAATATTGATCCACGTCGCGTTGAGTGGAAGCGTGTCATCGATATGAATGACCGTGCATTACGTCAAGTGGTTGTTGGTCTTGGTGGTCCTTTCAAAGGAGTACCCCGTGAAGATGGTTTCGATATCACGGTAGCAAGTGAAATCATGGCTGTATTCTGTCTTTCAAACAATATTGAAGATCTAAAAGAAAACCTAGGAAAAATGACAATCGGTTATACTTATGACCGCAAACCAGTTACTGTTAAAGAATTAGGAGTAGAAGGTGCCTTAGCATTAATCCTTAAAGATGCATTAAAACCAAACTTAGTACAAACAATCGAAGGTACACCTGCGCTTATTCACGGTGGACCGTTCGCTAATATTGCTCACGGATGTAACTCAATCATCGCAACGAAGACTGCACGTAAATTAGCAGATATCGTTGTTACTGAATCAGGATTTGGTTCAGATTTAGGTGCTGAGAAGTTCATGGATATTAAAGCGCGTAAAGCAGGTATACAACCAGATGCAATCGTTGTAGTTGCTACTATCCGTGCGCTTAAGATGCATGGTGAAGTTGCAAAGAATGAGCTTGGAGCTGAAAATGTAGAAGCATTAAAATCCGGTATTCAGAACCTAGAGAAACATATCGAAAACTTAAATCAATTTGGTGTTGAACCAGTTATCGCTTTAAATAATTTCGTTACGGATACAGATGCTGAACGTGAATTTGTTATTAACTGGGCAAAAGAACATGGTGTGAAATTAGCATTAACTGAAGTATGGGAACATGGTGGTGAAGGTGGTAAAGATTTGGCGAACTTAGTATTAGAAGTGCTGGAACAACCACAAAACTTTAAACCATTATATGACCTATCGTTACCAGTTGAAGAGAAAATCCGTACAATCGTTCAAAAGATCTACGGTGCAGATGATGTAGTATTCACTGATAAAGCGAAGAAACAATTAAAAACAATCGCTGACAATGGCTGGAATGAATATCCAGTATGTATGGCGAAGACGCAATACTCATTCTCTGATGATCCTAAGAAACTAGGTCGTCCATCTGGATTTGAAATTACAATCCGTGAATTAATTCCTAAGACAGGTGCAGGATTCATCGTTGCATTAACAGGGGACATTATGACCATGCCTGGTCTTCCAAAAGAACCGGCAGCACTGCGTATGGATGTAGATAAAGAGGGTAATGCAGTAGGTTTATTCTAATAGAATATTACTCAAGTGATGATAAATAATAAGAAGAACCGATCAGTATAGAAAGCAATACGTTTCTATACCGACCGGTTCTTTTTTAGTTTCTCTTTTTCTTTTGCGTATTTTGTTTCGATTTCGTAAAGATCTTACTTTTTGTTGCAGGGTCTAGCTTAATACCAAGTCTATTCAATACATCAGGAGTATCTAGTGTTTTCTGAGTTAAATCAGTTTTGTCAGATACGAGACTTTCTTTTGTAGATTCACCAGATACACAGCCGGATGTGCTATTCGTAAATTGACAGATGCTTTGTTTTGTTACGCTCTTTGGCTGGTTAAATCGTTCACCGACACCCATCTGGGATTGATCGATTGATGAAATCTGATTGGCGATATCACGCCATAACTTGAGCTGGTAATGATTTTCTTCATCAAATGTAGTTGGAACATCATAGCCCATCCAGATACCCATTGTTACTTTAGGGTTATAAGCAACAAACAGACTGTCTTTTGCATCTTGAGTCGTACCTGTCTTGCCGGCCCAGTCCTGATTATATAGGAAGGTACCTTTCAATGAATAAGCACTACCAGTATCGAGTACGCCACGTAACATATCAGTCGTCATATAAGCGGTAGATGCACTATAAATACGCTCTGGTTTTGCTTCATGCTGATAGATGACTTTGCCATCTTTAGCTTTAATACGTTCGATCATATAGCTTTCTTGATAGTTTCCTCCATTGGCTAAAGTCGAGAAACCATCCACATTATTTTTAAGCGTGATATCTGTCGCACCGAGTGCTAATGATAAGTTTTCCTGTTCAGATCCTGGAATATTAAAGTCCATCTTGTTTAATAATTCCCATGGCTTCTTATCCTGAATACTAGAATATAGTCTTAAAGTACTTAAGTTTAAAGAATTCTCTAACGCATAACGTGTTGTCACATTCCCGTATTCCATACGAGCATAGTTTTCTGGTTCATAACCATTGTAATTAAACTTTTTATCGAGCAGCATCGTCTCTGGCGCCGTAATGCCATACTCCATTGCAGGAGCATAGGTTAATAATGGTTTGATTGTAGATCCTGGAGAACGTTTCGTTTTCATTGCGTGGTTATTTTGTGACTTATCGTGATCTCGGCCACCAATAAACGCGATAATTTTACCTGTCTTATTTTCTTTTAAAAGGACACCGACTTCTTGGCTCAATGTCTTTGTTTTTCCGCCTGCCTCTACTTGTCGGTCATAAGAATAATAGTTAGGATTATCTTTAACTGCATTCATTGCATCGAAAATGGGTTTATTAATTGTAGTTTCTACGATATACCCATCGTTACGTACAGCACGTTCTGCGATACCCTTATACTTTTCTTGAAGAACGGGTGTTTCATCAAGTTCTGTCTTTGAAACATTATCCTTTGAAGCAAAGTGGTATTTCAGAATATCTATAGCTTCATCTTCAACTTCTTGGGTCAGGAAAGGATATTTTTCGTTTGGCGTCTCTACATCTTTCGTAAATGACTTAACGATGTTAAATGATTTTGCTTTATCATATTCTGTTTTACTGATCTTATTTTCCTGATACATACGTGACAGAACATATTGCTGTCTTGTCAGCCCATATGCAAGATCATCTTTAGACTTGACTGAACCGTCCTGCAAAAAGGGTGTATATGTATAAGGATTTTGTGGAAGGCCTGCGATATATGCAGCTTGAGCGATGTTAAGCTCGTTTGCTTTAACACCGAAAATCCCTTGAGCAGCCGCTTCGATTCCAGCGATGTTCTGACCATTCGTGTTGCGACCAAAACTGACGACATTTAAATAAGCTTCAATAATTTCATCTTTCGTCAGTGCTTTTTCTACTTTAAAAGAAAGCATCATTTCTTTGGCTTTTCTTTGGAAGGAAGTTTCATTTGTTAACAGCTGATTCTTGATAAGCTGCTGTGTTAAAGTACTGCCGCCACTCGTCGCGCCAGTGTTAAGAAATTCTTGAGCAGTTGCTCGTATAAAAGCTTTCGGTACGATACCTCTATGGCGATAGAAACTTTCATCTTCAGTAGCGATCAATGCATCTTTCACATGAGGGCTCATATCTTTAAGCTTAATAACTTGTCGCTGTGTATCAGCGTTTAAATTACCAAGTGATTCTCCCGAACCGAAATATACAGTTGTACTTTGTGTCATCTCATAAAGTGATTTCTTCAGTTCACTGTTAGACTTTACCGGCTCATCTTTTACTAGTGCCAGGAAATAGCCGCTACCGATCCCAAGCATGAGCGTAGCGAATAAAATGCCTGCTGTGATTAGAAAGAGCAGTGTTTTTGAAACAGTTTCATAAAGGCCATTAAAGATAACGTAGGGGGTAAATTTAATGTTTTTGAATCCTTCCTTATAGCCTATAAGCTGACGCTTAAATTTATCTTTGTATGAAGTTTTGTTTGCCATATTTTTTCCTCCTGAATATTTTTTTAGTATATCATAATTTCAGGTTCTTGACTTCACTCATCCAATTTTATACACTAGTATCATAATTGATTTGAAACTAAATATAAAGACTTTTCGGGACAAGTAATGATTGAACTTGAATTTAGAGACTTAGTGGGTGGTGAAAACTAAGCATGTTCTTTGATGAATACACCTGATATGTGGAGTCTACGTCATAATGAGCGTTTTCATTAATAAAGTGATGAGTAATCATAAGTTTGGTGGTACCGTGCATTCAAGCACCCTTACATTTGTAGGGGGGCTTTTTTATTTTAATTAAGAGGAGGAAATTAATATGACAAGTGCATTATTAGAAGATTTAAGATGGAGAGGTTTAATCTATCAGGAGACGAATCCTGAAGAAATGGAAGCTTTGCTGAATAAGGAATCGGTAAGCGTATACTGTGGAACGGACCCGACTGCAGATAGCCTGCATATCGGCCATCTCCTTCCTTTCATGACTTTAAAACGATTCCAGGCACATGGACATCGCCCTGTCGTTCTCATTGGGGGCGCTACAGGAATGATTGGCGATCCATCTGGGAGAACAGATGAGCGTACACTGCAGACATTAGCGCAAGTTCAGCATAATGTCGACGGTATCAGCAAACAGATGGAGCAGTTATTTGATTTCGGTACTGAAAATGGTGCAATTCGTGTAGACAATAAAGACTGGCTTGGTGAAATTGATCTGTTGACGTTCTTAAGAGATTACGGAAAGCATGTCGGTGTAAACTATTTATTAAATAAAGACAGTATCGCATCTCGTCTTGAAACAGGGATTTCTTTCACAGAGTTTACTTATACAATTCTGCAGGCCATTGACTTTGGACATTTAAATAAAACATTGAACGTTAAGCTCCAGATCGGTGGCAGTGACCAGTGGGGTAATATCACAAGTGGGATGGAACTCATGCGACGTATGTATGGCGAAGTTGAAGCTTATGGTATGACAGTTCCTTTAGTTGTAAAATCTGACGGCAAGAAGTTTGGTAAATCGGAAGGAGGGGCCATTTGGTTAGATCGCACGAAGACGACACCTTATGAGTTCTACCAGTTCTGGATCAATACACCAGATAGCGATGTTATCAAGTTTTTAAAATACTTTACCTTCTTAAGTAAAGAAGAGATAGATGCTTTAGAAGCATCCGTTGAAAACGAACCGCACTTGCGTCTTGCACAAAAACGATTAGCCGAAGAGGTAACGAAATATGTCCATGATGAATCTGCATTAGAAGAAGCAGTTAATATTACAAACGCTTTATTCAAAGGGGATTTAAAGGCTTTAACAGCGGATCAGTTACGCACAAGCTTTAAAGATGTGCCACAGGCAAAAGTTACAACAACAAATCTCGTTGAATTATTAATAGAAGCGGGCATCTCTCCAAGTAAACGTCAGGCAAGAGAAGATATTACAAACGGTGCGATATCGATTAACGGAGAGAAGGTTCAGGATGTTGCGTATGAAATCGTAGCGACTGACAAGATTGAGGGTGAGTTTACGATTATTAGACGTGGCAAAAAGAAATACTTTATGATTATTCACTAATACACTGACTATGTTTACAGTCCATGTATTTAGGGTAAAATTAAGTAATTTAAGGTAAAGGAGAAATGCAATGAAAAAGTTATTAGTACCGGTGATCGGTCTCATCGTATTATTATTAGTAATCGGTAGTATGTTGATCGGTCCCTATAATAAACTTGTTGATTTAGATACAGAAGTTGAAAAATCTCAAGCGAAGATTGATACGCAGTTACAACGTCGTCTTGATTTAATTCCTAATTTAGTTGAAACAGTTAAAGGTTACGCAAAACATGAGGAAAAAGTATTCAAAGATGTCTCTGATGCACGTGCGAAATTAGCAGGTGCAAATACAATGGAAGAAAAAGCAGAAGCGAACGCACAAGTAAGCTCAGCTTTAAGTCGACTAATCGCAATTCAGGAGAACTATCCAGAACTTAAAGCAGATACACAGTTCACAGGGCTTCGTGATGAACTTGCAGGTACAGAAAATCGTATCGCAGTAGCACGTAATGACTATAATGATATTGTTACGGAATATAACAAAGTCGTTAAACGTTTCCCAGGTAGTGTCGTTGCCGGATTATTTGGATTTGAAAAGAAAGAGTTCTTTAAAGCTGATAGTGCTGCAAAAGATGCACCAAATGTAGATTTTAATTCTGATAAGGATTCTGAGTAATGAAGAGATTCACGATATTTTTCGCGAGTCTTATAATCTTTCTTACAGCACTTCCGGTTAGTGCAGCTGAACCATTACCGAAACTTGAGCAGCCGAGGTTCGTGCAGGATCATATCGGTATTTTTAAGCAGCAGGAAAAAGATGCATTAAACCAAAAAGGTGAGACGCTTCACAGTGGTACGACTGCTGAAATCTTGCTGATGACAATGCCAAGTATCGGACAGGAAGTTAAAGAAGATTATGCACTACGCGCAGGTCGTGAATATGGGGTAGGAGATAAGGATAAAGATAATGGTATCGTTATTTTGCTGAATCTCGACAATAATAATGAAAATAACAATCGTGGTATAGAAGTGATGGTAGGCCCCGGCCTACAAGGTGTGCTGAACGACGCTAAAGTAGGACGTATGATTGATACATATGCGATGCCTGATATTCAAAAAGCGATGCAGGCAGACCCAGATGCTAGCAATGAAACGTCTCGACGCTATTATGCGCAGGCGATGACTAAACTTTATAATGCAATATTTGATGAAATCAGTAAGAGCTACGGCTTTGATGGTGAAAAGTATACACGTGATACACCCATTGCTACACAAGACGATAGTGTTGGTGATATCAGTGTGTTTGAAATTATCATCGCAATATTCTTCTTATACTTGATTCTCTCTATGTTCTTCGGTGGTGGAGGACGTGGCGGTGGTGGCGGTGGACGTCGATCCACTGGCCCTGTCATCTTCTTTCCGACTGGTGGAGGTTTCTCATCTGGAGGCTTCTCTGGTGGAGGTTTCTCAGGCGGAGGATTTGGCGGTGGCGGTTTTGACGGCGGTGGCGCTGGTCGAAACTTCTAAATAAAAAATTCGGAAATGTTATGAACCCTAAAAAATTCAACTTTAGGGATACACTACATTTCCGGATTTTTTTATTTGCTATTTGTACTTCTTAAAGTCATCGTAACTTCTGTTTTCTTATCTTCTCTATAAACAGTAAATTTCACTTTGTCGCCTGCTTTATGATGTGTATAAATATAATTTCTAACGTCGCTATCACTTTCAACCTTATGTCCATCGATAGCAGTGATGACATCGCCTTTATTGAACTTTGTACGAGAAACGCTGTCAGTTTGTGCTACAACAACACCTTCAGTTTGTGTTATTTTAAGTTCTTTCAGATACTCAGCTGGAACATCATTGATTCCTACCAGTCCAAGCCCCATATATGGACGTTCAACTTTACCGTTCTTAACAAGCTGTTCAATAATCGTCTTAGTGTCATTTGATGGAATAGCAAATCCAATCCCTTCCACTTGATTGGCAGATATCTTCATGCTGTTGATACCGATCAGCTGACCACTTGTATTAATTAAAGCACCACCAGAATTCCCGGGATTAATTGCTGCATCCGTCTGAATAACTTTGACGCTAGCGTTACCGGCAGAAGTTTCTACTTTCATTGTACGTTCCTTTGAGCTCACGATACCTTCTGTTACTGTACCAGCAAGTTCAAGACCTAATGGATTACCAATCGCATAGACAGGTTCGCCAATTCGAATCTTAGAAGAGTCGGCAAAGGCCACGGGTTTAATATTTAGCTGACCTGTTACTTTGAGTACAGCGATATCGGTCAAAGCGTCTGTACCCATTAGTTCAGCATCTATCGTTTTCCCGTTTGATAATTTAACCTTCAATTCTTTAGCGCCTTCAACAACGTGGTTGTTTGTAACAATATATGTATTGTTCCCATCAACTTGATATATTACACCTGAACCTGTTCCTGCAGGTGTAATATCGGTAGATCGATTGCCTGATAGGATATCATAGATACTGCTAGGTGCCTGCTGCATATTGATAACGCCGACAATTGCAGGAGAAACTTGTTCCAGCATTTGAGAGAGATTTGAAGTTGATTTGGAAGTTGTTGTATTATCAACTGTGACTGGAGAAATTGTTTCTGTTTCATCGTGTGAGAAATACTCTGGTAATTCAGTCACACCAAGCGTGAGTACAGATCCAACGACACCAGCAAGCACCATCTTTAAGAAGCCGGCTTTTTGTTTCTTTGGGTGTTGTGTTTGTAGATGAGAGTTTTCATTGTAATATTCATGATTTTGTTCCATAGCTACCTCCATTTGCTGCGATACAAAAAGTATAATCCCATTAAAATCAGAGTTCAAGCAAATGCACTCTTCAAAATATATTAGGTTATGATAAAATATAAATATTCTATGTAAAAGGAGTGCCATATGTATCAATTCATTTCTCGTATCATCTTCTTCTTTGTTAAAATATTAAACAAGTTAAAGGTTTCAGACAAACATCATCTTCCTGAAGATGAAGCATTTATCGTGACATGTAACCATGAGAGTATGGTGGAGATTATAATGCTCGCGATGAGTCTATATCCGTTAGAAGTTCATTATATGGCGAAGCAGGAACTATTTAAGACACCGCTATTAAATCGATTTTTTAGATCAGTTAATGCATTTCCTGTGAATAGAGAAAACCCAGGACCATCTACGTTAAAGATACCTGTTAAGCTGATAAAAGAAGGTAAGGTTGTTGGTATCTTCCCGAGTGGACAACGCAATAATGCAGCACCGATGAAAAAAGGAGCGGCGACGATTGCTGTACTATCAAAAAGTAAGATTGTTCCTGCGGCTTATACAGGACCACTTAAATTTCGTGATGTTATATTTAAGAGAAGAAAGTGCTGGATTAAGTTTGGAGCACCCATTGATAGCACTACATATTTATCCCAGTACAATAAAACTGAAGCAATAGAAAAGATTACTCAGCAACTTGAAAACAGCACAAAATCGATTATAGCAACAATGAAATAACACAAAAGCGGAATGATCTATAGATCATTCCGCTTTTGTGTTACGACCTAAGCTTTATAATAATAAGTTTCAACATCATCTGGATAAATAAATTCTAGCTTAATCACCTGTTCGTCATCTGATCTATGCATTCGTTTATAGAATTCATTTCTCGCTTGATTGATATAACGAACCTTCTCACACTCGTTCTGGATTATTTTATATTCTGCATGTTCTTGAGATGTGTCAGGATAAGAAGTTTTAAGCAATATAACTCCCATGATTCACACCTTCTTCCTTTTTGTATCTATAATAAGAACATACCCGTTAAACAAAATAATCAAACAAAAAAAGAAACAAGCTATGCAGTTGTTTCTCCTGTTCTATGGTCGTTATTGAAAAGTTCATCTTCTAATTGTTTTAATGTAAGATATGTGGCTTCATCCAATGATGAAACAGCTGCTTCATCTTCAAAAAGGGATTCAATCGTTGCAATATCAATATCTGTTGCCGTAGAAATCTGATACGCAGTTAATTTACCTTTAAAAAGTTGTGGCAATATTTGCATAAAATCACCCTCATTGTTTATATTAATTCATTATATAATACTTTTGCATATAAATAAAGATGTTTTAGAGTATTCAAATATAATTGGCGTCGTTACTTTATTTATTTAAAGAGATAACATATTAAATTGGTAGCTTGATACCTAAGCATAACTTTCAGAAAATCTATTGTGCTCCTAATGTTTATTGGATATAATTCATTTGTTAGAATTATTAGAAAATTATAACAAAGGGGATGGTGTAATGAATTTAGTTTTAAATGGCCGAAATCTAACGATTGAATCAATTAAGGCTTTAATTGCTGGAAATCAGAATGTTGAAATTTGTGAAGAAGCGTTATCACGCGTTAAACAAAGCAGGAAAATTGTTGATGATATTATTGCCAATGAAGAGACGATCTATGGTATTACTACGGGGTTTGGATTGTTTAGCGATGTTCTTATTGATCAGGATAAATACGAGGATTTACAGCTAAATTTAATACGGTCACATGCATGTGGGGTAGGGGAACCGTTTAATGACGACGTAGCGCTCGTGATGATGATCTTAAGATTAAATACGATGTTAAAAGGGCATTCCGGAGTAAGCACTGAACTTGTCGAACAGCTTGTCTTTTTCATCAATCAACGTATTATCCCAGTTATACCAGCACAAGGTTCTTTAGGAGCTTCGGGAGACTTAGCCCCCTTATCACATTTAGCATTAGCATTAGTCGGTGAAGGAGAAGTAATCTATAAAGGGGTAAGACAAGAAAGTAGTAAAGTCTTACAATCATTGAATCGTGCACCGCATACATTACGAGCGAAAGAAGGTCTTGCACTGATTAATGGGACACAGGCGATGACGAGCCAAGGCGTGATTAGTTATATTGAAGCGGAACAATTAGCGTATGATGCTGAATGGATTGCTGCTCTCACGCACCAAGCATTGAATGGCATTGTCGATGCATATAATGAACACGTGCATATCGTTAGAAATTCAGAAGAACAGTTAGGTGTTGCAAATAGAATGCTAGACTGGCTGGAAGGCTCATCATTAACAACGCGTCAAGGCGAATTAAGAGTCCAGGATGCCTATTCGTTAAGGTGTATCCCTCAAATCCATGGTGCGAGTTTTCAAGTACTGAACTATGCTAAAGAAAAGCTGGAATGTGAAATGAATGCTGCGAATGATAATCCGCTCATCTTTGATAAAGGTGATGAAACGCTTGTTATTTCAGGAGGGAACTTCCACGGTCAGCCCGTTGCATTTGCACTAGATTTCTTGAAAATAGGTGTAAGTGAGCTCTCAAATGTATCAGAACGTCGTATAGAAAGGCTTGTTAATCCACAGTTAAATGGCGATCTTCCTGCATTTTTAAGTCCACAGCCAGGTCTGCAGAGTGGTGCGATGATTATGCAATATGCTGCTGCAAGTTTAGTTTCTGAAAATAAGACATTGGCGCATCCTGCAAGTGTAGATTCTATTCCTTCATCTGCCAATCAGGAGGATCATGTGTCAATGGGTACGATTGCTTCACGCCATGGGTATCAGATTGTAGAGAATGTCAGGAATGTACTTGCCATAGAATGTGTGATTGCACTGCAGGCAGTAGAATTAAAAGGTGTAGACAAGCTATCACCGAAAACGAAGAAGAAATACGAAGAATATCGAGAGTTTGTACCATCGATAACAGAAGATAGACAGTTCCATAAAGATATCAAAGTCGTGTCCGATTACTTGAAACAATCAGCATATAAAAAATAGTTCAAGAGTACCTTGAACTATTTTTTATATAATTAGACTTTATTTATTTAAATATGTTTCGTAATATTTACGGCCTTTTTCATAATCAAGACGATTTTCCCATCTTGCAATGACAAGTGTTGATAAAGAGTTGCCGACTACGTTAACAACTGTACGCATCATATCTAAGATACGGTCAATACCAATGATAAGTGCTAGGCCCTCAGGGTGAATATTCATTGCTGTTAAAGTCGTAATCAAAACGACGATTGATGTACCTGGTACAGCAGCCATACCTTTAGATGTCAGCATCAATGTTAATAATAATACAAGTTGCTCAGTCACCGATAAATGAACACCGTACATTTGAGCGATTGTAAGTGCTGCAATAGATTGATACAATGCTGAACCATCAAGGTTGAATGTATAACCTGTCGGTATAACAAAAGATACGATTTCTTTCGGTGCACCAAATTTCTCCATCTTGTCCATGATGGTAGGTAATACAGTCTCTGAACTTGACGTTGAGAATGCAAGCAGTAACTCGTCCTTTAATATGCGCAATAGGTGGAAGATATTGATCTTACACATTGCTGCAACAGCACCGAGCACGACAATAATGAAGAATACCATTGATCCTGCAACAACAAGTGCTAACTTCCCAAGTGGAATCAATGCACCTAACCCTAAATTGATGATTGTTACTGCCATAAATGCAAATACACCAATTGGTGCATATTTCATGATTTGATTCGTCATCCAGAAGATAACATCTAAGAAGCCGTCAAAGAAAGCGCGTACTGGATCACCTTTTTTACCAATTGCAGCTAACCCAAGACCGAAGAATACCGAGAAGAAGATAACCGGTAATAATTGACCTTGTGCCATAGAATCAATAATATTCGTCGGAATAATATTAACGATTGTATCAATCATATGATTACCATATGTGGACTCTGCAGCAGCTTCTGCATTTGTCGTATACTTTGTTACATCACCTTTAGGTAATAGATCTTTGTTGATACCGGCACCTGGTTTAAAGACATTTGCAAATATAATTCCGAGACCAATGGCTAATGTCGTAATAATTTCAAAGTACAGTAACGTCTTCCAGCCGTAACGGCCAACAGTTTTCATATCGCCTGTACCAGCAATAGAAATTACGAGTGAACAGAATACAATCGGTACAACAATCATTTTAATAAGATGTAAGAAGACATCACCTAGTGGCTGAAAGTAGTTAACGTATTCTTTCTGACCATTAAGTAGGGCGCCGACGACAACGCCTAATATTAATGCAAGTAATATTTGCATCGGTAAACTTATAAACTTTTTCTTTTTTGTTTTTTTAATTTCTGTAACTGAACTCATATCATACCTCTTTTCTTTCGTACTCATGTATTTTATTTGTTATTGATAAGTCTGTCAATTTAATTATTTACAAATTGTCAGAAAAATTAAGTAGTCATTATGTTTTAATAATGATGTAATTGCGTGCTCTGTGAATTTTAAGGATATTCGCTGAAAGTAGAGTACATATACATTTGACAATGTTTTTGAAAAAACCTGTAAACGATATCATAAATTATATTATTTGTTTAATATAATTTATCTTAGATTAAATGCTATAAAAAACTATTCCGGCTACCGAAATAGTTTTATACGTAAATTATTATATTACTATATTATTATTTAAATAAATATTTTCAATTGAAACTTCAACATTACCTTTTAGAGCACGTGTAATCATACAAGTTTCTTCGGATTTATTAACATATCTTACTATTCTTTGCTCATCCATTTGTGCTGTGCTGATCAAATAGACATTGTAAGTAATGCTTTCATATGTTAATACTTGTTTTTCACTATTGATCGTCGCGCTAGCATGCACATAATCTATTTCAACCGGAATATTATTACGTTCAAACATAGAACTTAATGTTATTGTAAAGCATGTAACTGCAGATGATAAAAGCATCTCATCTGGATTGGTACCGATATCAGGTCCATTCATTTCTTTCGGTATTGATATTTCAGTCTTAAGATTTCTGTTTTCTATCGTACCCACACCGTGATAGCCGCCGTTAAATTTAGCAGTACAGTTAAATGTATGTTTCATTTTATATTCTCCTTATCTATCCATATAAAACAAAAAACGAACACTTCAGAAACAATGATTCTGAAGTGTTCGGAATAATAGAAAGACGAAAGTCTTTCAAAGCACTTATTAACGTGAGTAGTACTCAACGATTAATTGTTCGTTAATTTCAGCAGATAATTCGCTACGTTCTGGAACGCGTACAAATGTACCTTCTAATTTTTCAGCGTCGAATGTTAAGTATTCAGGAACGTGGTTTGATAACTCAACTGATTCAGCGATGATGTTTAATTTTTGTGATTTTTCACGAACTGAAATTACTTGACCAGGTTTTAATTGGTATGATGGGATGTCTACGCGAGCGCCATCTACCATGATGTGACCGTGGTTAACTAATTGACGTGCTTGACGACGTGTACGTGCTAAACCTAATTGGTATACTACTGCATCTAAACGAGATGCTAAAAGTGCCATGAAGTTAGCACCGTGGATACCTTTCATTTTACCAGCACGATCAAAGATTGTGCGGAATTGACGTTCGTTGATTCCGTACATATAACGTAATTTTTGTTTCTCTTGTAATTGTAAACCATACTCAGATAATTTTTTACGTTGGTTAGGACCGTGTTGTCCTGGTGCGTAAGGGCGTCTTTCTAATTCTTTACCAGTGCCGCTTAAAGAAATTCCTAAACGACGAGATTTTTTCCAAGTTGAACCTGTAAAACGAGCCATAATGTGACTCCTCCTCTGTTTTTGTTTTTTATGTAAAAAACAAAAATATGATAAATGCCTAATACGATATAGTATCATTCCGTGCCTTCGCCTTATAGCTTCAGTTACACAACACGCCAACATAGGGGATACTATAGCGCGTATTAATATTTATCTGCTATCTTCGTTTATTCACATAGATTTCATTATAGTGACTTTAGTGTAAGAAGTCAATATTAATATAAATGTTTTTCGAGAATCTTTACGAATTGTTCGATACCTGCTTGATCTTCTTCTGTAAATCTAGATTTAATCGGCGCATCGATATCGAGCACACCGAATATTTCTCCATCTTTAATAATAGGTACGACAATTTCTGATTGAGAATTTGCATCACATGCAATATGACCAGGGAACTGATGTACGTCAGAGACAACCATCGTTTTGCGCTCGCTGACTGCACTCCCGCATACACCTTTTCCAACCGGAATTTGAACACATGCCGGTAATCCCTGGAAAGGTCCTAACTGTAATTGGCCATCTTTCATCAAATAGAACCCAACCCAGTTTACTTCCTGTAGAAATGTATTAAGAAGTGCACTTGCATTGGCAAGATTGCTGATATTATCCTGTTCATCAGTGAGTAATCCGTCCAGCATTTGTGCGAGCATCGTATAATCTTTAATCGGTGTTTGATCGAACATAGTATTCCCTCCGTAGTTATCAATTTTTATGAATAAAAATAGTTTAACTGATTTGATAAAGAATTAACAAGAAATTGTTTTTGAAAAGTACATTTTACGTTATAATGATGAGTAGTACTTTGGAGGGAATGAATTTACATAATGATATATATCATAGTTGGAATCATTGTAGTGATATTGATTGCTGTCGGTGTGCTGTTTTATATGAGAAATCAAAGACGCACACATATCGAAAGCATTGAAGCAAGAAAGAATGAAGTGAAACATTTACCGTTTCAAGATGAACTTGTAAAAGTAAAATCATTAAACTTAAAAGGTCAGGCTGCGCTGCACTTCGAGAAGTGGAAGAAAGAGTGGCAGACTGTATTAAATGAAGATATTAAGACTTGTGAGCTTATTATAAATGATGCGGATGAAGCGCTTGATAAATTTAAATTTAAAGAAAGTGAAACTAAGGTTCAAGAAGCGGACCACTTGCTTGATCATATAGAGAAAAAGTATGGACAGTCTGTAGAAGAGATTAAAGCGTTTATGAATAAGACTGAAGATGATAAGCGCAAGTATGATGCATGTAAGGTTATCTATAGAGAGTCAAAGCGCGACGTTCTTGCTAACCGTCATCAGTATGGTGAATCGGCTGAGCCGCTTGAAGCACAGATCGAAACGTACGAACCTCAAATTAATGTATATCAGACGCTCATTGATGAGGGGAATTATGACGATGCACATACGCATATTAATAGTTTACATGAAGAAATGTCGCTACTGAAAGAAGATATGGAAGAAATTCCAGAACTTATTCGTGATGTACAAAAAGAATTACCTGCACAATTTCAGGATATTAAGTTCGGATGCAGAGACCTTAAGATTGAAGGTTATAACATTGAACATGTTAAAGTAGACAGTACGCTTCAGACGTTAAAAGGGAAGCTGAACCTAGTTGAGCCCTTGATTGCAAGACTGGAACTTGACAAAGCAGAAGAGATTATCGATGAAATTAATGATGCTATCGATGAAATGGTTGAACTCGTTGAACTTGAAGTGAAAGCGAAGAACAATGTAGAATTAACAAAAGAAGAGATAACAGATCATCTGTTTCACGCAAAAGATACGAACTATATAATTCGTACAGAGATAGAATATGTTAAAGATACCTATTATATTGATGAAGAAGCGGTGCAGAATGTGCGTAGCTACGACAATGAGATTCAAAGTTTGATAACAGTGTATGATGAAATATTGATGGAAACTGCGAAATCAAGCATTCGTTATACAGAGGTTGAGGACAATCTAAAATATATTGAATCCCATGTTAAGGTGATCAATGAAAAACAAGAGAAGATACAGAACTACTTGATGAATTTACGTGAAGATGAGCAGGAAGCGCAGCATAATGTATTGCATATTCAATGTAAGAAAGAAGAAGTGTACAGAAAACTGCTTGCTTCAAATCTGTCAAGTGTACCTGAACGCTTTATTATTATGAAAAATGAAATTGATGTTGAGATGCGTGAAGTGCATCAACTTTTTAATAAGCGTCCAATGAATGTAACGCAAGTAAGAGATAAAGTGAATAAAGTACTGACAACCATGAATACATTTGAGTCAGAAGCGATGGAAGTACTGGAGCATGCGCTTTATGCAGAAAAACTGATACAATATGGAAACCGTTATCGCAAAGATTCTTCAGAGGTTAATAAAGAGTTAATTGAAGCAGAACGCCTGTTTAGTAACAATAGATATAAACGCGCAGTAGAAGTTGCTGAGGCGGCGATTGAACGTGTAGAACCAGGAGTGACTGAGCGTATCGAGCAAAATATTCTTCATACAAAGCGCAGATAGAGTATAATGAAACGAATGATAAACCCGAGCCAACTTCAATGTGAAGTTTGCCGGGTTTTGCTTATTGAGGTGAAAGAATGATCTATTTAGATAATTGTGCAACAACAAAGCCGGATCCAGAAGTGTTAAAGACATTTCATACGGTAAATGAAAAGTATTATTTTAATCCATCAAGTCCACATCATAAAGGGCTTGAAACAAATAAATTATTAGAACAGGCGAGAAGTCAGATAAGAGATATATTGAAGCTTAAGAATCAATCTATTATTTTTACGAGTGGTGCCACTGAATCGAACAACCTACTTATTACAGGTATGGCAAGAAGTAAGAAACCGTTCGGACAGACGATTATTACTTCGCATCTAGAGCATCCTTCAGTACTAGAAACAGTACGTGCGCTAGAAAGTGAGGGATTCACAGTTAAGTATGTAGAGTTTAAGGACGGGCGATTAGATTTAGAACACTTTAAATCTCTATTAAACAGTGATGTGACTTTAGTCTGTTTAATGCATGTGAATAATGTCATGGGTGCAATATTACCGATCACATCTATCAAAGAAGTATTAAAGAATTATCCGAAAGTGCATTTTCATGTTGATTGTGTACAATCTTTTGGGAAGCTCGAACTTCCAGTTGATGCGATGGATAGCTTTGTACTTAGTGGTCATAAGTTCAATGGTCTGAAAGGTCAGGGTTTACTGGTCTTCAATCAACTGAAGACCATCACACATACTGTATTTGGCGGGGGTCAGGAGTATGGATTTAGAAGCGGAACGGTGAATGTTGCGAATGATGTTGCTTTAAGTCGCGCAGTACGTATTGCCGAAAGTGAGAGGACAGAATTATACTCACGCACGCAGCATTTTAAAGAACAGCTAGAACATGCAGTGCAGCAACTTCCGGGATTATATGTGAATTCACTTGAAGAGGGTGTGCCGCATATAGTAAATATCGGTTTCCCTGGCGTAAAAGGGGAGGTCATCGTGAATGCCTTTTCGAAAGAAGATATCTGCGTTTCGACGACGAGTGCCTGTTCGTCAAAGCGAGCAAAGTTCAATGAAGCACTGAATGCGCTCCATGTACCTGAAACTGTCATAGCGGGTAGTGTCAGAGTATCATTTGATAAATATACAACACAAAGTGATATCAATCGATTCATCACAGTACTACAACAAATCTATCGTGAAATGAAGGAGTTAATCAAAGATGCAGTATGATCATATATTAGTCAGATATGGAGAATTAACATTAAAATCGGGTAATCGTAATACATTTGTAAATCAGCTTAAATCCAATATTAAATACGCGCTAATTCCGCTAACAGGTTATAAAGTAAATGCCAATAGAGACAGAATGTACGTAGAAGTCACTGAAGATGCTGATGTAGAAGAGATTATGAAACGAATTAGCAAAGTATTCGGTGTACATTCAGTGAGTCCGGTAGTGAAAGTAGAGAAAGATATCGACCAGATAAAATCGAGTGCAGTGAAGCTTGCGCGTGATATTGACGCACCGGGTGTTACATTTAAGGTAGATGCGAAACGTTCGGATAAAGGATTCCCTTATGATACATTCGCCTTACAGCAAGAGCTCGGGGGAGAAATCTTATCGAATATCGAACATTTAACGGTAGACGTTAAAAAACCAGGTTATAAATTGCTCGTGGAAATTAGAAGTGATGCAGCATATCTATATTCTCGCGTGATTAAAGGCGCTGGAGGCCTACCGGTTGGAACGGGAGGAAAGACGCTCTTGATGCTATCAGGTGGTATTGATTCACCTGTCGCTGGAATTGAAGTGATGAAGCGCGGGGTTACGATTGAAGCGATTCATTTCCATTCACCACCCTTTACAAGTGAAGAAGCGAAACAGAAGGTCATTGATCTCACAAGGATTATGGCAGAAACTACTGGAGAGATTAAACTGCATCTTGTTCCGTTTACAGACATCCAGAAGATGATTCATAAGAAAATGCCTGAAAACTTAACGATGACGTCGACACGTCGAATGATGCTTAAGATTGCAGATAAATTTGCTCGTCAAATTGATGCTAAAGCACTTGTCAACGGAGAAAATTTAGGACAAGTTGCGAGTCAGACACTTGGAAGCATGTATGCGATAAATGCAGTTACAAATTTACCAATATTACGTCCGTTACTAACATTGGACAAAGATGAGATTATTATTAAAGCAAAGGAAATCGGAACATTTGAAACGTCGATTCAACCGTTTGAGGACTGCTGCACAATCTTCACACCGAAAAATCCAAAGACCAATCCTAGACTTGATAAGGTTGAGAGCTTCGAAGCGGGCACTGATTTTGATGCGATGATTGAAGAGGCAATCGCGAATATTGAGACATTAACAATTTCTAAGCATACAGATACGAAACAAGAATTCGACGAGCTGTTATAGGAGGCGTTCTTATGCTTGATAAAAATGTCGTTATAGCGCATCGTGGAGCGAGTGGTTATGCGCCTGAACATACTTTTGCATCGTACGATAAAAGTCATTACGATATGCATGCAGACTATATTGAGCTCGATGTTCATATGACATTAGATGGAGAAATCATTGTCATGCATGATGAATCAATCGAACGCACTGCACTGACGCCAGGGATTATTAAAGAGATGACCCTTCAAGAAATTAAACAGCTGACAATTGGGAAATGGTTCAATGAAAAGTTCCCTGAATTAAAGGCAGACTATTATGCTGAACAGATTGTACCGACACTGAAAGACATATTTGAACGTTATAAAGATGCAAATTATTATATAGAAACGAAATCCCCGGACATCTATCCGGGGATGGAATCAATATTAATCGATACGCTAGATGCATACGGCCTGATCAGTGACACGCGCCTAAAGAATCGTCAGACGGTTATACAGTCATTTAGTTTAGAAAGTTTAATCAAAGTGAATCAGCTCGTTCCCGATATGCCGCTCTTACTGCTCGCTAAAAAAGGTGTGCTGCGTGAAATGCCGGATGAAGATTTAAAGCAGATTCATGCATTCGTATATGCTGTCGGACCGAGTATCGCCGATCTGGATGAAACATTAATCAGCAGAATGCATGACCTTGGATATTTAGTCTTTCCATATACGCTCAATAAAGAAGCGGATATGGAACGCTTAATCAATGCAGGTATTGACGGAGCATTTACAAATTTCCCTGATCTGCTTCGTAAGCAGTTTAGAATAGATAACGGAGAAATATTTGAATAACTAATTATAGGACACCACAAAGTGTATCATAGCAACTTATAAGGAGGGCAACATGGATTTAAATATATTACTCATTTTAATATTTTTCGGATTCTTAGCGGCATTTATAGATTCAGTTGTTGGTGGTGGCGGACTCATCAGTATTCCCGCTCTACTTGCAACTGGTATGCCGCCATCCATCGCGCTTGGAACGAATAAGCTTGCTTCTTCTTTCGGATCATTTACATCAACGTTATCATTTTTACGTTCGAAGAAAGTCGATTTAAATATTGTTGGTAAATTATTTCCGTTATCATTTTTCGGTTCGATTCTCGGTGCATTTATTGCCACGAAGATGCCGCCTGAATATCTGAAGCCTATTGCGATCATCTGTCTGAGTCTGGTACTTGTGTATACGCTATTTAAGAAAGACTGGGGAAGCATTTCGACCTATAAGAAGTTAGATAAGAAAAAGTCGGCATTATTTATTTTTGCGATTACATTTATCGGCTTTTACGATGGGTTCTTAGGGGGAGGGACAGGAAGTTTCCTGCTATTCACCTTACTTATCATCGGTTTTGATTTCTTAAGAGCAGCAGGTAATGCAAAATTTCTTAACTTTGCAAGCAACTTAGGAGCTCTGCTCTTATTCATGGCACTCGGACAAGTAAATTATATGTATGGGCTGAGTATGGGAGCGGCAATGATAGCGGGAAGTTACACTGGTAGCCAATTTGCGATTAAGCATGGTGTATCATATGTGCGTATACTCTTTATCGTAGTGACGGTGCTGTTGATTGGAAAAAATATTGTGGACTACGTTCAGAATTATTTTATGAAATAGTCTGAACGATCAAATGATTTTAAATATGTGAAATGACCTGAAAAAGAACTGCACCGTAGTTATACGGTGCAGTTCTTTATATCTTATAGAAATGTGCGCTCAACTTTATTCCAGAATGAGTTTTCTTTCACTTTGACAGTTTTAATGATCTGTTTACTTAATGTAATATCGATTGTATCTGTATTCTGTATGGATAATGCCTCGTTATCTAGTCCCATTATCGGATAATAGTCTTCTAATTTATCTAGTATTAAAGAAAGCTTACGACCTTCATTTAAAATAATCGCATTACCAATAGTTCTGTAGTTGTTGTTGTTGAAAGATGCGATTTCAGTCATCTGGAAGCAACGTGTAAGCGGATCGATAATGGCGCCATCCAGTGATTTGCTATATCCAGTTGATCCGGTTGGTGTAGAAATCAGCATACCATCGCCGCGGAATGTCTCGAATTTCTGATCATCGATTAATACGTCCAGAGACATCGATTTAATAATTGAAGATTTAATATAGAAATCATTTAAACATAAGTAGCGCATCTCGTTATTAATATTTACATCTAACAAAGGATATTTGCGTACTTCGATGGAATCATCCTCGCTATTTAAAGCTTTATTTAGCAGTTCTGGATTATCAATATGGAAATCAGTATAGAAGTGTTTCTTATTATCTGTCGCAATGCCAACATATATTGCATCTTGACGAAATTTTGTTTTACGTACTGCTTGGAGAAACTCCCCGTCACCACCGATAGAAGCGATGATATTTGCAGTTTGGTGATTATCAGTTACTTCAAAGTCATAATGTTGAATTAACGTTTCAATTTGTGCCTTAGAGTTTAATCCAGCAGGTTCTCTGTTTGTGAAAAAGTAAATTTTATTTCTTTTTTCCATTTTCTTACCCCTCCTTATTGTTCACTGATAGATATTTTTGATACTATATATTATAAGGTCTAACTATTATATTTGAAAGGAAGATACGATGAGTAAAAGAGTGATAGCAATATTATTGGCTTTAGGATTATTTATTGTTGGGTCTACATTAAGCTTCTTCACAAACGTGTTATCTACAGATTTCGCTTCAAGCATGAAGGCACTAGACGAAGAAGGACTTACTTCATCTACTGTTGATGGCAGCGACACGACAAATCAAATTGCACGTATTGAAATAGACGGAACAATTATGGACACGGGGACGCCTTCGCCCTTCTCGGGTGAAAGTTACAATCACCAGCTGATACTGGATTCATTAGATGAGGTGAAAGACAACGGTAATATTAAAGCATTGATGTTAGTTGTGAATTCGCCGGGTGGTGGTGTTTATGAGAGTGCAGAAATTCACGATAAGATTGAAGCGGTCAAAAAAGCAGGTAAAAAAGTTTTTGTAACGATGAAAAATACGGCGGCTTCTGGAGGTTATTATATTTCAGCACCAGCTGATAAAATTTATGCTTCTAAAGAAACGTTGACGGGATCATTAGGCGTAATCATGCAATCTATGAATTATAAAGAGCTTGCGGATAAGTACGGGGTTAAATTCAACACAATTAAGAGTGGACCCCATAAAGACATTATGAGCCCTACAAAAGAGATGGATGAAACAGAACGTGCAATCTTGCAAAAGTTTGTCGATGAAAGCTATGAAGGTTTTGTAAATGTGATTAGTAATGGAAGACATATGGATAAAGCTCAAGTGAAAAAGATTGCTGACGGTAGAATCTATTCGGGTCAACAAGCGCAAAAATTGGATCTTGTAGATGAGATAGGCACTGAGGCAGATGCGATGAATGCACTGAAGAAAGAAATTAAAGCAAAAAACGCTGAAGTCATTGAATTTTCAGTGACAGATGACTTCTTTAATTCTAAATTCTTTGCAGCAGATTCTTTTGTAGGTCACTTAATGGGCAAGAACGATGTAGCTGCAATAAAAGAATTATTGAGTAAACGTCAAGGCATTCAACCAATGTACTTGTATGGGGAGTAGGTGGATGTAATGTATGAAGAAAAATATGATCAACATATTGAAAGTGACTTAGCTGTTCCAATGAATTCGCACAATGTGAATGATAAACTTACACAGCAGTTAATTCATGCGACAGAAGCTGGATTTGGTATTCGGTTTGTAGCATTTATCATTGATTTAATCGTTATTGGTTCGATTAAAAACATTGCATTAAATCCATTTGATGCATCATACGGTTTAAGTGATATGTATATTATGACACCGCTCTTTTCGGTCTATAATGTACTTAGTGCATTAATCTACTTTGGCTATTTTATTTTACTTACGTATTTCTTTAATGCAACACTTGGTAAGATGATCTTAAAATTAAAAGTAGTTCATGAAGATGGCCGCAAACTTTCTATAGGAACGGTTATTACCCGAGAATTCTTTGGACGATATATTTCTAACTTCTTCGCTTATTTACTTTATCTCGTTATACTATTTAATCCAAATAAGCGTGGTATACATGATCTGTTAAGTGATACACTCGTTGTTAAGGAAGAGAGTGCGTTATTAAGAGAAAAGCTTGTGAAGCAAGAAATCAGAATTTAATCAGTCAAATTAATTCGTTTTCTCTTATAAACATGTTAAATTAATAGTGTAAAACAATTTAGGAGGTATCATAATGGCACAAGTTACATTTAAGAACAATCCAATGAAATTATCAGGCGAGCCTGTCACAGTTGGGACGGCAGCTCCGGATTTTTCCGTATTAGCAAATGATTTAACGGTAAGAACATTAGCCGATTACGAAGGTAAGAAGAAATTAATCAGCGTTGTTCCATCTATTGATACAGGTGTATGTAGTACACAAACACGTAAATTTAATGAAGAAGCAGCAGGTATTGATAATGCTGTTGTTCTAACTATCTCTGCTGATTTACCATTTGCTCAGGCAAAATGGTGTGCAGCAGAAGGATTAGAGAACGTGATTACTTTAAGTGATCATAAAGACCTATCATTTGGTACGAACTATGGTGTCGTAATGGAAGACCTACGTTTACTTGCACGTTCGGTATTTGTTCTCAGCGATACAAACGAAGTAGTCTATACTGAAGTTGTTCCAGAAGGTACAGATCATCCCGATTATGATAAAGCGATTGAAGCATTAAAATCAATTTAATTACACGTATTAACTACTGCCCTTAATTTGGGGCAGTTTTTATTTGAAAGGATCATATATGATAGAAGAATTATTTAAAGTTATTGATAGTAAGGCGAAAGCACTCCAAAAAGAAAATGGACATAGTTTTATTGAGAATTTAGGATTAAGTCTTGAAGATATTTATATCAACCAAAGAGATCTACTTGAAAGAAGTACGAGTATTGATCGCAGAAAGGCATTCCAGTTCAGTTATTTAAGCTTATTGAAAGAAGAGATGATACAGCCGAATCACCAGATGACACCAGATAGTATTGGATATATGACTGCGTATGTAATGAATTTGTTTGTTCAAGATGAACAGCTTAAGATATTAGATCTTACGAGTGGTACAGGACATCTCTCGGCTACAATACATGAACAGAATCCAGGCAAGACTTTTGACCATGTACTTGTAGAAGTCGATCCTGTATTATCAAGACTCAGCATCCATTTAGCAAACTTTTTAGAGATACCCTTTGATGTCTTTCCTCAAGATGCAATTATGCCATTACCAGAAGGCGATTTCGATGTTGTTACTGGTGATTTTCCGGTAGGCTACTATCCAAATGATGTAAGAAGTCACGAAATGAAACTCGGATTTAAAGAAGGACATAGTTTTAGTCATCATTTATTAATTGAACAAGCGATAAATAGCCTAAAGCCAGGAGGTCTCGCATTTTTAATTGTTCCGACCCAACTCTTTGAAGGTGACAATGTGGAACAGTTACAAAAATTTGTTGCTACAGAAACAATAATGCAAGCCTTTTTGAATTTCCCTTCAAGTTTGTTCAAGACTGAAGCACGTCGAAAAAGCTTACTCGTATTAGAGCGAAAAAATGGTTCAAAATCCAAAGCAGTTGAAGTTTTACTTGCAAATATTCCCGATTTCAAAGATGAGAGAAATATGAAGACATTTATCGATGAATTAGAAGTGTGGCATTCAGAAAATCGTAACAAATAATTCTGTATTATTCTTGATAATAATCTGTAATAATGATTAAATATAAGTATTCAATTACTTAGGAGGAAGACCATGAAAAAAATTATGGCAATTAATGCAGGTAGTTCATCTTTAAAATTTCAGTTATTTGAAATGCCTGAAGAGAAAGTATTGACTAAAGGATTAGTAGAAAGAATTGGATTACCGAATTCAATCTTTACAATTTCAGTCAATGGTGAGAAGATTACTCAAACTTTAGATATTAAAAATCATGAGCAAGCGGTTGATATGATGCTTGATGAAATGAAAAAACACGGTATCATCCAAGATATTAATGATTTAGATGGTACAGGTCACCGTGTCGTACAAGGTGGAGACATCTTTGAAACAAGCGCGCTTGTAACAGATGAAGTAGAAAAGCAAATTGAAGAATTATGTGAGTTAGCACCATTACATAACCCTGCAAACTTAATGGGTATCCGTGCATTCCGTAAGATGCTACCAAATATTCCGCACGTAGCAATCTTTGATACTTCATTCCATACAACAATGCCTGAAGAAGCATTTCTTTACAGCTTACCTTACAAATATTATCAAGATTATGGTATTCGTAAATATGGTGCACACGGTACGAGCCATAAATTCGTAGCAGAACGTGCTGCAGAATTATTAGATCGTCCTATTGAACAATTACGTATTATTACTTGCCATATCGGTAATGGGGCTTCAATCGCTGCAGTAGAAGGTGGTAAATCTGTAGATACATCTATGGGGTTCACACCACTTGCTGGTGTTACGATGGGAACACGTTCAGGTAACCTTGATCCTGCAATCATTCCGTTCCTGATGGAGAAGACAGGTAAGACAGCTCAGGAAGTTATTAATGTATTAAATAAAGAATCTGGATTATTAGGAATTTCAGGGATTTCTAGTGACTTACGTGACATTGAACAAAAAGCTGAAGAAGGTGACGAACGTGCCATCTTAGCACTAGATGTATTTGCAAGTCGTATCCATAAATACATCGGGTCATATGCAACACGTATGAAAGGTCTGGATGCAATCGTGTTCACTGCAGGTGTTGGTGAAAACTCTGACGTCGTGCGTGCACGTGTATTAGAAGGATTAGAATTCATGGGCGTTTACTGGGATCCAAAATTAAATGCGGGTCTTCGTGGAAAAGAAGCATTTATCAACTATCCACATTCACCAGTTAAAGTTATGGTAATACCAACTGATGAAGAAGTTATGATCGCACGTGATACGATGACTTTCGGTAACTTAAAATAATATGAAAAAAAGGTCGGAACTATTGTTCTGACCTTTTTCCTTTTCAATAATAAATTACCTTATCGAGTATGATATGAACTCCCGGGTTTCTCTACTGTTTATGTTCTTCTAGCAGTTCTTTCGTAGCAACTTCTGGCTGGAAGTTATGTGGCATTGTTTCAGTTCTGACAACTAATACGTCACATTCTGCATGACGTACGATGGCCTCTGATACTGATCCGATGATGAAACGTTCAACCGCATTAAGCCCAGTTGAACCACACATGATTAAGTCTGCACCTAATTTTTGTGCGATTTTCTTAGGAATAATCGTCTTAGGTGAACCGTATTCAATTAAAGTATCCACGTTTGATACACCACGACTTTGTGCTACTCTTTTGTAGCCATCAAGCAATGACTCTGCAAACTGTGTTGCGCGTTCTGAAATAGAGCGGTCATACGCTTCGACGCTTGCATAGCTTCTTGTATCGATAACATTGATGATTGAGAGTGTTGCATTATTACGCTTAGCAACTTCGACTGCCTTATTGAAGGCCCATTCCGCTTCACTTGATCCATCGACTGCGATTAAGATATTTTTATACACTAACATAAAAATCCCTCCATTTACGATCTTTATTACACTTTTATTATATCACTAATGTTTAGAATGTAATAATAGAATTGTAAACATTTTATATATTCTGAATACTCTTACTAAATTAAATGATTGCGTTTTCATTTGTAAATGTTACTATATTCTTGTAAGGATAAATTAAGGGGAGTGTATGACATGTTAATAGGTATTCCAAAAGAAATTAAAAACAACGAGAATCGTGTCGCATTGACACCTGGTGGGGTTCATGCATTAGTTGATAACGGACATGAGGTTATCGTCGAAAAAGGTGCAGGACTTGGTTCTTACTTCACAGATGAGGATTACATCGAAGTAGGCGGACGCATTGGTTCAGTTGAAGAAGCATGGAATGTAGATATGGTAATGAAGGTTAAAGAACCTTTAGCGCCTGAATTTAAATATTTTAAAGAAGGCTTAATTTTATTCACATATTTACATTTAGCTCCAGAACCAGCATTAACGAAAGCTTTATTAGATAATAAAGTGGTAGGGATAGCGTATGAAACAGTTCAGTTACCGACAGGTGGGCTACCATTATTATCTCCGATGAGTGAGGTTGCAGGTCGTATGGCAACACAAATCGGTGCACAGTTCTTACAGAAGATTCATGGTGGTAAAGGAATCTTATTAGCAGGTGTACCCGGCGTTCAAAAAGGTCGTGTAACAATTATCGGTGGAGGACAAGCTGGAACAAACGCTGCGAAAATGGCAGTCGGTCTAGGTGCTGAAGTTACAATCTTAGACTTAAGCCCAGTACGTTTACAGCAGTTAGATGATTTATTCGGAAATCAAGTTCAGACTTTAATGTCTACACCATTAAACATTGCTGACAGTGTACGTGAAAGTGATCTTGTGATTGGCGCAGTATTAATTCCAGGTGCGAAAGCTCCAAAACTTGTAACTGAAGAAATGATCAAGTCAATGAGCCCAGGTTCAGTAGTCATTGATATTGCAATTGACCAAGGTGGTATTTTCGAAACTTCAGACCGTATCACAACGCATGATGAACCAACATTCGTGAAACATGATGTTGTGCATTATTCAGTTGCGAATATGCCAGGTGCTGTACCACGCACATCAACGATGGCATTATCAAATGCAACGATTCCTTATGCAATCCAGATTGCAAATAAAGGGTATAAGCAAGCAGCTTTAGATAACGAAGCAATCCTAAAAGGTTTCAATACGCTTGATGGACATGTTACTTTTGAGGCTGTAGCACAGGACCAAGGCTTAGAATACTTTGATGCAAAATCATTGTTGAATAATTAATGAAAGAATAAAATCGAGGCCCGCATATTGATGGGGGCCTCGATTTTTGTATATTAATGATAGATTTCTCTGCCATATGCATGCTGAAATGGAATCCATTTTTTCAGCTCAGTGAATTCATTGCTGTCTGCTACTTCCGGAATAATCTCAATTTTACCTTTGGAATGTCGTAACAGACGACCAAGCTGCTGCGTATTATCAACGATAGGTTTCAAGTAAGAAACATCCCCATGTGTGATGATTGCTGATACATTTATCTCAATTAATGCATCCATCGCTTTTAGTTGTGTGCGGAGCGGAATCTTATCAAATTGAGAATGCATGATCACTGGTGTTGATTCAGCAGCTTGAATTAATGTCCGCATCACTGGAATATCAAGGTTATTATCAGAGTCCAGTGCACCGAATATAAAGCCATCTATCTTCAACCGATTCAACTGTCTAATATCTTCCCGCATGATTTCGACATCAAATAAAGTGTAACGATAACTTTGGAATGATGGATTGATGAGTGCGTATACTCTGACGTTTAGGGGATGGCAGTATTCTATCGCTATTTTTGCGAATCCGTAACTTGCTGTCATCCCGGTCTGATTGATAACAATATGTGTTCCTCCATGATTTACTGCTTCGTATAGATCATGGAAAGTTTCGACGACATTATATGTGGTCATTTTACATAGCTCGTGAGTACTTCGTATCCATCTTCTGTTACTAGAATATCGTCTTCAACGCGAACGCCGACTGTTTCAGGATAGTAAATACCGGGTTCGATTGTAAATACCATACCAGCTTGTAATGTGTTTTCATTTGATGAAGAGATATCTGGGAATTCATGTACACTGATGCCGAGACCGTGACCTAGACGGTGTGGGAAATAGTCTCCATAACCTTTAGAGGTGATATAATCACGTGCAGCTGCGTCGATGTCTTTAATAGGTACACCGGGCTTTACAAGTGCTATCGCACGTTTATTTGCTTCTGTAACGATACTGTGAATATCTTGATGGAGTTGAGGAGGCGTACCGAATGCTACTGTACGTGTAATATCAGAACAATAACCTTTGTATATAACACCAAGATCAAAGAGTACATATTCGTCCTCATTCAACGTTCTTCCTCCAGGTGTGCCGTGTGGACTTGCTGCGTGATCACCAAAGAGTACCATCGTACTGAAACTCATATCAGAAATACCTTCAATACGTTTCATTTCATTTTCAATAATCTGCACAACTTCCGCTTCAGTAATACCGATTTTTAATGCTGCTACTCCGGTTTCAACTGCTTGGTCTGCGTAGCGTGCAGCTTGTTTTAATAAAGCGATCTCATCTTCTGATTTAATGTTTCGCATGTCTTTAATGATCTGATCGATTGACTGTAATGCACTTGGTTTGAAGTGCAGCTGAATTGCTTTCTCACGCTTTACTGTTACATGTTCCTCTTCGATAAACATCACAGCTCCATCTGGAATCTCAAGCTGATGTTTCGCTACTTGAAAGGCATCTTCTGTATCTGAATAGCCAATTGTATTTAAGTTTGACGCATTTATCGCATCGTTCACTTCCATTGCAGGCACGATTAATGATGCTTCGTGCTGCGTTACGTATAAAGCCGTAAGTCGTTCGTGTGGGTCAGAAAGGAAGCCACTGAAGTAATTAATATTTTCTGGTGTTGTAATAAAAGCATGTGTAATATTCTGTTCAGTCATATAAGCTGTCAATTTTTCTAGATTTTTCATATCATTGCTCCTTTTTCATAGTACTACTAGTGTAAATTAGATTAATTGATTATTCAATTTTCATGTGTCGGCTTTTTAAATACACTTTAATTCATGTATAATAGAACCTAACAATAGGAGAGAGGTGTTATAATGGAAATCTTTTTTCACGGTCAATCTTGTATTACATTCGAACATAATGGAAAGAAAGTCATTGTAGATCCTTTTATTAATGGGAATAATCTGTCAGACTTAGATAGTGAAACACTTGAAGTGGATTATATTGTACTTACACATGGACATGGCGACCATCTAGGAGATACTGAAGCAATTGCAAAGCGCACAGGAGCAAAGGTAATTGGAACACCAGAACTTTGTGATTATTTAGCAGGTAAAGGTGTTGAAAATACACATCCGATGAATATCGGTGGGAACGTAGCATTTGATTTTGGTAAGGTAAAATATGTGCAGGCATTCCATAGTAATTCTATTACTGAAGCGGGTGACATCATTTATTTAGGTATGCCTTGCGGTCTGGTCTTTACACTAGGAGAAAAGGTTATTTACCATTGTGGTGACACTGGATTATTCTCTGATATGAAATTAATCGCAGAGCGTCATCCTGCTGATGTCTGCTTTGTTCCGATCGGCGATAATTTTACGATGGGTATTGACGATGCAGCTTATGCTATTAATGAATTGATCAAACCGACTATTGCTGTTCCAATTCATTACAATACATTTCCGTATATTGAAGTTGATGTGAATGCGTTTGCTGATAAGGTACATACGAAGGTTAAAATATTGCAGAGCGGTCAATCTGTTTCAATTTAATAATAAGTAAGAGAATGGGTGGAACATTGACAAAACATGAACAAATCATAGAACATATCACCAATTTACCCGTGGGGTCAAAGATATCTGTAAGACAAATCGCAAAGATACTCCGTGTATCTGAAGGTACTGCATATCGTGCAATTAAAGAGGCTGAGAATAATGGTATCGTTTCAACGATTGAACGTGTTGGAACGATTCGTATCGAAAAGAAGAAGCGCAATGCAATAGATAATCTGACGTTTGCAGAGATTGTTAATATTATTGACGGTCATGTTATTGGTGGGCGTGAGGGCCTGCATAAATCATTGACCAAGTTTGCAATTGGTGCCATGGAACTAAACGAAGTGGAGAAGTATATCGGTGAGAATACCTTGCTTATTGTCGGTAACCGTTCAGAAGTACAGAAGCTTGCCTTGTCAAAAGGCTCTGCCGTACTCGTTACAGGTGGTTTTGATACTACTGAGGAAGTTAAAAAAATGGCAGACAGCTTAGAATTGCCGATTATCTCTTCTAATTTTGATACCTTTGCTGTCGCAAACATGATCAATCGCGCTATCTATGATCAGCTGATAAAAAAAGAAGTGCTCACAGCACAAGATATATTGATAAAGATAGAGAATACAATCTGTTTAAGAGAAAACGATACTGTCAGTGAATGGAATCATCTTTCAGAATCATCGAAGCACACGAGATTTCCAGTGCTGGATGATAATAATAAACTGAGTGGAATCGTAACAAGTAAAGATGTACTAGGGAAGAATCCTAATGAGAAGATTAAAAAGGTGATGACGAAAAATCCCGTATCAGTGAACTTAAATTCTACTGTCGCAAGTTGTGCGCATATTATGATCTGGGAAAGCATTGAACTGCTGCCAGTTGTTTCTAGATACAATAATCTACTTGGTATCGTATCGCGAGAAGATGTGTTGAAGGCGATGCAGGTTGTCGATCGTCAGCCTCATATTGGTGATACGATTAATGATCAGGTGCTTAAGAAGATGACATTTAAAGAAGGTGAAATTTCAGTGAAAATCTCACCTCAAATGTCCAATCAGTTTGGCATGCTGAGTAAATCTGTTTATTTAGCGATTATAGAAGAGACAATAAATCATGAAATGAAAAAGCATATTAAAGGCGATATACTAATAGATAATATCGATATTATATTTATTAAGATCGTACAGATGGACAGTGAAGTGAATGTGACATTTACGTTGCTCGATCTTGGTAGAAAAGCAGCGAAAGTAGAGGTGGCGTTATCTGTCCGCAATCAAACCGTTGCCAAATCACTTTGTGCGGTACAGGTGATTGAACATTTCTATTAAATAACAAAACCCATACGTGTATATGCGTACGGGTTTTGTTATTAATGAAGCTATCGTTGGCGCTGTTTCTTTTCAAGTTCAGCCCATGCAGCGTCTTCATCTGCAAAGTGAGACTCAAAATGATGCTTTGCTCTAATCGCATATTGATAGTTAACTACTGCAAAGACGATCAGTATCGCGCATACTACAAAAGTAAACCACTGTGGAAATAACAGCATCTGGTTCAAAGCGAAGGCAAACATAAAGATAGCGAAACATTGACGTGCTCGAGCGCGATACCAGGCGCGACGAACGTCTTTCACTGTTCTGAAGTACTTAGCGATATTAAATATAGTAAATATAAATGAAAACAACATAACAGCAACAAGTGCTGATATAATATAAGGAAAAATAACTTCCATTTGAATTAACCTCCAGTCTTATCGATTATATCAACGAAATGAATTTTAGTAAATAAAGGAGAATATATGAATAAACAAGAAATAAATGCACTGATTAATGAAATCAATGCTTACGAGACAATTATTATTTTTAGACATGTCCGACCGGATCCAGATGCATTAGGTTCACAAATAGGATTAAAACATGCAATTAAGCGTTTATATCCCAATAAACGTGTATATGCGGTGGGTACTGAAGTTGAAAATTTAAAGTTTATCGGTGACATGGATACTTTAACTGATAAACAGTTTGAAAGGGCGTTAGCGCTCGTTTTGGATACTGCAAATGCACCGCGTATTGATGATAGCAGATACACGCTTTGTGATAAGGTAATAAAAATCGATCATCATCCCCCTGAAGATCAATATGGAGAACTTAACATTGTGGATACGACTGCATCGTCAACAAGTGAAATCATCTATGAAATATTGACTTCTCTAGGATATGGAAGTGATTATATCGATACCGCAGCAGCAAAGTGTCTTTATATCGGGATTGTTGGAGATACTGGAAGATTTCTCTTCAATAATACAACATCGCGAACGATGGAAGTTGCTGCTGAACTACTTAAGTTTGATATAGATCATACGAAGATGATTAATCAAATGCAGCAACGAGAGGCTTCAAGTATGAAGTTTCAAGGCTTTGTGCTGCAAAACTTTAACTTTGATAATGGAGTCGGCAATATTTTCATTTCTAAGGAAATACTAGAAAGATTTAATATTACCGCTTCAGAGGCTTCGTTATTTGTCAATGCCTTTTCCGATATGAAAGGAATCAAAGCATGGGCTTATGCTGTAGATGAAGGCGATGCTATTCGCGTGAGACTTAGAAGTAAAGAAGTTGTGATTAACACGCTCGCTGCTAAATATAATGGCGGAGGTCATCCATTGGCAAGTGGTGCTTCTGTATATAGCATATCGGAATACGAGCAGTTGTTAAGTGAACTAAAGAAACTTGTAAATGGGTAGGTGAAACGAATGGTTGTTCATTTAAATGTGCATTCGGCATATGATCTTTTACATTCTACAGTTGAAATCGATAAGTTAGTGACACGTGTCACAGAATTAAAAGAACATGCAGTTGCCCTGACGGACTTTAATGTATTATTTGGTGTGCAATCATTTTATAAGGCATGTATTGCTGCTGATATTAAACCGATAATTGGAATGGAGATACGTGTGACGGATGGCCTGAAACAAATTCATGCCGTATGTCTTGCACGCAACAATACAGGATATGTGAACCTGATCAAACTTTCATCGAGAATACAGCTTAAAGGTGTAACGCTCACACCTTTAAAATGGCTGACACAATATCAATCTGGACTAATCGTAATCTTCAAGTCGATTACGGAGTCAGAATCACATTTTACACAGGGTATCGAATCTTATTATATTTGCCATAACAGTTCTCTTGCTGCAAAAAAAGTATATATAGAAGATGTACTTTATCTAGAATCCAGTGGTGTACAGCATCTGGAAGTACTCAATGCGATAGAGGAGAATAAGAAGCTGCCATTAGAAATGGTACAAATCAAAGCGGGCACAGCGTATATGAAGGGTGAAGCGCAACTCGTTGATTTGAAGATTCCGCAGGACTATATAGACCGCACGCATGAAATTGCAGAACAATGTAATGTAGATATTACAAAGCATCATGCATCTATGCCGAAATTTCCTATCGATGGTTATTCGAGTGATGCATATCTAATGAAGCTGCTTCAAGATAAAAAGAAAGAGATTCCACATTTTGATGAACGCTATGAGCAACGTCTGCGTTATGAATATGATGTCATAACGCAGATGGGGTATGCCGATTACTTTCTGATTGTCGGTGATTTAATTCAGTATGCAAAGGAAAATGATATTCTTGTTGGCCCGGGGCGTGGTTCTTCAGGTGGCTCACTAATCAGCTATGTGCTTGGAATCACTGAAGTAGATCCTGTTCAATACAATCTGCTCTTCGAACGGTTCTTAAATCCAGAACGTGTGACGATGCCAGATATTGATATTGATTTTGAAGATACGAAGCGTGATCAGGTGATTCAGTATGCGGTTGACAAATACGGTAAATACAATGTCAGTGGCATCGTGACATTCGGACATTTAAATGCCCGTGCTGTAATGCGTGATACAGGGCGTATATTACAGTTTTCAGATGCCGAATTAAAAGAAATCAGTACTTTGATTCCAAAACGTGTCGGTATCACACTTGATGATATGAAGACGGATGAGGATTTTGTGCGGTTCATCAATAAGAGTGATCGTCGAAAGCAATGGTTTGACATTGCTTATGCGCTCGAAGGACTCCCGCGTAACACATCGACACATGCTGCTGGCGTAATTATTCATGATCAGCTACTGACAGATTACGTGCCGATTATAGAAGGAGATTCAGTGTCACTTACGCAGTGGACGATGACAGAAGTTGAATCTATCGGTTTACTGAAAATCGACTTTTTAGGACTAAGGAATCTGTCAATCATACATAATGTGATGGATCAGGTTAAGATACAGTTTAATCAGCAGCTTGACCTGAATACATTGCCGCTTGATGACCCTAAAGTCTATGCATTACTGGCGCAAGGTGACACCACTGGTATATTCCAGCTCGAATCGGATGGTATTCGAAATGTACTGCGTAATCTGAAACCCAGTCATTTCAACGACATTGTTGCCGTGCTGGCACTTTATCGACCAGGCCCTATGGAACAGATTCCAGTCTATATTGAAAGAAGGCACGGTGCTCAATCTGTAGATTATATTCATGACGATCTAAAAGCGATATTGAAAGATACATTTGGTGTCATCATTTATCAAGAACAAATTATGCAGATTGCAAATCAATTTGCAGGATTCAGTTACGGAGAAGCGGATATATTAAGGCGAGCCATGAGCAAGAAGGACATGTCGGTGCTACTGACGGAAAAAGAACATTTTATTTTAGGAAGCGTCAATAAAGGTTATGATAAACAAACCGCAGAAGCGATATATGAATTAATACTGAAGTTCGCGAACTATGGATTTCCGAAAGCGCATGCAGTTGCATATGCGAAAATCGCTTACTGTATGTTATACCTGAAAGTACATTATCCAAATATCTTCTATACAGCTATCCTGAGTAATCAAATCGGCAGTGAGCACAAGACTAAAGAGATTATCGATGAAGTCAAGAAACGTGGTATACCGATATATGCTGCCGATATCAATAAGGCACATTGGTATTATCGCACATATAAGGACGGTATATTAAACGCTCTAGGTGTCATTAAAGGACTCGGCTACAAAAGTGTTCAGGATATTATTGATGCAAGAAAACAAGGTTCATTTAAAGATATCTATGATTTCTGTGCACGTATCCCCTCACGAATTGTTAGTAAACCTTTATTAGAAGCTCTAATCCATGCCGGCAGTTTTGATTCCTTTGGACACACGCGCGCAACATTACTTGCATCACTTGATATGATAATCGATGTTGAAAGGACAAACGAAGGAGAAGGAAGCTTTCTAGAGTCGCTTGGTTTAAATAAGAAGAAAGATTATATCATTCACGAAGAAATGTCAGATATGAAAAAAGCAGAATATGAAAAAGCATATCTTGGCTTTTATTTAACGAATCATCCGGTCGAATCACGTTTTAAAGCACTTCAATATTTGCCGTTATATAAAATTGCGCAACGACTGAATCAGCATTACATGCTGATATTCATTGATGAAGTGAGAAGGATTAGAACAAAGAAAGGTCAACCGATGGCATTTATCAAAGGCTTTGATGGTACAGATAATATCGATATCGTATGTTTTCCAGATACTTATCGTAAGTTTGAGACAGCGATTCAATCTCATCAAATGGTTGTGATCAATGGGAAATTTGATAATAACAGAGGGAAAGATAACTATATCGCTGAAACGATTGAAACTGTCGAATCATTTATAAAAAGAATATACGAGCAAGCTCGATTTATTTATATACGCGAACCGTTGCCAGAGACTTTTATTCTAGATGAAGGGGAGATACAGGTCATCTATTTTGATCGTGCACAACATGTAATTGGCACAGTGTCCAAAGATAAAATTAAAGAACTGGTTGAATATTTCAATCCTGAAGACATTCGCATAATATAAACTTTATTAAAAATTAAACATGTGATATATTAATCCTTAGTGGTCAGACCACTAAGGATTCTTTTGGAGGTGCAACTGTGAATACCCCGCATAAAGGTTTTAATCATGTTTTAGATGAAATCGACCGTATGATAAAGAATGATGGACTGAAGTCTGGTGATAAACTTCCATCTGAAAGACATTTGAGCGAATTACTCAATATTAGTCGCTCAAGCATAAGAGAAGCATTACGCGCACTTGAGATTCTTGGCGTTATCGAGACAAGACGGGGCGAAGGAACTTATTTATCTGATATGGATAATAACCAGTTCTTCGAGCTGATAGGTGGATATTTGATCACGTCAAGGGCACAAACAGGTGAAATAAAGGATTTTATACATATGATTGAAAGCAGTATAACAATTGAAGAGAACAAGACGATTGAAGAATGTATCAATACAAGCAACACAATCATGTTTAGAGTTTGGAAATTATTAAAGCGCTATGAAGCGACTTATGATGAGAAGGCGTGAGCATATGTTTAAGGATATCTTTAAAAAGAATAAGAAGAAAAAATATGTAACCGTTAAAAATATGACAGATACAGAAGTACCTGAAGGTATAATGGCGAAATGTCCAAAATGTCAAAAAATCATGTATACAAAAGAGCTGCAAGAAAATCTAAATGTCTGTTTTAACTGTGATCATCACATGGCGATGAACGCCTATGACCGCATTGATGCTTTGATGGATAAAGATACATTTAAGGAACTGGATAAACATGTTGAACCAGTCAATCCGCTTAACTTTCCGAATTATGAAGAGAAAATAGAGAAAGATAGAATGAAGACGGAGATTGATGAAGCAGTCGTAACCGGATGGGGTACTATCAACGGCTATGAAACGGGTATCGCTGTAATGGATTCAAGGTTTCGTATGGGCTCTATGGGAACGGTTGTTGGAGAGAAGATTACACGTGTAATTGAATATGCGACGAAACAGCAGATGCCTTTTATTATCTTTACAGCAAGTGGTGGTGCGAGAATGCAGGAAGGAATACTATCGCTGATGCAAATGGCCAAAGTGAGTGTGGCTTTGAACCGACATCGTGAAGCAGGGTTATTATACATTGCATTCATGACACATCCTACGACAGGTGGTGTATCTGCAAGTTTTGCATCTGTCGGAGATATTAATCTTGCGGAACCAGAAAGTTTGATTGGATTTGCAGGACGACGTATCATCGAACAGACGATTAATGAGAAGTTACCTGATGATTTCCAGACCGCTGAATTTCTACTGGATCATGGACAGCTTGATAAAGTTGTCCATCGTAATGAGATGAAAGAGGTCCTTACTACAATCTTGAAATTACATCAAAGGGGTGAAAATTAATGGTGCTGGATTTTGAACAACCTATTAGAGATATCGAAAAGAAAATTCAAGATATAGAGCAGTATATGAAAGCATCTGATGTTGATTTAACACATGAGGTAGAATTACTGAAGGCAAAGAAAGAAAACCTATTTAAATCAATCTATGCCGATCTGTCCCCTTGGCAAAGAGTGCAGATTGCACGTCTAGGTGAAAGACCGACAACTTTAGATTATATTGCGCATCTATTTGATGAGTTTATGGAATTTCATGGAGATAGAAACTTTAGAGATGATCCTGCAATCGTCGGAGGTATTGCTTCTTTCCAAGGCCGTCCTGTTACTGTCATTGGTCACCAAAGAGGAAAAGAGACGAAAGATAATATATACAGAAATTTCGGTATGGCGCATCCAGAAGGTTATCGTAAAGCGATGCGATTGATGAAGCAAGCTGAAAAGTTCAACCGTCCGATTATATGCTTTATCGATACGAAAGGAGCATATCCTGGTAAAGCAGCTGAAGAACGCGGGCAGAGTGAATCGATTGCACGCAATCTAGTAGAGATGGCTGCACTTAAAGTACCGGTTATCTCGATTGTCATCGGGGAAGGTGGGAGTGGTGGAGCACTTGGTTTAGGTGTATGTAATACATTGTTAATGTTAGAAAACGCAACGTATTCCGTCATTTCTCCAGAAGGTGCGGCAGCGTTACTGTGGAAAGATAGTACACTGGCCCAGTTGTCGGCAGAAACGATGAAGATTACTGCACCTGACTTACTTGAACTTGGCGTCGTAGATGAAGTGATTCATGAAATACCTGGTGGTGCACATCGAGATATCGCACAACAAAGTCAGTTGATCAATAAAGCATTAACTCCGTATATTCGTGAACTTTCACAACGCTCTGCAGAGGACATTGTGCAGCAACGTTATGATAAGTTTAGAGCAATCGGTGAAATCAAATAAAAAGATATTAACATAATATGAAAAGATAGTTGAAAACGTTGTCTAAATAATGAGTTGGCGACGTTTTTTTTTGAATGTTTTTTTAAAACGTTTTCATTGTTACGAACATGTGATATTGATGGATAATGTGAAAGTAATGTGTTAATTTAAAGATAAAGAATACACAAAGTGAGGAATTGATATGAAAAAGATAGCTGTATTAACGAGTGGTGGCGATGCACCTGGAATGAATGCTGCTGTTCGTGCTGTTGTGCGTAAAGCAATGTATTATGGCATAGAAGTTTATGGCGTATATCAAGGGTATCAAGGATTAATCAATAATAATATTAAGAAGATGGAACGTGGTACTGTAGGGGATAAGATACAGCGTGGGGGGACGTTTCTGCAGTCGGCACGTTGTCCAGAATTTAAAGATCCAGAAGTACGTAAGCAGGCGATTGCCAATTTAAATAATCTTGGTATCGAAGGTCTAGTGGTTATTGGTGGCGATGGAAGTTATCGTGGTGCTCAAAGACTGAATGAAGAAGGCATAAAGACAATCGGTATTCCAGGAACAATCGATAATGATATCAACGGCACAGACTTTACGATAGGATTTGATACGGCTTTAAATACGATTGTAGAAGCAATTGATAAGATTAGAGATACAGCGTCGAGTCATGAACGTACATTCATCGTAGAAGTCATGGGGAGAGATGCCGGAGACTTAGCGCTATGGTCTGGTCTTGCAGGAGGTGCTGAGACAGTATTGTGTCCAGAGCACCGTAAAGATGTCAAGGTCATTGCAGATAAAATTCAACAAGGGATCGAACGTGGCAAGAAACATTCTATCATCGTTGTTGCTGAAGGCGTTATGACCGGTGAAGAATGTGGTCAGGAACTAAAGAAATATATTAATGTTGATACTCGTATCTCGGTACTTGGTCATATGCAGCGTGGAGGCTCACCTTCTGGAATGGATAGAGTACTTGCAAGTCGTCTAGGTGGCTATGCTGTAGAACTGCTGATGAATAATGAAACTGGTCTTGCAGTTGGCATTCAGAATAATAGTTTATCTAAGACTAAGTTTGAAGATATCTTCACATCTGTCCATCATTTAGATGAGAAGATGTATGATTTATCTAATGAATTATCGATATAATGCAATAAGTGTCGCAACAAATATAATGGAGGCTCATAAAATGAGAAAAACTAAAATAGTATGTACAATCGGACCGGCTTCAGAATCTCCTGAAATGTTAGAGAAATTGATGAATGCGGGTATGAACGTTGCTCGACTTAATTTCTCGCATGGTTCACACGAGGAACATCAGGCACGTATCGAGACAATTCGCTCTGTAGCGCAACGTTTAAATAAGACGGTAGCAATCTTGCTTGATACGAAAGGTCCTGAAATTAGAACACATAATATGGGAAACGATAAGATTGAACTTGTCAAAGGTTCAACTGTTACAGTCAATATGGAACAAGTATTGGGCACGCCTGCAGAGTTCTCGGTCACGTATCCTGAACTAATCAATGATATTCATATAGGTTCTACAATTTTGTTAGACGATGGATTGATCGAACTTAAGGTCAAAGATATCCTGCATGACGAAGGTAAGATTGTATGTGACGTCATCAATGCAGGTGAACTAAAGAATAAGAAAGGTGTAAATTTACCTGGTGTCAAAGTAAACTTGCCTGGAATTACAGATAAAGATGCTTCAGATATTCTATTCGGTATCGAACAGAAAGTAGACTTCATTGCGGCATCATTTGTACGTCGTGCGAGTGATGTATTAGAAATTCGTGAAATATTAGAGAAAAATCAATGCGACTTTATTCATATTATCCCTAAAATTGAAAATGAAGAAGGGATAGAGAATATCGATCAGATTCTGGAAGTTTCTGATGGACTGATGATTGCACGTGGAGATATGGGGGTTGAAATACCCGCTGAGCAAGTACCGCTAGTACAGAAAGAATTGATTCAGAAGTGTAATATTCTCGGAAAACCTGTAATCACTGCCACACAGATGCTCGATTCTATGCAGCGTAACCCACGTTGTACACGTGCAGAAGCAAGTGACGTTGCCAACGCCATCTATGATGGAAGTGACGCAGTGATGTTATCAGGTGAAACGGCTGCAGGATTATATCCGGAAGAATCGGTTAAGACGATGCACAATATTGCATTTGCTGCAGAAGAAGCACAAGATTATAAGCGCATGCTTTCAGACCGTACGAAATTAAATCAGCCATCTATGGTAAATGCGATTGGTGTGTCTGTAGCTCATACTGCTTTAAATTTAGACGTACAGACGATTGTCGCTGCAACTGAAAGTGGTACAACAGCACAGATAATCTCTAAATATCGCCCACATGCACATATTATCGCAGTAACACCTTATGAAGAAACAGCGAGACATCTTTCTTTAGTATGGGGCGTAATACCTATAGTGAAGACTGGTAAATCTACAACAGATGAATTATTAGATAAATCTGTACAGGCAGCAATTGAAATAGGAACTGTCGAAAATGGAGATTTAATCATTATTACAGCAGGTATCCCAACAGGTGAAGCAGGAACTACGAACTTAATGAAGATTCATCTGATTGGTGATGTGATTGCAGCAGGAACAGGTATAGGTAGAACTGCAGCACACGGCAAGGTCATTAAAGCAAATAGTGCAGAAGAACTACAAGGTATTGATATGACGGACAAAGTTGTCGTATCACCGCAGACAGATGCAGATATGGTACCTTATCTTGAACAGGCAGTTGCGATTGTAACTGAAGAAGGTGGATTAACATCACATGCGGCAGTCGTTGGGCTTAATCTCGGTAAACCGACAATCGTAGGTGTCCAGGATGTGATGAATACATTAGAAAACGGTACACTTGTAACAGTAGATGCACAGCATAATAAAGTATATATCGGGCACGCAAAAGTAAACTAAAATAAGGATGAGCATTTGCTCATCCTTATTTTTGATTTCTGTAAACTTTTTTGATTATAATTGAAGCTAAATGCCCTTGATACTTTCTTTATCTATAATTATGTTTTTCGAAGTTGTCTTTCTTAAATCCACCCTGCACATAATACATAACTGCTAATAGGATAAACCATAATGGTGAAACGAATAATCCCAAACGTGTGTCTTCTGCTATAAATAAGAGCATGAACACAAAGGCAAAGAATGCAAGTACAATGTAGGCTGCTATTTTTCCGCCAGGCATTTTATAAGTACTATGTTCATGAAGTTCTGGTCGTGTTTTTAAATATTTCAAATAAGCGAACATAATAATTGACCATACAACGATAAAGAATACAGTAGCAACTGTAGTTACGAGTGTAAATACAGCATTTGCATTCGGAATAATATAGTTCAATAATACGGATATTAATAGAAGTACACTTGAGAACACAACTGCATTCGCTGGTACGCCAGCTTTATTCGTTCTTTGAAAGAAGCTGTCATCTCCCTTTGAGAAGTTTTTACTTAATCCGAATAGCATACGGCTGTTTGAAAAGATTCCGCTGTTACATGAAGATGATGCGGATGTGATAACTACAAAATTGATTAAACTTGCTGCAAATCCGATACCGATCAGTCCAAAGAACTTAACGAATGGACTTTCGTTCGGATCGATTTTGTCCCATGGTGTAACACTCATGATGATGATTAAAGAACCAATATAAAATAAAACGATACGAATAGGTACACTGTTTATTGCACGAGGTAATGTTTTCTCTGGATCTTGAGCTTCGCCCGCTGTAACACCGATAAGCTCGATTCCTACGAAACTAAATATTGCCATCTGGAAGCTCAGCAGAAAACCATTCATTCCATTCGGGAAAAAACCGTTATGTGACCATAGATTAGTAAGTGATGCATGTCCAAACTTCGTTTCAAACCCGATTACAATTAGGATAATACCAACAAGTATAAGTGCGATGATTGTAATTACTTTAATGATAGCAAACCAGAATTCAAGTTCTCCGAAGAGTTTGGCTGTAAGTAAATTCAGTCCCATCAATACAACGATACAGATTAAAGAAGATGCCCATGTCGGGAAGTCCGGCCACCAAAATTGAACGTACTTCGCAACGGCAGTCACTTCTGCCATTCCAGTTACAACCCAGCAGAACCAATATGTCCAGCCTGTAATATACCCCATGAAATCTCCAAGATAATCTCTTGCAATATCAGTAAATGAATGATAATTCGTATTGGATAATAATAATTCTCCAAGCCCTCGCATAAATAAGAATAAGAACAATCCTATAACGAGGTATGTCAATAATATCGAAGGTCCTGCGAAATTGATAGATTTACCAGCTCCTAAAAATAGTCCGGTACCTATAGCTCCACCAATTGCAATAAGCTGAATATGTCTGTTTGAAAGCGCACGCTGTAAACCATTTTGACTGTTACTATTTGATTGAGTATTCACATTTTTTCCTTCTTTCCTTAGTATTTTTCTATTATGTTATGAATTATCAAAAACTTCAAACTTTTTTTGAAATATATCTATAACTAAAACTTATGACCCTCAATAATAAACTACTATAATTCATAATCATTCACAAAATAAAGACAATTAGCTATAATATGAAGTGTGAAAGCCGTTACATTGGGCATAGCAAAATTTTGTTGTAAAGGGGAAATAGAAATGGCAGAATTAGTTAAAGGGCTTGAAGGTATTATAGCTTCGAACACAAAAGTGAGTTCGATTGTTGGGGATCAACTGACATATGCAGGTTATGAAATTGATGACTTAACTGAAAATGCATCGTTTGAAGAAGTAATCTTCTTACTTTGGAATTTCAGATTACCGAATAAAGAAGAACTAGAAAATTTAAAATCTCAGCTTATCGAATATATGAATCTACACCCAAGAATGTATAGTCATTTCGAAGATTATACTGCGGATGCTGTGCATCCAATGACAGGACTTCGTACTTCATTGTCATACCTTGCTCATTTCGATCCACGTGCTGATGAGTTCAATGAAGATGCACATATGGATAAAGCGATTCGTATTCAGGCAAAAGTAGCATCGCTTGTTGCTGCATTTGCACGAGTTCGTCAAGGAAAAGAAGTGGTTAAACCAAAGAAAGAATTAAGCTATGCAGCGAACTTCCTTTATATGTTATTTGGTGAGGAACCAACAGCAATTCAGGAGGAAGGCTTCAACAAAGCATTGATTCTTCATGCCGATCATGAACTGAATGCGTCTACGTTTACGGCACGTGTCGCTGTATCTACATTATCTGATATGTATTCAGGTGTCGTTGCTGCAGCTGGTGCACTAAAGGGGCCGCTTCACGGTGGTGCAAACGAACAAGTTATGAAGATGTTGAGTGAAATCGGTTCAATCGATAATGTTGAAGACTATATCAATAAAAAAATTGAGAATAAAGAAAAGATTATGGGATTTGGTCACCGTGTGTATAAAAACGGAGATCCACGTGCTAAATATTTAAAAGAGATGTCTTGTAAGATTACAGACGAAACTGGGCATAAAGAACTTTTCGAAATGTCAGTTAAAATTGCTGATTTATTAAAGGAGAAAAAAGGGTTATTACCAAACGTTGATTTCTACTCAGCAACGGTTTATCACTCAATGGGTATCGAACATGATCTATTTACACCAATCTTTGCAGTAAGTCGTACATCTGGCTGGATTGCTCATATTCTTGAGCAATATAATGATAACCGTATCATTCGTCCGCGTGCAAACTATATCGGTGAAGTTGGCCGTAAGTATGTACCAGTTGAGGAACGATAAAATACAAATATGGAGGAATATATAATGGCAGATAAAATTACAAATTCTAATGGAGTATTAAACGTACCAAAACATCCTGTAGTTCCATTTATCATTGGTGATGGAACAGGTCCAGATATATGGAATGCAGCGAGCCGCGTGTTAGATGCAGCAGTTGAAAAAGCATACAACGGAGAAAAGAAGATTGAATGGAAAGAAGTACTTGCTGGTCAAAAAGCATTTGATGCAACGGGTGAATGGTTACCACAAGAAACGTTAGATGTGATTGATGAGTACTTAATTGCAATTAAAGGGCCTTTAACAACGCCAATCGGCGGAGGTATTCGTTCTTTAAATGTTGCTTTACGTCAAGAGCTTGATCTTTTCACTTGTCTTCGTCCGGTGCGTTACTTTGAAGGTGTACCTTCACCAGTTAAGCGTCCAGAAGATACAGATATGGTTATCTTCCGTGAAAACACTGAAGATATCTATGCAGGTATTGAATTCAAGGAAGGTTCAGAAGAAGTTAAGAAAGTTATTGATTTCTTACAAAATGAAATGGGTGCGAAAAATATTCGTTTCCCAGAAACATCAGGTATTGGTATTAAACCTGTTTCTAAAGAAGGTACAGAACGTCTAGTACGTGCTGCAATCAATTATGCAATTACTGAAGGACGTAAGTCTGTAACATTAGTCCATAAAGGGAATATCATGAAATTTACTGAAGGTGCGTTTAAACAGTGGGGTTATGATTTAGCAGAGCGTGAATTCGGTGATAAAGTATTTACTTGGTCTGAATATGACAAGATTAAAGAAGCAGATGGTACAGAAGCGGCTGATAAAGCACAGGAAGCGGCTTTAGATGCAGGTAAAATATTAATTAAAGATTCTATCGCTGATATCTTCTTACAACAAATTTTAACGCGCCCAGCGGAATTTGATGTTGTTGCAACGATGAACTTAAACGGTGATTATATTTCTGATGCGCTTGCTGCTCAAGTAGGTGGTATCGGAATTGCACCTGGTGCGAATATTAACTATGAATCAGGACATGCAATATTTGAAGCTACGCACGGAACAGCACCTAAGTATGCTGGATTAGATAAAGTTAATCCATCGTCTGTGATTTTAAGCGGAGTATTGATGCTTGAGCATTTAGGATGGAAAGAAGCAGGAGACCTCATTACGAAATCTATGGAGAAAACGATTGCTTCTAAAGTAGTTACTTATGACTTTGCGCGATTAATGGAAGGTGCAACAGAAGTTAAATGTGGTGCCTTTGCAGACGAACTGATTAAAAATATGTAATCAACAGAAGCAGTTATTTGAATTTATTCATTTAACTGCTTTTTTTAGGAGGACATCATATGAGAAAGAAAATCAGCATAATTGGAAGTGGATTCACCGGAGCTACAGCAGCATTTATCGTAGCACAAAAAGGATTTGCAGATGTTATGCTTGTAGATCTTGCACGTAATCTGGATAAAGGAAAAGGGAAAGCGCTAGATATACTTCAGTCAGCTGCCATTTTCAACAGTAGTATTTCAGTCTCTGCAACAAGTCATTACGAAGATATTAAAGACTCGGATATCATTATGGTTACTGCAGGGGTCGCACGTAAGCCAGGTATGACACGTGATGACCTTGTACAGACTAATCAGCAGGTGATGACAGAGGTTGGAGAGCAGATAAAAGTATATGCCCCTAATGCAATTGTTATCGTGCTCACAAATCCAGTAGATGCGATGACTTACACAGTACAACAAGTGACTGGCTTTCCGCATGAACGTGTCATAGGCCAGTCTGGTGTCCTTGATACTGCAAGATTCAGAACATTTGTTGCTTCTGAACTTAACATTTCAATAGAAGACGTGCATGGCGTCGTACTCGGAGGTCACGGAGATACGATGGTTCCTTTAATACAGCATGCTGATGCAGGTGGAGTTCCGCTTACTGAAATTATGGATAAGGTTACAATTGATTCTATTGTCGATAGAACACGCAAAGGAGGAGCTGAAATTGTTCAGCTTTTAGGCGATGGTTCAGCATATTATGCTCCTGCAGCTGCTATGGTTGAAATGGCTGAGGCAATAATTCTTGATAAGAAACGCATTCTGCCTGCGATTGCATATTTAAACGGCGAGTACAATGAAAGTGATGTGTATATCGGAGTGCCTGTATTACTTGGGGAGAATGGTGTTGAACGCATCGTAACGTTTGAATTAACTGCTGAAGAACAGTCCGCATTTCATCAGTCTGCTGAGGCAGTGAGAGATGTCATGCGCGTCTTGAAGTGATTTATTAATTTATTGTAAACTTTTATACGAGTTTGTGAAGTTTGTTGATCAGGTGTAGCCATATATATTTACTGTAATATATAATATAGTTGTATATATGGTCTTGGAGGGATAGGATGAGTCAGAAAGTATTAGTAGTAGATGATGAACAGTCGATTGTGATGTTATTACAATATAATCTTGAGCAATCAGGTTTTGAAGTGATAACAGCTTTCGATGGGGAAGAAGGTTTAAGTAAAATATTTTCTGAAGATCCGGATATTGTTGTTCTTGATCTTATGTTACCTAAGATGGACGGTGTAGAAGTCTGTAAAGCAGTCCGTAGTGAAAAGAATCAAGTGCCTATTCTGATGCTTACAGCAAAGGATGATGAATTTGATAAGGTACTTGGTTTAGAGCTTGGCGCGGATGATTATATGACGAAACCATTTTCTCCTAGGGAAGTCACAGCAAGGTTAAAGGCAATTTTGAGACGATCTCAGGCATTAAGACAACACGAGTCTGAAAAAGAAAACAAAGAAATAATCATTGGTAAGCTTAAAATATTGCCAGAACATTTTGAAGCGTATCGTAATGGCGAACTGATTGATCTGACGCCAAAGGAATTCGAATTATTAATCTATTTGATAGAACGACAAGGGCGTGTGATTACACGTGAACATATGCTGAATTCAGTATGGAACTATGAATTTGCTGGTGATTCACGTATCGTTGATGTTCATATCAGTCATTTGAGAGAGAAAATAGAAGAAAATCCAAAGCAGCCACAATACATTAAAACTGTACGTGGTCTAGGCTATAAACTGGATTACCCGAAACGAAATGATTAGTTTTCAAAGAAAGTTACTCATCATGCTTACAACAATGATTGTTGTAAGCTTTCTTTTAGTCGGCATGTTTATTACGACCTCTATCTCAAATGATATGAAAGTATCGATGAAACGTACGATGGCACAAGATGCAAAAATAATACAGTCTTTGGCTGAACATCAAGATTTCAACATGATCGCAGCCACTTTTGATGACGAGCGAAGTTATCAAATATTAGTCATGCAAGGTAATAAACCGCTGTATGTTACACAAGGTTTTTCTCCCGACCACTTTGAAGCTGCACTATCGAGATATACGACAGGTGAAAGTGAAGCGAATGAGTTTCGATACGATTCTGAAGATAAACAGAGCATCCTTAAAACGACAACAAAAGATACTGTCATCTATTTAATACAGGAAAACCGAATTCTGACCATTTTAAACAGAAGTATATGGAAATATATCGGGTTAATGTTATTGATGTTGCTTCCTATTCTCTATTTTATCGTGAGGTACATCAATAAAAGCTATATTCAACCAATAAAAGAAGTGACTTACGCTTCTAAATTACTGGCAAGCGGAAACTACAAAGTACGTGTTCCAGAGAGTAATGTCACTGAGACTAAGGACCTGTTTATCAGTATGAATATATTGGCTAGAACATTGCAAGACTTTATGAATGAACAGAAGCTTCAGCGTAATCGTCTGGAGACGACATTACAGAATATTCCTTCCGCTACTTTGCTTGTCAATAGCTACGGTGAAGTTGTTATAGCCAATGAAACATTTTTAAATTTTTTTAATCGTGGTAATAAAATAAAGAAAGCTCATTATGACACTGTAATAGAGCATAAAGATGTAAAACGTATGATTAAAGAAGCGATTGCAACAGAGAAACCCATCAATGAAACAATTGAACATAATGTGAACGTCCATAAAAAATATTTTGACGCGGCAGTTGTGCCTGTATTATCCAAGAAACGTAAAAGGATTGAAGGGATTGTCATTGTGCTGCATGATATTACACAGTTAAAGACACTAGAACAGATGAGGAAGGATTTCGTTGCAAATGTTTCGCATGAACTAAAAACACCGATTACGAGTATAAAAGGATTTACAGAGACATTACTAGACGGTGCAAAAGAAGATAAGAATACGCTCGAGATGTTTTTAGATATTATTCTGAAAGAATCTAATCGAATCCAGGTGCTTGTAAGTGAGCTGCTCGAACTGTCTAAAATTGAGCAGGCAAATCACTTTAATATGGTGAAAGTAAATTTACCTCAGAAAGTATTTAATAGTGTGGAAGTTGTATATCCGCTTGCTGAGAAGAAGAATATTAAATTTAATCTCGAGCTTGAAAAAAATCTTTTTGTCCTGGCAGAACCGAGCAAGCTTAAGCAGGTTATGATCAATCTACTTTCAAATGCAATCAATTACTCGCCAGAGGATGCAGAAATTACAGTAAAGGTATATCTCAAGGCGGATGAATGTATCGTTGAAATTATTGATCAGGGGATTGGTATTGCACCTGAGGAAATAACAAGAATATTTGAGAGGTTCTATCGCGTAGATAAAGCAAGAAGCAGGGACTCTGGCGGAACAGGGTTAGGTCTTGCAATTGTTAAACATATCATTGAAGTGTTTAATGGTGAAATCGATGTAGAAAGCGAGCTTGGAAAAGGTTCGACTTTCAGAATAAAATTAAAGCAGTTTATTTATTAATATAAGATTTATTTTTGTTTACTCTAGTTTAACTATTATCACATATAATATAAAAAGACGCTTTCATTTTGAAGCTTGAACGCTTGGTACATATGTGTCGGGCGTTTTTGTGCGTGATTTATGTTAAACTATGATTACTACAGTTCAGGAGGATATTATGGCTGATAAACTAATATTGATTGATGGTAACAGCATTGCTTTTCGTGCATTCTATGCCTTACCTCTATTAAAAAATCAATCCAATTTACATACGAATGCAATATATGGTTTCACGCTTATTTTAGATAAGTTGATTAAGGAAGAACAACCTACACATTTTTTAATCGCATTTGATGCGGGTAAGACAACGTTTCGCCATGAGATGTATAAAGACTATAAAGGAGGACGTCAAAAGACACCTTCAGAATTAAGTGAACAGTTTCCTTATATTCGTAAACTCGCAGAGGCTTATCAAATCAAGCATTATGAGCAGGATATGTATGAAGCAGACGATATTATCGGAACGCTTGCAAAACAAGCAACAGAAAATAAGTTAGAGACAGTCATCGTTACTGGGGACCGAGATCTAACGCAGCTTGCAAGTGATTATGTGACAGTCTACTATACAAAAAAAGGAGTTACAGATATTGATAAATATACACCGCAGTTTATTCAGGAGCTATATGGATTTGAACCAGAGAAAATAATCGATTTAAAAGGGTTGATGGGGGATAAGTCAGATAACATTCCCGGTGTCCCTGGCGTAGGAGAAAAGACTGCACTTAAATTACTACATGAATATGGTACGGTTGAAGCGGTGCTTGATAATCTGGAACATATTAAAGGTAAGAAATTAAATGAGAACTTAACAAATCATAAAGATGACGCATTAATGAGTAAGCAGCTGGCGACGATTAATACTGATGCACCGATTGCAGTAAATTTAAATGATACACTGCTCCCTGAAAAAGATGACAGTAAGAAGATCGCACTATTTCAGGAGCTAGACTTTAAGCAAAAGTTAGATAATATTGACGCTGAAACTCAAATTACTGAAGAGAAAACAATTGAAATAAGCAATCAGTTTAGTACATTTGATTTCTCGAATGTTGAATCTATGGATATTCGTATTCGATGTTTTCAGGATAATTATTTAAAGAATGAAATTATTGGGGTAGGGATATTGGTAGAAGGACATACATTTGTTATTCACCCTGATGAAATCACCCAAAATGAAACATTCATCAATGCACTGCAAAATGAAGCTACAAAAAAATATGTCTATGATGCAAAGGAAACAAAAGTTTTATTCAATAGACTGGATATAGAGATTAAAGGGATTGAGCACTGTGTGATGCTCGCATCTTATTTACTCGATCCAGCTTTGAAAATAATAGATGTTGCTCAAAGTGCGCAAATGCAAGGTATTAATTATGTGGAATCAGATGAAATGATCTTCGGAAAAGGTGCTAAGATGCACATACCTGAACGCATGGATTTATTTAAACATATTGCATCTGAAGTAAATGCAATCCATGAGGTATCAGCGCTTCAGATTAGAAAATTAAATGAACTTAAGCAGCTTGAACTGTTAACAACGCTCGAACTGCCACTTTCACTTGTTCTCGCAGATATGGAGATGCAGGGAATTAAAGTAAATAAGCAGACACTTCAGGAGATGCAGCAGGAAATTCAAAGCCGCTTAGATGAACTGATCACGCGTATTCATGAACATGCAGGCAGCACATTTAATATCAATTCTCCAAAGCAGCTTGGTGTCGTATTATTTGAAGATTTAAAGCTAGATTCACCGAAGAAGAAAAAGACGAAGACAGGATATTCTACAGCTGTGGATGTTCTTGAGTCATTAGCAGGAAAACATCCGATCATTGAAGATATATTACTCTATAGAACGCTATCTAAACTGCAGTCAACTTATGTAGAAGGATTGCAGAAGTTGATTGGAGACGACGATAAGATCCATACACGCTTCAACCAGGTTATTGCTCAAACTGGACGTCTGTCATCTATTGACCCTAACTTGCAGAACATTCCTGTAAGACTAGATGAAGGTAGAAAAATAAGAAAAGCATTCGTACCAAGTGAACCGAACTCTGTAATATTTGCTGCAGACTATTCTCAGATTGAACTTCGAGTACTCGCACATATTACTGGAGATAAAGGTATGCTTGAAGCTTTCAATCAAGGCATTGATATTCATACGAAGACTGCGATGAAAGTCTTTAATGTTGAAAAAGAAGAAGTAACAAGCGATATGAGGCGTCAGGCAAAAGCTGTAAACTTCGGGATTGTGTATGGAATCAGTGATTATGGACTAAGTCAAAGTTTAGGTATTACTCGAAAAGACGCACAAGCATTTATTGATAACTATCTTGAAAGTTTTCCGGAAGTTAAAGCGTATATGCATGATATTATTCAGGAAGCTAAGCAGCAGGGTTACGTTACGACATTGCTTAATCGACGTCGCTATATCCCAGATATTACGAGCAGAAACTTTAATTTAAGAGGATTTGCTGAACGTACTGCGATGAATACACCGATTCAAGGAAGTGCAGCAGATATCATTAAACTCGCAATGGTACATTATAACGAACAAGTGAAAGAAACTGACTTTAAAGCTAAATTGTTACTACAAGTACACGATGAGCTTATTTTTGAAGTGCCAAAAGATGAGCTTGATGCTTTCAGCTTATTTGTAAAACATGTAATGGAAAATGCATTGGAATTAAAAGTACCGCTTGAAGTTGAATATGATTCAGGTGAAAGCTGGTACGAAGCAAAGTAGGAGGAGTTATGCCGGAATTACCAGAAGTTGAACATGTGAAGCGTGGTATTGAACCACATATCACAGGAGAACAAATTATTGATGTCCACTTTTCAGATGCTGTATTAAATGGAAAGACACAGGGTAAAGAGACGATTATTAAAGGGCTTTCCCTAGATGCATTTAAGGAACGATGTATTGACACTCATATCGAAAGTGTGATGCGTCGCAGTAAATATATTATCTTCAAGTTAAAAGGAAAGGATGGGAACCGTTATATGGTCGGTCATCTTGGAATGACCGGCGCATACTTTGTCGTACCGTCTATCGATGACATTACGGTACCGAACTACAAAAAACATTGGCATGTCACTTTTACATTGAGCAGTTCGATGAAGCTGGTATATTCAGATATTAGAAGGTTTGGTGAACTGAGAATGTTAGATGAATCACAGTTTGCACACTTCGATGCAGCGATTGCACCAGAACCATTTAATGAAGAAGGTCGAGCACATTATATCAGTGCACTGCACTTGCAGAAATATCAGGATAAACCGATTAAGCAAGTCATCATGCTGCATTCGGTTGTCAGTGGATGTGGAAATATCTATGCATGTGAAGCACTGCATAATGCACGGATTAATCCGAATATAAAAGTGAAATCATTAAGCGAAAAAAGACGTACATTACTGTATGAACATATTGTCGATGTGCTGAATGAAGGCATTCTATATGGGGGCTCGACCATCTCAGATTACCGAAATGCACAAGGTGAAAGTGGAATGATGCAAAATAGGTTTAAAGTTTATGGTAAAAAAATTTGTGGAACATGCGGTAATGAAATTAAGACGAAAGTGATAGCTACACGTAATACACATTATTGTACACATTGCCAGAAATAGGAGGAGCTATGACAGTTATAGGTTTAACAGGTGGTATTGCCAGTGGTAAGTCAACAGTAGCAAATTATCTGAAAGAGAATGGATTCGCTGTAATTGATGCAGATATTGCGGCAAGGCAGGCTGTAGAAAAAGGAACCGAAGGATTAAGAAGAGTTGCTGAAACATTTCCAGGAGTGCTGAATGAAGATGGGACATTAAATCGTAAAGCACTAGGTACGATCATCTTTAACGATAAGGCACAGCGTGATAATTTAAATCAAATTGTTCACCCAATCGTACGACGTCTGATGGATGAAGAGAAAGCTGCCGCACTTTCCGAAGGCAAGGTGGTAGTTATGGATATACCACTTTTATATGAAAATAAGCTCGAACATACTATCGATGAAGTATGGGTTGTATATGTGTCATACGATATACAAAAAATGCGTCTGATGAAACGAAATGAACTTTCAGAGTCAGAAGCAGATGCACGTATCAGTAGTCAGATGTCGATGGATGAAAAGCGAAATAAAGCGGATATCGTCATTGATAATTGTCGTGATTTAGAGGCACTATATCAACAGTTAGATACGTTAATCAAACACTATAAATAGATATAAATTTTCGAAAAATTCAAATTTTTTAATTTGCAGAAAATGCTCTTCACAAGCGCTTTCATTGTGTTATACTATTTCTAAGTATTAGTATAACACTTTGAAGGGGAGATTATTTAATGAAAACAAGAGTAGCGATTAATGGGCTAGGAAGAATTGGCAGAATGGTATTTCGTGCAGCATTATTAGATGATAATTTAGAGGTAGTAGCAATCAATGCGAGCTACCCGCCTGAAACATTAGCTCATTTAACGAAATATGATACTACTCATGGTAAGTTTGAACTTGATATTGAACCAACTGAAAATGGTTTACTTGTGGATGGTAAGAAGATTGAACTCGTATCTGAACGTAATCCGGAATTATTACCATGGAAAGATATGAATATTGATATCGTTATCGAAGCGACTGGTAAGTTTAACGATGCAGAGAAAGCTGCTGCACATATTAAAGCTGGCGCTAAGAAAGTACTACTTACTGCTCCGGGTAAAGGTAATGTTCAGACCATCGTGCGTGGAGTGAACTGTGCACAGTTAGATGTTGAGAAATATGATGTTATTTCGAACGCTTCATGTACAACAAACTGTCTAGCACCAGTTGCTAAAGTATTGAATGATAAATTCGGTATTAAGAATGGTTTAATGACGACAGTTCATGCATATACGAATGACCAGAAGAATTTAGATAACCCACATAAAGATTTACGTCGTGCCCGTGCATGTGCCCAAAGTATTATTCCAACTTCTACAGGGGCTGCAAAAGCATTGTCTCTAGTATTACCGGAACTACAAGGTAAACTTCATGGAATGGCGTTACGTGTACCAACAACGAATGTTTCGTTAGTCGACTTAGTTGTAGATTTAGAAAAAGAAGTCACAGTCGAAGAATTAAATAAAGCATTTAAAGATGCAGCTGATAATGAACTTAAAGGCATCTTAGATGTAACATACGAGCCGTTAGTATCAGTGGATTTCAATACGAATCCACATAGCTCTATCGTAGATGGGCTCTCAACGATCGTTATGGAAGGTTCAAAGGTTAAAGTATTATCATGGTATGACAACGAATGGGGTTACTCTACTCGCGTTGTAGAACTTGCAGGATTAATGGGTGAACAGTTAAATAAATAGTTTCCTTGAATAACGCCGTCCAATTTAATTGGGCGGCGTTTTATGTTATGTTAGGTAGGTGTTGAATCAAGGAGGTATTTATGAACTGGATAAAATTAATAATTGCAGCACTGTTTGAGACAGGATGGGTTATAGGACTTGCACACGCAGACAGTGCGGTCGAATGGATACTCACTCTAGTGAGTGTGACATGCAGTTTTTATTTATTGCTAAATGCAACTAAATATTTACCTGTGGGCACAGCTTATGCGATATTCGTCGGACTTGGTGCGACGCTTGTCACGATTGTTGATGTAGCGGTGTATGAAGTGCCATTTGGCTGGCCGAAAGTAGTGCTGATTACAATGCTTATCATAGGTGTTATCGGCTTAAAGGTTGCTACTGAGGAGGAGAGCGTATGATGTACTGGATATTTCTTATCATTGCAGGATTGTGTGAGATGCTCGGCGTATTATGGATGAATATGTACAGTAAGTCTGGTAAGCGTCTCTATATTTTATTGCTGGTTATTACGTTTGGAATTAGTCTTTACTTCCTGTCCTTATCTTTAGCAGGGATTACGATGAGTACAGCATACGCGATATGGACTGGTATCGGTGCTGTTGGCGGGACATTGCTCGGCATTATCTTTTACAATGAATCAAGACATCCGCTTAGAATATTATGTATCGCGATTATACTAGGGTGTACCATTGGACTTAAATTATTAAATTAAGGAGAAACAGGTATGATACCTATTTCTCCTTTTTATTAGTTTTCAATTGTATTGGATATGGCAATGTCTTTACGAGCGTGTCCGCCATCCTATCATAACCGAGTACGTGAGGGTGGAGACCGTCATCAGTAAGTTCATTGCGTAAGTAGTCGATACCTTCTTTAGTTTCAGTCATCATTGTGTAGTAATCAATAAATTGTGCATCATGTTTTATGCACAGCCGAACTATTTCCAGGTTGATTGCCTTAACAAGTTTAGAACGCGTAATAAATCCGTCGAGCTGTGGACGATTCGTTGAAGTGAGTGTTGCTACAGCAATATTAATATTCTTGGCTTTAGCCATAATAACCATTGCTTCAATATCTTCTAAAATACGTGTCTTGATGTGTATCTGGTTGGCTTCAGTTTGATCATCATCAAGTTCTTTCGTGTTATTGATACCGATGGCTAATACAATCCAGTCAGGTTTCAGCTGAATGGCATCCGCAACAAAACGTTCGCGTACCCACTGAGAACGATCATTACCGATACCGCGGTTAATAATACGTTTACCATTATGTAACGCGAAATAGCTATCAAGGTCCCAGTAATCTGTAATGGAATCTCCGATGAATACAATGCCGACCGGATCTTTAAGGTAAAGAATCGTTTCATTTCTGTGGTTGAAACTTTCTCTCAGCTTATTTACAGGGTTTCCTTCTTCTCGTTTTGACAGATGAATATAATGAGGTCTCATTTGTTCATTCCTTTCTTTGGTTTATTGGTAGATTATCCAATTGTAGCAAGTGTAAACTTAAATGTTTAGTAAATAAACATGATAATGTATAATTGAGAAATAAATATAAATGAGGTGAGTGTCTTGAAATGTCCAAAATGCAGCTTTAATCAATCGAAGGTCGTTGATTCAAGACATGCAGACGATATGAATGCGATCAGAAGACGTCGTGAATGTGAACAGTGTGGTACACGTTTCACAACGTTTGAACGCATAGAACTACAGCCTTTGATTGTCGTGAAAAAAGATGGAACAAGACAAGCCTTTAATCGTGATAAAATTGTACATGGTCTTGTGCGTGCATGTGAAAAGCGTCCTGTTCCGTACGAATCTCTCGAACAGATTACGGATGCAGTGGAGAATGCATTAAGAGAAAAAGGGCAGTCTGAAATTTCATCTGTCGATATCGGTGAAATTGTAATGGAGCACCTGATGCAACTGGATCAAGTGTCTTACGTACGCTTTGCCTCTGTCTACAAAGAATTTAAAGACGTCGATCAGTTGCTCCGTACGATGAGTGATATACTCAATGAAAAGAATAAAAAGTAGGTGCAAAGATGGAGCGTTATTTTACTGAATTGAATGGAACCGATGAGTTTATCGTTATCAGCAACTATGTTGCAACACAAGTTACTGAAGATGTACTAACTACATTATATACACCCCTAATCGGAGTTGAATGTATTGGCGTCTATCAGTTTATGCGTCAGTTTCTCACAGGTTATGATCAGACAAGCGACGTCATCAATCATTATGTTATTTTAAGTGAATTAAAGATGAACTTAGCGCACTTTGAAGTAATACGTAAACGTTTAGAAGCAATTGGACTACTGAAAACATATATGCGTATTGAAGATAATCAGAAGTTTGTCTATAAACTCATTGCACCCGTCATGCCATCTCAGTTCTTTAATGATCCAATGCTCTCTGTATTCTTGTTCCAGCAAGTAGGTAAGCCGAGATATCAGCAGCTAAAGTCAAGGTTCTGTAATGAAACGTTAAATCTGGACGGTTATCAAGATGTGTCAAGTAAGTACATGGATGTATTTGGTACACCGAAATCTCCGGAAAAGGCTATTTTTGAAGGAAATGAATATCTGGTAAAGCAGCATGAATCGCTCGGAATACCCGTTCACCAGCATACGTTTGATTTTGATTTACTGGAGATGCTGCTCGCACAGAATTTAATCACGAAAAGTCAACTGCCGAAAGCGACGCGTAACTTAATTGTTCAGCTAGCGACACTGTACGATATCGCAGCACATGATATGCGCGGCATCATTTTGAAATCACTGACGAGTGACCAGCAAATTTCACATGAAGATTTACGTAAGAATGCCCGGGACTTCTATCAGATTGAACATGACGGCCAATTACCGCAGTTAACACCTCAGCAGGTAAAAGATGACGCGCCAGAAACGAAACTGACCTGGTTTGAATTGATGGACACGACAAGTCCGATAGATATGCTTACTTCATTTAGTAAGTCTGAACCGACAATTAAACAAAAGCGTATGATTGAATCAATATTAGAACGCGAGCAACTGCCATTTGGTGTAATGAATATATTATTGCAGTATGTCATGTTTACAAATGATATGAAACTGCCGCAGAGTTATATCGAAGAGATTGCTTCAAACTGGAAGAAACAGAAGCTATCGAACAGTGAAGCAGCCTACAAGTATGTGAAGTCATTTGAACAGAAGAAGCAGGAGAAATTGTATAATAAAGCAAATCACTATAAAAAGAATAATACGGTGCAAAGAGAACTGACACCGAAATGGCTGCTTGAAGAACAACAGCCAGCAGTTAAAGAGGATACAGATAATATTGACCTGGAAAAGGAAAGACAGAAGTTATTAGAAGAATTAAATCAATCATGGGAGGAGGATAAATGATGAAACATATGGGTTCGATACTGCATACGAACAGCGATATATTTAAACGTATTGAGGCAATAAAAGAAGAAACGATTAAAGAACCTGATATTAAGCAGTTTATTAAAGAGAATCACATAACAGATAAGATGATCGATAATGATTTATCTGTACTACAAGAATATAAAGATTCTTCAAAGATGTGCGATGCATGCGAATCTTACAGTAAGTGTAAGAACTTTGTACCAGGACATACGCCTGAACTGTATGTTGAAAACAATAAAATTAAGATTAAGCACCTCCCTTGTCCATCTAAACTCGCTCATGATGAAGCTCAGAAGATGAAACAGTTTATTACTGCAATCCACATGCCGAAGGACGTACTAAATGCAAAGCTTGCACAGATACATTTAGATGATAAAACGCGTATCGATATCGTGCGTCAAGCAAACATCATTTGTCGTGATATCGCAAGAGGTAATGATACGAAAGGGATGTATATTCACGGTCCTTTCGGCACAGGTAAGTCGTTTATACTGGGTGCGATTGCCAACGAACTGAAGGAACGCTATATTTATACGACGCTCCTGTATTTTCCTGAGTTTATTCGAGAACTTAAAAATGGCTTCAGTGATGGTACATATAACGAACGGCTTAACCGTGTGAAAAATACGCCTGTACTTATGCTGGATGATATCGGTGCAGAAGATTTGACGCCATGGGTACGTGATGAAGTGCTTGGACCTATTCTCAACCACCGTATGATGAACAATATGCCGACATTCTTTAGTTCAAATTTCGATTTCAAAGAATTATCTCATCATTTATCAATGACAAAGCATGGTGCTGAACAGACGAAAGCAATGCGTATTATGGAGCGCATCGAGACATTAAGTGATGCTTATATGTTATCAGGTAAAAACTATAGACGTGAAAAATAAAATTTGAAAATCCCGACAATATGTGTATAATATTAGGTAACAAACAACAGAAATGTTCGTCTATATGAATAACATCATAAGGATAAGACGATGATTCCTTAATTTATAGAGAGCTGATGGTGGTGAGAATCAGCATTTAAGATCATTTGTTACTCCCTTATGTTCATGATAGTTAATCGCTATCCGGCTCAAGACCGTTATCTTATGTAGAGTTGCTGAGCAATCAGTAATTAGGGTGGTACCGCGAATAGACTTCGTCCCTTTTGGGATGGGGTCTTTTTGTTGTTTAAAATAAAATAAAAAAGTGAGGCGTTTTGAATGAGTGAAATTAATATTAAATTTCCAGATGGTAATGTAAAAAGTTTTGAGGCTGGCGTTACAACTGAAGATATTGCAGGTTCAATCAGTCCTGGTTTAAAGAAGAAAGCTTTAGCAGGAAAATTTAATGGACAAATGGTTGATTTATCAACAGCACTTGAAACAGATGGAGACATCGAAATCATCACGCCTGAGTCTCCTGAAGGTATTGAAGTATTACGTCATTCAACTGCCCATTTAATGGCTCAAGCGCTAAAGCGTATGTATGGTAATGTGCATTTCGGTGTAGGTCCTGTTATTGAAGAAGGTTTCTACTATGATATCGATACAGAGCATAAGATCTCTAGTGAAGACCTACCTGAAATTGAAAAGACGATGCGACAAATTGTCGGAGAGAATATCAAGATTGAGAGACGTGTTGTCAGTCGTGAAGAAGCGAAGAAGATTTTCGCTGATGATCCATACAAACAGGAACTAATCGATGCAATCCCTGAAGATGAGAATGTCACTATCTATTCGCAAGGAGAGTTTACAGATCTTTGTCGAGGTGTGCATGTGCCTTCAACTGCTAAGATAAAAGAATTCAAGCTATTATCAACTGCTGGTGCGTATTGGAGAGGTGATGCAGATAACAAGATGCTGCAGCGTATTTATGGTACTGCATTCTTCGATAAAAAAGCGCTGAAAGCACATCTGAAGATTCTTGAAGAACGCAAAGAACGTGATCATCGTAAAATCGGTAAGGAGCTGGAGCTCTTTACAACAAATCAGCTTGTAGGTGCAGGTTTACCGTTATGGTTACCAAATGGTGCAACAATTCGACGTGAATTAGAGCGTTATATCGTGGATAAAGAAGTTGCACTTGGTTATGATCATGTATACACACCGATTATGGGATCGGTTGATCTGTATAAGACGAGTGGTCACTGGGATCATTATCAAGAAGATATGTTCCCTCCGATGGAAATGGACAACGAAGCGCTTGTACTACGCCCGATGAACTGTCCACACCATATGATGGTATACAAGAATAAACCACATTCATATCGTGAATTACCAATACGTATCGCAGAACTTGGTATGATGCATCGCTATGAAGCGAGTGGAGCGGTAAGCGGGTTACAGCGTGTGCGTGGTATGACATTGAATGATGCGCATATATTCGTTCGTCCTGACCAGATTAAAGAAGAATTTATTCGCGTCGTTCAGCTTGTTATCGATGTGTATAAAGACTTTAAGTTCCAAGACTATAAGTTCCGTCTAAGTTATCGTGATCCAGAAGATACTGAAAAGTACTTCCAGGATGATGAAATGTGGGAACGTGCACAATTGATGCTTAAAGAAGCGGTAGATGAAATGGGACTGGATTATGAGGAGGCGCCAGGAGAAGCCGCATTCTATGGTCCTAAATTAGATGTACAGGTTAAAACAGCTTTAGGTAAAGAGGAGACACTTTCAACTGTACAGCTGGATTTCTTATTACCAGAACGATTTGATCTGGAATATATCGGTAGTGATGGTGAGAAACATCGTCCAGTAGTAATCCACCGTGGTGTGATCTCTACGATGGAGCGCTTCGTTGCTTTCTTAACTGAGGAGTATAAAGGAGCCTATCCATTATGGTTAGCGCCTAATCAGCTTGAGATTATCCCAGTTTCAAATGAGGTACATTATGACTACGCGCGTAAACTCTATGATGAACTGAAATCACAAGGTGTCCGTTGTCATATCGATGACCGCGAAGAAAAGATGGGATACAAGATTCGTGAAGCTCAGATGCATAAAGTTCCTTATCAGATTGTTGTAGGAGATAAAGAAATTGAGCATAATGAAGTGAACGTTCGTCAATATGGTAAGAAAGAATCTAAGACAATCGATCGTGATGATTTCATCTGGTCTATTGTAGATGAGATTCGTCTAAAAAAATAAGCTTGAAAAATTATGATAAGTAATGTATATTTATCATTAACTTAATATTCCTCGTTGAGGTAGAGGTCGCATTGTTTAAGAGTATACTGATGGATACGTCATACACGTAATTGAAACCAGTAGAAAGGAAACGATGCCGAAGAAGCTAAGTGTATGAGCTTAAATTCTGGGCTGTTACTGAATAAGTAACAGACTGTCACACATATTGTGATGCGCTACTAAATGGTAAGAAGAATCATTTATGGATGCATACAATTGTGTGCATCCATTTTTATTTATAGAAGGGAAGTTATTACTTTGTCAGAAAGTACAAATCAAGTACAAAGAAAATTGAAGCAGCGTCATATATCTATGATTGCCATCGGTGGATGTATTGGTACAGGATTATTTATGACCAGTGGAGGAGCTATCCGTGATGCTGGACCCGGTGGGGCGTTACTTGCATTTACAATTATCGGAATTATGGTCTTCTTCTTAATGACATCACTTGGAGAAATGGCAACGTATCTTCCGATTTCAGGAAGTTTTTCAACTTATGCAACACGATTCGTTGATCCGTCACTTGGATTTGCATTAGGCTGGAACTATTGGTTTAACTGGGTGATTACTGTAGCGGCGGATGTGAGTATTGCTGCAAGTGTAATTAAATACTGGGCACCGATGGACTTCTTACCAGGCTGGGCATGGAGTTTAGTCTTTTTAGCCATCATTTTATTTTTGAACACATTATCAGTGCGCGTATATGGTGAAAGTGAGTATTGGTTCGCGATTGTTAAAGTAGTAACAGTTATCTTATTTTTAGGGATTGGTGTACTGACAATCTTCGGAATAATCGGAGGAGAGTATTTAGGGTTCAAAAATTTCACGACTGGTGAAGCACCGTTTCTAGGTCATGGATTAACCGGAAGCTTCTTAACGATTCTTGGTGTATTTTTAGTTGCAGGCTTTAGTTTCCAAGGTACAGAGCTTGTAGGAATTACTGCAGGTGAGTCTGAAGAACCAGAAAAAACGATTCCAAAAGCAATCAAACAAGTATTCTGGAGAATATTAATTTTCTATGTTTTATCTATTCTAGTCATTGGTTTAATCATTCCTTACACAAATCCGAACTTAATGGGAGGAGACAGTGTTGCGAAGTCGCCATTTACATTAGTTTTTGAAAATGCTGGACTTGCGTTTGCAGCGTCATTTATGAATGCTGTTATCTTAACGTCAATTCTCTCAGCGGGTAACAGTGGTATGTATGCTTCAACACGTATGTTATACGCGATGGGTAAAGACGGATTAGCATCCCGTAAATTTTCTGAGACCAATCAGAAAGGGGTTCCGATTCCGAGTTTATTAGCGACCTTCATAGTTGTGCTGATTATCTTCTTAGTTGAACGTGTGGCCAGTGGTGCATATGAATATATCGTTGCGGCAAGTGGATTAACTGGCTTTATCGCCTGGCTCGGTATCGCTATTAGTCATTATAGATTCCGTCGTGCATTTTATGCGCAGAACAAAGATTTATCAGTATTGAAGTATAAAGCAATGTGGTTCCCATTCGGTCCAATCTTTGCATTCATACTATGTCTCTTTGTAATTATTGGTCAGGATACGGACCTGATTATAAATAGAAACTTTGACATGAATGGCTTTATGATTACATATATGGGAATTCCTATTTTCTTAGTATTTTTCTTCTATCATAAACTGAGATATAAAACAAAGAAGATCCCATTAGAAAAAGTTGATTTATCACAAGATACAGATATGAGTAAATATGAAAAAATAGATGTTGACATTGATGCATAACCCTGTTATTATTAAGTCTGTTGAATACGAAACGGACAAGTAGAAGCATCCCGCTTCTCGCCCTGAAGACGCAATAGCAGTTACAGGGTTAAATAACATGGTTAGACATGTCTATTTTTTAGCGGGTGCATAATGCATTCGCTTTTTTGTTTGTCTTCGTAAATCATATAGGAGGTGTCAACCATAGCTAAAGATCAAACTCAAATCAATGACAAAATTCGCGCGAAGGAATTACGTTTAATTGGACATGATGGTGAACAACTCGGTGTTAAAACTAAGTTTGAAGCAATCGAAATTGCAGAACGCGTAAATCTTGATGTTGTTCTTGTTGCACCAAACGCTAAACCACCCGTTGCCAAAATTATGGATTACGGTAAGTTCAAGTTTGAGCAGCAGAAGAAAGATAAAGAAGCACGCAAAAAGCAGAAAGTTGTTACGGTTAAAGAAATTCGTTTAAGTCCTACAATCGAAGATCATGACTTTAATACGAAACTTAAGAATGCACGTAAGTTCTTAGAGAAAGAAGATAAAGTCAAAGTATCTATTCGTTTCCGTGGACGTGCCATTACGCACAAAGAATTCGGTCAGCGTGTATTAGAGAAATTTGCAGAAGAATGTAAAGATCTTGCGACTGTTGAACAAAAACCAAAGATGGATGGACGCTCAATGTTCTTAATGTTAGCGCCTATCGTCGATAAAAAACAAAACTAGGAGGATAAAAACATGCCTAAAATGAAAACTCACCGTGGTGGAGCAAAACGTGTTAAAAGAACTGGTTCAGGGAAATTAAAACGTTCAAGAGCTTACACTTCACATTTATTTGCTAACAAATCAACAAAACAAAAACGTGGATTACGTAAAGCATCTTTAGTTTCTAAAGGTGACCAAAAACGCGTAGCACAAATGTTAACGTACGTAAAATAATAATAGGAATTTTAAGGAGGAATTATAATGCCACGAGTTAAAGGTGGAACAGTAACACGCGCCCGTCGTAAAAAAACGATCAAATTAGCTAAAGGTTACTTTGGTTCTAAACATACATTATATAAAGTAGCAAAACAACAAGTAATGAAGTCAGGTCAATATGCATACCGTGACCGTCGTCAAAAGAAACGTGAATTCCGTAAATTATGGATCGCACGTATCAATGCAGCAGCACGTCAACACGATATCAGCTACAGCCGTTTAATGAACGGATTAAAAGTTGCTGGCATTGATGTTAACCGTAAAATGTTATCAGAGATCGCTATCTCTGACGAAAAAGCATTTGCTGAGATAGTAAACCAAGCGAAAGCAGCTTTAAAATAATAGTAATTAAAACCGTTCAATGATGATATTTCATCATTGAACGGTTTTTTTGTTTTTTCTTGCAAAATAAATTATATAGGGAAATCCCTATTCATCTACTTATGTGAACATATTCACAACTAATTAAGCTATAATAAAAATATATCTAATAAAGAGGTGGACACCTATGAAAGGAATCATATATATTGCACATGGATCAAAGATGCCGGATAAAAATGAGCGCTTTAGAGCATTTATTGACCATATTATTTCTAAGCGTCCCGAGAGAGTGCAACAGCTAGCTTTTCTGGAAAAAGATGCTGAGAATGTACCCATTGTTACACGTCGTATGATAGCACTTGGTGTTACAGAATTATTGGTGATGCCGATGCTCTTATTTCCGGCGATGCATGCAAGAGAAGATATTCCAGAACAGCTTGATGAAGTGTTGAAGGACTTTCCTTACATAACATATCGCATTGCCGACTGTTTCGGTGATGAACCGAGCGTGTACCAGGTGTGTGAGCGCATCCTCTCTGAGTTTAGCGACGAAACAATTTTGATTACAGCCCATGGTAACAAAAGATTTACTGAACCCGATGAGCGTCTTACTGCTATGGTACAAGTAATGCAGCAATCGACAGACCAGACGCTAGTTCCGGCAATGTTATATGGTAATTTAAGTCTTGAAGAAAAACTAAAGACGATGGATAAGCATCAGAAGATTGTAATTATGCCGTATTTCTTATTCGATGGTCATCTCGTGCACAAGATTAAAAGACTAAGTCAGCCATTCATTGAAGCGGGATATGATATTTCTTTTACTGAAACATTAGATTTAGATTTTAATATGGCTCAAGGCGTATTAAATAAGCTCAAAGCGCTTGAGGAGTGTACCCATGTATCCGGTCATGCTTAATTTAGAAGGGAAAAATATTCTTATTGTTGGTGGAGGCAGAATTGCAAAGCGCAAAGTAAATGGTTTACAAGGTGAAGGGGCACATATCACTGTCATAGCACCAGAGATAGATGCTGAAATAGAGCGCATGGATGTTGCATGCATCCAACATCCATTTATAAAGCAGGACATCAGTCAATATGACATCGTGTTTATTACAACAAATGATGACGATGTCAATAAGCAGGTGATGGAATGTGTATATGATAATCAGCTTGTTAATGATTGCTCAAATAAGAGTAACTCAAACTTCTTTAATGTAGCGTCTTTCAAGCATGAGGATATGCGTATTATGATTTCAAGCGAAGGTGTAAGTCCAGAGAAAAGTAAAGCACTTAAACATAAAATTAAAGCGTTATTAAAATAAACCATTGAATTGAAGAGGAGAAAAAATATGAAACAAAAATTAGTGATGATTGGTAATGGTATGGCAGGAATACGTACGATCGAAGAAATTTTGGAGCGTAATCCAGATCTATTTGAAATTACAGTTATCGGTGAAGAACCATATCCGAACTATAATCGTATTATGCTGTCAAATATTTTACAGAAGAAGATGGATGTTCAGGAAACAATTCTAAATGATTATGAATGGTATAAAGAACAAGGCATCACATTAATCAATGATGATAAAGCTGAATCAATCGACAGAACAAATAAGAGAGTAACAACGAAAAAGGGAATTACAGTTTCATATGATAAACTCATCATTGCAACAGGTTCTACTGCCTTCATGTTACCGATTGATGGTGTGAAACTTGAAGGTGTAATCGGCTGGAGAACGATTAAAGATACAGAATACATCATTGAGCAGGCGCGTCATTACAAAAAAGCTGTCGTAATCGGTGGTGGATTGCTTGGATTAGAATGTGCGCGTGGATTGCTTGACCAGGGCATGGATGTTACTGTTGTACATTTAGGCGAATGGTTAATGGAAATGCAGCTAGACCGTAAAGCTGGAGAAATGTTGAAAGCAGATTTAGAGAAACAAGGTATGAAATTTAAATTACAAGGGAATACACAGGAAATTATCGGTAAAGAACGCGTTGAAGCAATCCGTTTAAGTGACGGTTCAGTAATTGAAACGGATTTAGTTGTTATGGCTGTTGGTATTCGTCCCGTAACAAAGCAAGCACGTGCCGCTGAACTTGAAATCGGTCGTGGTATCGTTGTTAATGACTTTATGCAGACAAGTGACCCAGATATATACGCAGTTGGTGAATGTGTTGAGCATAACGCAAAAGTTTATGGCTTAGTAGCGCCACTTTACGAACAAGGGAAAGTATTAGCTGACCACATTACTGGCAATCCAACAGATGGATATCACGGTTCAACTACATTTACTTCACTTAAAGTATCTGGTTGTGACTTATTCTCTGCGGGTAAGATTTATGAAGGTGAAAAGACACGCGGTATTGAAGTGTACAACGGTTTAGATAATGTCTATAAAAAAGTGTATGTAGAAGAAGGTAAAGTTGTAGGAGCAGTACTGTACGGTGATACCGAAGAAGGTAACCGCTTCTACAATATGATGAAAAAAGAAGAAGCAATCGAAGAATTTACATTAGTGTCATTACTGCATAAAGCTGGTGAAGTTGATGCAATCAGTGTGGAAACGATGGCAGACGATGAAACAATTTGTGGATGTAACGGTATATCTAAAGGGCAGATCGTTAAAGCTGTACATGAAAAAGGATTGACGACGGTTGGTGAAGTTACAGCGCATACTAAAGCGGGTGGATCATGTGGTAAATGTAAAGGTCAAATCGCTGATTTACTTAGCTTTACTTTAGGAGATAAATTTGAAGCAGGGGGACCGGCTGGAATATGTGGTTGTACTGATCTTTCGCGTGATCAGATTGTGACACAAATTCGTGCAAAAGGATTAAAGACATCTAAAGAAGTTCGTCACGTATTAGGATTTAAAAACTTAGGTGGATGTCCGAAATGTCGTCCTGCAGTCAACTACTACTTAAATATGTGCTGGCCACATGAACATGAAGATGAAAAAGACTCGCGCTATGCAAATGAACGTTTCCATGCAAACATTCAAAATGATGGTACTTTCTCAGTTATTCCACAGATGCAGGGTGGAGTAACGAATCCTGATCAGTTAATTAAATTAGGTGAAGTGGCGAAGAAATATGATGTGCCATTAGTGAAGATCACTGGTGCACAACGCATCGGTCTATATGGTATTAAGAAAGAGGAATTGCCTCAAGTATGGGAAGATCTAGGTATGCGTTCGGCATCTGCATACGGTAAAAAACTACGTTCTGTTAAATCATGTGTCGGTAAAGAATTCTGTCGATTCGGTACACAGTTAACGACGCAACTTGCAATTCGTCTCGAGTCAACATTTGAATATATTGATACACCGCATAAATTTAAGATTGGGGTATCAGGCTGTCCACGTAGCTGTGTAGAATCTGGTGTGAAAGATTTCGGTGTTATCGGTGTCGAGAATGGCTTCCAGATCTTTGTTGGTGGTAATGGTGGTACAGAAGTTAAAGCTGCAACGTTACTTACGACAGTAGCAACTGAAGATGAAGTTGTACGTTTATGTGGCGCGATGATGCAATACTACCGTGAAACAGGAATTTACGCTGAACGTACTGCACCGTGGATGGAGCGCTTAGGTTTCGACAAGGTGAAAGAAGTACTGCTGGATGAAGCGAAACAACAGGAATTATACGATCGTTTGATGGATGCTAATAAAGCACGTCAGGAAGAACCATGGAAAGCAATTGCATCAGATGAAGAGAAACGAAAAATGTATGAAGTGGAGCGCGTATAGTCATGGAAAAAATTAAACTATTCAATGTATCTGAATTAGAACCTCAAATTGGTAAAAAAGTATTTGTGAAAGACGAAGAGATTGGTATATTCTTATTAGAATCTGGAGATATTAGAGCGATCGGTAATCGCTGTCCTCATAAAAATGGTCCTTTATCAGAAGGTACGGTAAGTGAGCATTACGTATTCTGTCCGCTGCATGATCGAAAGATTAATTTAAACGATGGACAAATTCAGGCACCAGATGAAGCAGACGGATGTGTTGAGACTTATAAAACAGAAGTCGAAGATGGTGTACTTTATATATGGATCTAGGTAAAGTTTACTTTATCGGTGCAGGACCAGGTGACCCAGGTCTTGTTACTTATAAGGCAATACGTAAAATCGAGCAGGCAGATGTGATTATATATGATCGTCTTGTAAATCCAATATTACTGCAGCTCAGCAAGCGCGAATGCAAACTGATATACGTTGGTAAGAATCCTGACGTAAAATATAAGAAGCAGGATGAAATCAATACAATCATTAATCATTGTGCGCAGCAGTATAAGACTATTGTCCGTCTAAAAGGTGGGGACCCAGGTATATTCGGTCGCCTGACTGAAGAAGTAGAAAGTCTGGACGACCATACGCCATACGAGATTGTTCCAGGGATTACAAGCGCATCGGCTGCAGCGCTCTATTCAGGCTTCCCACTGACGGACCGTGCATATTCACCGCATGTTACGTTTTCAACGGGTCATCTGCAAAAAGACAGCGTCAGAGAAATTGATTTTGAAGCACTCGCGAAAGGTGGAACACTTGCACTGTATATGGGGATGAAAGCATTACCTGAAATCGTAGAAGTATTATCTAAAAATGAAGCTCATCTAAAAATAGCAGTAATTGGACATGCAAGTTATGGCTTCCAGAAGACGGTTACAGGAGATTTAACAAATATTATCCAGAAAGTTCAGGAAGAAGAGGTTACACATCCGGCAATGATTATTATTGGTGACGTTGTGAACTGCAGAAAAGGGGTATCATGGTTTGAATCCCTACCTGAATTTAATGAAGCCCATCTCTATATAAGTACAGATGAAATCAATAAGCATGAACTTATCGAACGATTTGAGCAAGGTGGATTTTATTACGCAATCGACCAGATGAATGACGCATTAGTACAGGAAAAGTACAGAAACGTACATGTTGATGTATTAAGCGAAAGAACTTTTACGCAAGTATTTGCATTCAGTACTCAAGCGCTACAATTATTTGAAGAAACGTATGGCATACAATTTAATCGCAATATCATTAATATTAAAGGCTGAAGTAGTTCAGCCTTTTTATAGATAGGAGCAATATATGACAATTACTAAATCAATAATTCACCAAGTGATTCCAAATTTAAATGAAACAGAGCACCTCTATTTAACATTGCTCGCCGCAAACGGCAACCGTATCAATAAAGATAGTATACAGACGGAATATGTATTACCTAACTTAGTTGAAGCAGGACTGATTGAAGCAAGTAGCGGTAAAATCTTTGAAATTCCAAATGAAATGATCAACTATTATAATGAACTGCACCTAAATAGTGAACATGAATGGATTGAAGCACCGACTGATGAAGAAACTGCATATGAAAGCGATGTGCTAAAAGCCAATCTCGAACAATATCAATCACAGCTTGAAATTGAAACAAACATTCATACGATGATTGATAACTGGTCGAACAAAGATTTGAAGACACATTTACAAACATTAAGTGATGAAGATATCATCGGGATTGTACGCTTTTATCAGTTAGAAGAAAAATCAGATAAAAATTCAAATATTAACATGATTCATCAGGCATTCTTTAAAGACTTCACGATGATTCAGAAGATGATGAAGTATATGGACTTTGAGCTGCAACTGAATATTGAGAATGCATTGCAGTTCGGCTATGACAATTTCACATATATGAAAGGGGCAACGAGAGAAATCTTTGCGTTCAGTCATGATTTTAATGAAATCCTCTTCGTACCGAAAGATGTGCTTGAACATTTTAAAAAATTGAAAGCATCAGGCATAATTAATCCGGAAATCGAGAAGATTAAGTTTTACCGTGGAATGATGAACCTATACGGATTTGTACGTCTGGATTTTATGCAGCAAGTGTATAAGAAAGTATATCGCAAGGATATTACGAGTGATGACATCAAGCAGGATATAACGACCTACTTTCCAAATCTCGTACCGAATATTAAAGGCAACTGGGTGAAACATGAAATATATTCACATCAGCAGATGGATTTAGATGTAATGTTCAGCAATATGGAATACTATACACCAGTGAACGCTCAGCAAATCTATAAATATGTACAGAACTCACATGTAGAGAATAATAAATTAAAAGAAGACTTAAAGACAGAATTGAAGCACAATATGAAAGGTGAACATATTTATCCACAGCAAGTAGAAGCACTGTTCAACGAAATTATAGAGACATTTCGTGTGACAGATAGCTTTGAAACAGCATTTGAATTTGTCGCAGATCTTGGTGCAAGACAGATGATCTCTATAGTACCGACAGAGAACTTAACGAAGTTGTTAAAGACGATGTACACAGAAGTAAGGTTATGGCGTATCGGTGGACATAAAGTTATCGAAATGCCGGAATATCGTCAGCAGAAGAAGTCACGCGTTGTGTCATATAAGAAACGTAATAAGAAAAGATAGTTAACGATAGAAACCGAAACATAAAGATATTATTATGTTTCGGTTTTATGTTGATTTATTATTGAACTAAAGCTTGCGCATTACTTTGATCTTTTTAATTATACCGTGTTCAGTAAAAAGAAATTAAATTTATATCAGCAGCTGCTCATTTGAGTAGCTGATTTTTAATTTACTTATTTAATCGATAATAATACACTTGAAATAACACAATTGAAGAGGTGAGGACATGCAGTATGAAGTGAAAAGAATTTGTATCGGTAGTATAGAAAAGATTAATGTAAAAGGTAAAGAGAAGAAAACTGCTTATTATAAATATCCTGTTGAGAATGCAGTACAACTCACTTTTATGGGGTTTGTAGGAGATCAACATGTCTATAAAGGGCATGGCGGTATAAATAAAGCGGTTTGCTTATATGATCTTAATGATTATGATTTATGGTCAGATTACATAGAGATTGACACGGAATTTAGTTTGTTCGGTGAGAATATAACAACCGTCGGATTAGATAAAGATACAATTAGCATTGGTGACATTTATAAACTTGGAGAGGCGCTTATTCAAGTGACTGAAGGACGTGGACCATGTAATACAATCGCCCAGATACACAATGTACCAAATATCGTAAAGATGATGGCCGCAAGTCGAGCAACAGGGTGTTACTTTAGAGTACTTGCTGAAGGTATGGTAGCACCTGATTGTCAGTTAGAACTTGTGAAAAAAGATGAAACAGGGTTTACATTACATGAGTTTAATGAATTAGTATACGGTGATAAGAAGAATAAAGCATTGATTGATAAAGCATTGAAGGTGGAGGCTTTACCTGCTGAACATAAAGAAAAGTTTGCAAAGCGCTTATGAGATGTGAGTGGTTCATCAATATTATAAAGCATTCTGATAAATAAGAAATATAATGTTTATTGATGAGATTAACAATGAAGCCACTTTTTGCAGGGCAGGAGGATTATATTAGTAGAAAAGAAATCTCGTTGCTCGAACTTGTGTTAAATTTTGATGCAGAGTTCTTTATTATGGCTGTATCATTTAGAAGCTCAGTATCTAAGACTGATATATTACCGAAAGCTGGAGGGAATATTATTTTCAAGTAATGCAAATATAGGATGACCGAAGACTGCTGCATTAGCAATTGCTAAAGGATGGCATAAATTAATTGGACCAGCGATGGTATATTTTTGGAACAATATATGTAATAATATCCTATAATAACATAAAATATAAGTTTACGGTGGAATAGGAGATGTATTTATGGACAAGCAACTAGCACTACTTAAACAAATGACCGACTGTAATGCACCGGCTGGATTTGAACTGCCGATGACAAAGCTGATGCAGGAACTATTTGATGAAGAAAGTATAGAAACGGTGCACGATAATACAGGAGGCATCTTTGGGGTTAAAAAGATGGCTTCAAACCATTCAATAATGTTACTGGGCCACCTAGATGAAATTGGCTTCATGGTAACAGAAGTTACTGAAGATGGATTTATTAAATTTACGAATTTAGGCAGCTGGTCTGGAACTGTAATGACAAGTCAGAAGGTTACGATTTTAACGCAACAAGGGGAAGTGCGAGGTGTCATCGGTAGTAAACCACCGCATGTCTTACCACAAGCAGAACGTAATAAAGTTGATCCAGATGCGATGTTTATCGATATCGGTACAGATAATCGTGAAGAGACATTGGATGCAGGTGTACGTGTTGGCGATCCAATCACCCCGTATTCAGAGTTTGAAGTGATGGCTAATCCTAATTATTTACTTGCTAAAGCATTTGATAACCGCTTTGGATGTGCTGCAGCATACGAAGTTATTAAAGCAGTTGATAATCATGTTACTTTGTATGCAGGCGCTGTTACGCAGGAAGAGACTTTATCTCGTGGTGCAATCACTGCAGCAAATAAGATACGTCCGAGCCTGGCAATAGCTATTGATGTATGTATATGTTCAAAGACACCGGGTATGGAGAACGCCGGACAAACTAAGATGGGAGATGGCCCTGTAATTTTGTTATCAGACGCCTGGAATATTGGACATGTATCCTTTAGACGATATGTTGAACAGGTGGCAGAGGAGAATGGTATTAAATATCAAATTGATCATCTTACAGGAGGATATACGGACGCAGGGCACGTTGCAGTGAGTAATAACGGTGTACCAGCGATTACAATATCTGTGCCAACACGTTATATCCATAGTAATGTTTCGATGATGCATCGTGAAGATTATAATGGTGCAGTGAAATTGCTTAAGAAAGTTGTAGAAAGTATTGATGATGAAGCGGTGGAACGAATTATTAAGCAGGAGATTTAGGAATGGTTTTGTAGATGGCGAATTATTGGAAAGTACGCCACCTAAAGCGTTGAGATAGTGAGATTCGAGATGTATGTGTCGAACTATGTTGAAGTACGCCACCTAAAGCGTTGAGATAGTGAGATTCGAGATGTATGTGTCGAACTATGTTGAAGTACGCCACCTAGAGCGTTGAGATAGTGAAATTTGAGATGTATGTGTCGAACTATATTGAAGTACGCCACCTAGAACGTTGAGATATTGAAATTTGAGATGTATGTGTCGAACTATCTTAAAGTACGCCACCTAGAGCGTTGAGATAGTGAGATTCGAGAATGTATGTGTCGAACTATCTTAAAGTACGCCACCTATGAAACGTACTGTATTCCTTACACTAAGAGGAGAATCCATATGCACAACATTTATGATAACCACGACTTCTTTAATCGTTATAAAGAAGTCAGATTAAATCCAACGAGTTATAACGAAATGATAGAAGTACCGAGAATCAAAGAACTTCTGCCGAATCTGTATAATAAGACAATACTCGATATCGGTTGTGGAATGGGACAGCTCGTCCAGTATATGCTTGAGCAGTCTCCGATTCAGATCACGGGCATCGATATTTCTAGCAACATGATACAGGAAGCAAAGGAAAATATACAGGATCAGCATGTTACTTTCTTGAATACTGATTTTATGGAATTTGATTCTGTCGCGGATTATGATGTTATCGTTTCATCCCTTGCATTTCACTATATTGAAGATTATAAAGGTGCTGTTCAAAAGGTTTATAATCATTTGAAAAATACTGGTGTGTTTATCTTCTCAATTGAGCATCCTGTCGCAACTGCAACACGTTCAGACGATTTATGGTCACATGTGCCTGATATGTATGATCATTATAAGCTGGATCATTACTTCGAGAGTGGTATGCGTAGTACAAGATGGTTGCAACAAGACGTAATAAAATATCATCGAACGATGGAGGAGCTGCTGAATACATTACTTGAAGCAGGATTTAAATTAGAGCGTATCATCGAAACCGGAAATACCGAGTTATCCAATGAATATATGAGCCATGTCGATATCGAAAAAATTAATCATCGCCCGTCATTTGTCATCTTTAAAGCTGTGAAGGAATAATAAAACGCCTTGTCTATTTGACAGGGCGTTCTTTTTTCGCTTTTAATTTCGCAAGTTCTTTCTGAATGCTCAGATGTAGTTTCTTACTTGCGATGATATATAATATGTCGTTTGTCTGTATCTCAAAATTACCATCAGGCACGTACAACTTGTCGTCTCTTACAACCGCATTAATATTGGATTGTCTCGGTAGACCAAGTTCATGTATTTTTTTATTTGCCCATGGTGATCCTAATTTTACAAGGTATTCACGTATATCAACTTCTGTAACTTCGCTTGCAACCATATCAAAGTGGTAAGGACTTGTATGTGCCTCTCCTTTATTAAGTCCGAGTTTATTCGCAAGAGGGACAAGTGTCATACCTTGCAGTAATGCGCTTAGTAACACGACAAAGAAGACGACGTTAAAGATAATTTCTGAATTTTCAACTTCTGCTAACAGTGCATATGTTGCAAGAATAATTGGTACTGCACCCCGTAATCCTGCCCATGAGATAAAGGTAAGTTCTTTCTTCGATAGATCCGTCCAGAAGAGTGTTAGCCAGACACTTATAGGCCTTGCCACGAACATCAGGACGATTGCGATGAGTAATCCTTGAATCATTATGCCTGGCAGCTGACTAGGGAATACGAGTAATCCTAATAGTATAAACATTGTCATCTGAGCCATCCATGCAAAGCTTTCGCCGAATCTGATGATATTTGCACGGTAGCTGAGCGGATGGTTACCTAAATATAATGCAAAGACATATACAGCAAGGAGTCCACTGACTTTCAGTGGAGAAGATAGTCCGTATGTAAGAAAGGCTAAAGTAAGTGCAAGGATAGGATAGAGTCCAGTCGCTTCAAGCTCTACAAAGTTTATGAGTTTAACTGTAATATATCCGATGAGCAGGCCTAGTAATGCGCCGCCTACCATTTGCCATACAAATAGTAATGCACTTGTTAGAAGTGATGCATCTGGCATTGTTAGTAGATTGATCATCGTAACAGTTAAAAATAACGCCATAGGGTCATTTGTTCCAGATTCAACCTCAAGTATGCTTTTAATCTTCTGTTTAATTTGCTTGTTACCAAGAATACTGAATACAGCAGCAGCATCCGTAGATCCGACAATGGCTCCAAATAACAGCCCCTGTTTCCAGGATAAATCTAATATAAAAACTGTGGCTACACCTACAATGAAACTTGTAATGAGAACACCGATTGTTGCTAGTATAGATGCATAAGAGATTGCATTTTTCACCGTTAATTTAGTTGTTTGAATACCACCATCGAACAGAATGATGACAAGTGCGATTGTTCCAATAAGTTGTGCGAGGAAAGCATTATCAAACATAATGAATGAATTCAGTGCCATACCTACAGCGAGAAAGACGATTAATGAGGGAAGTCCGAGTTTACTGGATAATGTTGTGGTCATGACTGCAGTAAAAAGTAGCAAACCAAGAATTAAAATAATAATTTCAGTATTAATGAGATCACTCCTAAATGATATTTCCTAATAATTATATCAAAAATTCAAATTATTATGAAATATCATTTACTATAAAAGATATAAAAGAGCCAGGAACAACGTAACGTGTCCTGGCTACAATAAATATATTATTTGTTCGCATCAGAGAAAGCTTTTGCGATATCGATTAATTTCTTCGGAGCATCTTCTACAGCCATATGTACTTCGATAAAGTGCATATGGTCTTTGTCTGTTTTAACGCTATCCATAACTGTCTTTAATTCATTTGAAGTCTTAGCATCGTGGACCTTAACCGTATCTTTACCACCAAATACTTCTGGTAACTGTTTGTAGTTCCACATCTGGATATCATTGTATGGTTCTTCCATACCATGTATCAGACGTTCAACAGTATAGCCATCGTTATTGATTACGAAGATAATCGGTTTAATGTCTTTTCTGATCATCGTAGATAGGGCCTGAACAGTTAATTGTAATGAACCGTCACCGATGAGCAGAATATTACGTCTATTCACATCAGCAAGCTGAGAACCTAATAGAGATGGGAATGTATAGCCGATAGATCCCCATAACGGCTGGCCGATAAATTGATTCCCTTTATACAAAGATAGATCATAAGCACCAAAGAATGATGTGCCTTGCTCTGCAAGTAAAATATCATCTTTTTCTAAGAATGCATTCATCATTTTGAAGTAGTTGCTTTGTGTTAAGGGTGCGTCGTTCAACTCATACTTCATATCCGAACGTTGATATGATGGGTAGTGTGTTTCATTCTTGTAGTCGATGCTGTTCAATCCGTTTACAAGATCGATCAGCGAGACATTATCGCTTATAACATCTTCAACTTTAAAGTCATTATGGTTAATATAGATAATATTATCAGTATCGAATTTGTATGAGAAGCCTGCTGTTGCAGAATCTGTCAGTTTTGCACCGATATTTAAGATGACATCTGCATTATCCACATACTCACGCACGTTTTCTTTAGCAATCTTACCGTCATAAATCCCTAGGTAATGTTCATTTTCTTCATTAAATGCAGATTTACCAAGAGAAAGCTGTGCAACAGGTATATTTGTTTGATTTACGAACTGCTCTAGCTGTTCATGTAGTTTAAAGCTGTTGATCTCATGTCCTGCTATAATTACAGGTTGTTTTGCAGACATGAGTTTCTTCTCTACTGCTTGGATATATGCATCAACATTTTGTGACTTATGTGTATACACTTTAGGTGCATGGGGAATTTCAATTTCTGTCAAAGCAACATCTATCGGTAGGTGGATGTGCACAGGACGCTTTTCTTTGAGTGCGCAATGAATCACGCGGTCAATTTCATCCACTGCATTGTCGACAGAAAGTATTGTTGTCGTCGCAGTGATATGTGCATACATTTTTGAATAGGAATCGAAAATACCTTCACCAAGTGAATGGTGGACATAGCGACCCTCTTGTTGAGCGACAGATGAAGGACCGCCCGAAATTTTTATGACAGGCACACGTTCAGCATAACTTCCAGCAATTCCGTTTACGGCACTTAGTTCTCCTACGCCAAATGTTGTACTTACTGCTGCAAGTCCGTTAACTCTCGCATAGCCGTCAGCACCATAGGCTGCATTGAGTTCATTTGTATTGCCTATCCATTCGACACTGTCATGACGAATGACATCGTCAAGGAATGCTAACGTAAAGTCACCTGGTACTCCAAAAATTTTATCGACACCGTTAACATGAAGTGCATCGATTAAGTATTGACCGATTCTTTGTTTCATATCTATCATCCTTTCTTTAGTAACAATTTAAATATATAGCTAAAATAATATTAAGTCAACTGCATTGACCTATTTGTTGTAATCTTAATTTTTCACTGTATAATATAAGTAATACGTTGAAGGGATAGAGACAATGTATATGGATAAAGACTATGAACATATGATATTTTACTTTGCATATAAGACGTTCATTGGAGCAGCAGATGAAATTATTGAACAACACGGTATGTTAAGACAGCATCATCGATTTCTGTTTTTTATTTGTAAGAAACCAGGGATAACTATGAAAGAATTGCTGACAGTACTTGAGATTTCTAAGCAAGGTTCACAAAGTACACTGAAAGTATTAAAAGAAAAAGCGCTGATTACTGAACAACCATCACCCCAGGATAAACGTCTGAAAGAACTCTATCCTACTGATCAAGGGATACAGCTGATAGATACGTTAAACGAAGCACAGCGTCATCTATTTGAAACAACTTTTAAAGAAGCTGGCAACCAGTGGATCGATGTGATGGAGTCATTAGCAGAAATGAGACCAGGATTCTCATTGATAAAGGAAGAGGGACAATAATGGAAATAATTGAATCAATACAAAATCAGAAGATCAAACAGATAGCTAAACTGCATAACAGGAAAGATAGAAAGAAAATGCAGCAGTTTATAATTGAAGGAGAACATCTCGTTGAAGAGGCAGTAAACAGTAATGTTGATATTGAAATGATCCTTACTGTTAATCCGGATAAATTGACAGAAGCTATGGTTGCAGGTAGCAAACAACAGTATGAAATCACTTTTAAAGTTGCTGAGAAGTTATCTCAGACAGAAGCACCCCAAGGAATATACGCCGTATGCAATATGAAAGATGGGAAAGACGCTGAACTGAACCGTGTTATTTATTTAGACCGTATTCAGGATCCTGGGAACGTTGGAACAATTATTCGTACAGCTGATGCAGCAGGATTGGACGCCGTTATTATAGCAAAAGGGACTGTTGATATTTATAACGACAAAGTTCTGCGTGCATCTCAAGGTAGTGTGTTTCATATACCGGTCATTGAGATGGATTTTGATGAAGCAAGCTCAAAGTCTAACGGTACAATCTATGGTACGAGTTTAGAGAAGGCACGTGATTATAAAGAAGTCATACCAAGTGATAATTTTATGATTGTATTAGGAAATGAAGGGCAAGGTGTGAACCCTGAAATACTATCCGCTACAGATGAAAATTTATATATACCCATTTATGGTAGGGCTGAAAGTCTGAACGTTGCCGTTTGTGCAGGAATATTGATGTATCATTTTGTGAAGTAGAACCGGGTAATCGGTTCTACTTTTTTATTGCAATTAAATGGGTCGTAAAGTAATTTTTGAAGTGATTAACAAACGGAGAAAACGTAATAGTGAGATTGTCATAGTAAAAGTTTCTCGTAAAAATGCTTTCGTTTTTTTTTACAGTAATAAAACACATCAATTTAATGATGTGTTTTATGATTTGAGTTATTTTCTTTTACGTGAACGATATAGTATCAATGCACCAACAATGAGTACAACAACTGCAGCTACCATCAAGGGTTTGCTAGCTGCTTCACCTGATTCAGGTAGCGTGTTTGTGCTTGATTTCATGCTCATAGGTTCTGCTTTTACAGGAGCTGATAAGTTGTCGACAAATCCGCTAGCAAGCGAGTCCTTAATATCATTAGTTCCAATTTTATTATTGAGTGTAGCGAGTTTTTGATTTCCTTCCTGAAGATGGTCGTGAAGGAGGTCGAAAACTTTTCCGTTATATTCATGCTGTGTAAATTGGCCGGCATCTTTTAAAGATGAGAGATTATTTAATCTTGATTGATATTTCTGAGTAAGCTCATCTGTGTTAAAATCATGTGCCAGCAGGTCGTCAAAGTTAAAATGTAAGCGATCTGTCTGATTCAGATAGTTGCTTAGTGTCTCATTAAGTATTTTAAGTACTTTGGTTTTATATTCTAACTCGCTGATTTCCTGTTTATACTTTAAAGTTTCTAATTTTAATAGTGTATCGATATTTTCTTTGTTCAGCCATTTATCAGAAAGAGAGATTGCTTTCCCGTCTATTTCAGGTGCAATATTATTTAGATTGAGGTGTTGTTTCTCGGCGCTGCTCTTTTCGGGATCATCTAAAGGTGCTGTCACACTATTTTTAGGCGCTTCATTAAAGTTTACTGCACTTTCTGATGATTTAACTTCCTGAAGTTGAGTTGAAATTGTATCACGCACTTTTGCTGAGCCATCTCTTAAGGTTTGAATCTCTTCTTTTTTTATTTTAGCTTCCTCAGTTACTTTATCACGTACTTCTGCTGCATCATCTCTTAAGGTTTGGATCTCTTCTTTTTTTATTTTAGCTTCCTCAGTTATTGTATTAACATTCTCCTTAATTTCGCTTTTACTTGATTCGATTTGAGGCTTAATTAAATCGATTTTTGAAGTTTCGGATGTATTAGCAAATGCTTGTGCAGGAACTATAAAGAAGGAAGTTGCAAATACCATCGTCAAAATTTTTTTATTTTTCATGATAAGACTCCTTAGTTAATATATTTTAGTATAATAAATAATAATAAGGTACTTAATTTAAATGATAATACATATGACAACTTTTATCTATATTTTTACTTAAAGTTTTTTTGATATATTGATTTATGTATATACATACTATAATCTATGGACTTGAATAACGTGCATACATTCTATATAATTAAAATAATGAAATACATCGCCGTTTATCAGCCGGGATATGTATGTGTTGTCAAGAGAGTTTCACATTGGTGAGAGTGAAATCTTCACATACCTATCTTTTCAGCTGACAGGCAGTCTAATAAGAAGTTAGACCGGTTGTTCCGTTATCGCTTAATGAGCTGTGTGCATATGCACAAATTTGGGTGGTACCGCGGAGTCTTTCGTCCCTTGTATAGGGAATGAAGGCTTTTTTTATTGTTTAAAATTAAGGAGGAAGAACATGGAACTTAAAGAAAGATTACAGGCGTTAAAGTCTGAGGCAGTGGGCAAAGTAAGTCAGATTACAGATAAGAAAGCATTACAAGATATCAAAGTTTCTTACATCGGTAAAAAAGGTGTGATCACTGGTCTGATGAAAGAGATGAAATCTCTGCCGAACGAAGAGAAACCGATGTTTGGTCAGCTTGTTAATGATGCCAAACAAACCGTAGAAAGTGCAATTGCAGAAGTTGAAGTTCGTATTGAAGCGGAACTTGTGAACAAACGACTTGAAAGTGAAACAATTGATATTACTTTACCAGGTAAAAAGTTAAGTTCAGGGAGCAGTCATCCGCTCGACCGTATCGTTGAGGATATTGAAGATTTATTCATCGGTTTAGGCTATGAAATTGTAGAAGGATTCGAAGTAGAAAGCGATCATTATAACTTTGAAGCGTTAAATCTTCCAAAATCTCACCCTGCACGTGATATGCAGGATAGTTTCTACATTTCTGAAGAAGTATTAATGCGTACGCATACATCTCCTGTTCAAGCTCGTACGTTGGAATCACGTAAAGGTGAAGGACCTGTAAAAATTATTTGTCCAGGTAAAGTCTACCGTCGTGATTCTGATGATGCGACGCATTCACATCAGTTTACACAAATCGAAGGATTAGTTGTTGATGAGAATATTAAAATGAGCGACCTTAAAGGAACGCTTGAATACTTTGCGAAGAAGATGTTCGGTGAAGATCGTGAGATTCGTCTGCGTCCAAGTTTCTTCCCGTTTACTGAGCCTTCTGTAGAAGTGGATATTTCATGCTTCAAATGTAAAGGTAAGGGCTGCAACGTTTGTAAAGGGACAGGATGGATTGAAATTCTCGGTGCCGGTATGGTACATCCGAATGTTTTAGAGATGGCTGGTTTTGATTCTAATAAATATTCTGGATTCGCATTCGGTATGGGACCAGATCGTATTGCGATGTTAAAGTATGGTATTGAAGATATTCGTCATTTCTATACGAATGATCTAAGATTTATTCGTCAGTTTTTACGTTTAGAAGATGGAGGAGAACCGAATGTTAGTAAGTAAAGAATGGTTAGATGAATATGTAAAAGTTGATGTTTCGGTAGAAGCGCTTGCTGAGAAGATTACAAGAAGCGGAATTGAGATTGAAGAAATTATCGATTATACAAAAGATATTAAGAATTTAGTGATTGGACATGTAGAATCGATCGAGAAGCATCCTGATGCAGATAAATTAAATATCTGCCAGGTGAATGTTGGCGAAGAAGTGAAACAAATTGTCTGTGGTGCACCGAACGTCGCAGCTGGTCAGACAGTAATCGTCTGCTTACCTGGTGGACGTCTGCCTGGTGGTGTTAAGATAAAAAAAGCGAAACTACGCGGAGTAGAATCTAACGGTATGATTTGTTCATTGGGTGAACTAGGTATCTCTTCAAACTTGATTCCAGAAGCGTACGAAAAAGGGATATACGTATTTGAAGAAGCTATCGCGCCAGGTACAGATGCACTTGCTGCATTATCGCTAGATGATGCCGTGATGGAATTCGGTCTAACACCTAATCGAAGCGACTGTATGAGCATGATTGGTTCTGCATTTGAGACAAGTGCATTATATGAAGAACCATTGAAGCTACCTGCAACGCATATTAATGAAACGAGTGAACAAGTATCAGACTTAATCAGTATTGAAATTGAAGAAGCGACGTTATCACCGTATTATGCTGCACGTATCGTGAAGAACGTGAAGATCGGACCTTCACCTGCACGTATTCAAGGACGCTTAATTAAAGCGGGTATCCGCCCGATTAATAACGTTGTTGACGTATCGAATTACGTTATGCTGGAATATGGACAGCCGCTGCATATGTTTGACTATGATAAGATTGGCAGCACAACAATTAAAGTTCGTCCAGCAACTGATGGCGAAAAGATGACAACATTAGACGATAAAGAGCGCACATTAACTGCAGAAGATATCGTGATTACAAACGGTACAACACCAGTAGCGCTTGCTGGGGTGATGGGAGGAGATTTCTCTGAAGTAACGGATAGTACAGTGAATGTACTGATTGAGTCTGCGATGTTTGCGCCGCTAAACATACGTAAAACTGCGAACCGTCTGAACTTGCGCTCTGAATCATCAAGTCGCTTTGAAAAAGGTGTTGCAGCAGAATTTGTACTTGATGCATTAGACCGTGCAGCATATCTCCTGCAGGAAAATGCGCAAGGAGAAGTATTAAGTGGTGTTGCTTCAGCTGGGGCATTACCAGAGTTTACAACGAACGTTCAAATTACAACGGATGATATTAATCGATTGATTGGATTTGATATCTCTAATACAGAAATTAAAAACATATTCGAACGTCTTGGCTTTGAAACGAAGATAGATGGTGATTCATTCAACGTCATCGTACCATCTCGTCGTGGTGACATTACTATTAAAGAAGATTTAGTTGAAGAAGTTGCGCGTATTTATGGTTATGATGCACTACCTGCGACATTACCAGAAACGAAGACGAACAAACAAGTAGGACTGACTGATTATCAGGCGAAACGTCGTGCAGTGAAGGCGTTGCTTCAAGGGTTAGGATTAAATCAGGCAATCACCTATGCACTTGTCTCAAATGAAAAATCGAAACAGTTCGCACTAAAAGAAGCTGAAACGACAGCGCTCTTAATGCCGATGAGTGAAGATCATGCAGTGCTGCGTCAATCATTATTGCCTCACTTAATTGATGTCGTAAGCTATAATAATGCACGTCAAATGAAAGATGTCGCGTTCTATGAAATTGGAAATACATTCTTTAGACAAGAAGACTTATTACCTTCAGAAGAAGAACATGTTGCTGGGATTATTACTGGACTTGTCACACCAACGATGCATCAAGGGAAAAAGGAGCAAGTTGACTTTTTCCATGTGAAAGGGATAGTGGAGGCGTTAAGTGAAAGATTAGGTCTAGCGTTCCGATATGTTAGAAGTGATGAGCCGATGTTGCATCCTGGTCGCAGTGCAGATATCTATGTGAATGAAACGAAGATCGGCATCATTGGTCAATTGCACCCGACAGTAGAGAAAGCAAATGACTTAAAGGAAACGTATGTGTTTGAATTAGATTTAAAAGTCTTACTTTCAATTCAGCAAGGTCAGATTATCTACAATATGATTCCGAAGTTCCCTGGAACTAGCCGTGATATCGCACTTGAAGTTGAACGTAAACAGGATACGGGCGAACTGATTGCAGAAATTCTTAAAGTAGATTCTAAGTACTTGAAGTCAGCTGAAGTATTCGACGTATACGAAGGTGAGCATATTGCACAGGATAAGAAATCGGTAGCGATTCGAATGGAATTCCTGAATCCGGAACAGACGCTGACAGATGAAGAGATTAAACCGATATACGATGCGGTTATTGAAAGATTAGAGTCAATTGGCGCTAAACTTAGAGGTTAAAAAATAAGCTGACAATCGTCAGCTTATTTTTTTATGAGCTTCAATGCTTTTTCTCTGTTTTTAAAGTCTTTTTTCGTTATCGTATCTAAATAATCAAGGCCTCTAAGTTTAATAATTTTTGCAGCTTCAGCATCTACTTTAGCGCCTGCTCCTTTTGTGATTGAGATGCCGGTCTCTTTAATTATTTGTTCGAAATGTTTTACAAACGCATATCTTGCAATAATGGAGCTTGCGGCGATGGCAATCGCTTTAGATTCGCCTTTCGTTTCGAACTTAGTTTTATTGCGCTCAGGTATTGCGCCGAGTGCATAATTTTCATATACGCCTTGAACTGCAAACTGGTCGATTACAATGTATTCCACAGGTTCGTCTATTTTATTCAGCACGTTTTTAATCGCTTCATTATGCAGCACCGCCTTCATCTTAACTTGTGACCAGCCCATCTGTTTACGTTCATTATATTTGATGTTATCTAGGACGAGCAGTGAATGTGGGATTATCGGGATGATTTGTTCTGCAAGTTCTATAATTTGTCTGTCTTTGAGATTCTTAGAGTCCATGACACCAAGCACTTTCAGAATTTCAGCATTTTTCTTTGATACATAGCTCGCGACAACGGTCATCGGTCCGAAGTAATCCCCAGAACCTGCTTCATCGCTACCAATACAGTTGAAGTGATCATACTGGATACTTTCAATGGATACGTTATGCTTAGAGGTAGAATTACTGTCTGGAAGTTGCTGAGTGAGTTGAATACCAGCTTTAGAAAGAATTTGTTCACCGATTACTTCACTATTTGAACCTTGAATCATCAACTTATTGGAGTTGTAGAGTGTTACTGTATGACCGGATAGTTTTGTTCGATATTTCGTACCTTGTGGAAGGCTTGTAGTACTGGGTACAGGTAATATATCTTCTATTCTTTTTGCTTGTTCAGCATTTAATAGGTATACTTTATTGCTCATTTTTGCCTGCTTTCTTACATGATAGTATGTTTTTATTGTTAATTATCCTATAAAAATGGTAACATAAACTAAAATAAATGACGATGTCGGAGTGTTGATATGGGAGAGTTTAAGAATCGTATTACTGTAAACATATATGATCAGTTCTATACTATTCTCGGCGAAGAAGAGCCGAGCCATATCCGTCACGTTGCGAGTCTTGTTGATGAACGTATTCGGGAGATTGCGAAGTACAATGCAGGTCTCGACACTTCACGAAAGGCTGTGCTTGCAGCAGTTAACGTGATGGATGATTATGTGAAACTAAAGGAAGAACACGATTTACTGTTAGATAAGTTGAATCGTCTAGAGGGTAATAACAGTCATGATTAATATTTTATTGATATTCTTTTTGTGTCTAGGAACGATTATCGGTTTTAGAAGAGGATTGATCTTACAATCACTACATTTGATCGGTACACTCGGATCGTTCATTATTGCACAGCTATTTTATAAGGACCTGGCACAAAAGCTCGTGCTTATGATTCCATTTCCATCGACAGAAGGAAATTATGAGTCGAAGTTTTTGAATATGATCACTAATGAAATGACATTTTATAACGTTGTAAGTTTTGTAATATTATTTTTATTGAGTAAGGTAATCCTTCAATTTATTGCAACTGTTTTTGATTATATTGCACAGTTACCATTACTGAAACAGTTCAATCGTTTGTTTGGAGCGATATTAGGATTTATTGAGTCGCATCTTCTCATATTTATCGTGCTATTTCTATTGTCAATGATTCCGATAACAGCAATACAAACGAAATTAGAAGGAAGCATTATCGCAAATTTAATTGCGAACCATACCCCGGTATTAAGTAATTTTGCGAAACATCTGTTTGAATATGCAGGGTTTATCATTTAATAAAGTCATAGGCTACTTGTCTATGGCTTTTATTTTGGAGGGTATTATGAGTATTACAAAAAAAGATTATATAAAGCAGTTAGAACGTATTGCGACATTACTTGAACTTTCAGCTGAGAATCCATTCAAAGTTTCTGCATATCGTAAAGCAGCAGCGAATCTAGAGACATTCGAAGACGACATCAACGCAGTATCTGATTTCACACAAATTAAAGGCATCGGTAAAGGTGTTGCTGAAGTGCTGGAAGATATTAGAGCTCATCATGAATCATCGCTACTTAAAACGTTAAAGGAACAAGTTCCTGAAGGATTTATACAGATGCTGAAGATTCGTAATCTAGGTGCTAAAAAGATTGTGAAGATTAATGATGCTCTTGGAATTACAACTGTCGATGAATTAAAAGCGGCGTGTCTGAATAATGAAATCAGTGCCCTTGCGGGATTTGGTAAAAAGTCTGAAGAGAATATACTGTCAGGTATAGAAGAAATGTTAACGATGACAGAGAAACTCAGTATTTATCAAGTGCATCAGTTTACGCAGATGATTGATGCAGCACTCGCTCAAATTGATGAAATCGATCGTTTCAGTGTAGCTGGCAGCTTTAGACGTCGCAATGAATTTTCGAAGGATATTGACTATATTGTTGAAACAAGTGATCGTGAAACTGTAAAAGCACAGTTAACAGCATTACCGTTTATCAAGAAAGTTGAACTTGCTGGTGATGAGAAAGTTACGATACAGGCTGAAAGAGAAGATTTAATTACGACGGTTGATTTCAGGTTTACAGATTCCGACGGCTATGCGCATATGTTACAGCATTTCACTGGGAGTAAGGAACATAACATTAGAATTCGTCAGCTTGCAAAAGAAAGAAATGAGAAGATAAGTGAATATGGCATTACAACTGATGATGGAAATCTGATTCAGATGCAATCAGAAGCTGAAATTTATCAACATTTTGATCAAACATTTATTCCTCCTGAAATGCGCCAGGACGGTTCCGAATTTGAATTTAAAGAATTTGGTGAGATTATTCAGCCTGAAGACATTCGTGGTGATATACATATGCATACTACATATAGTGATGGTGCGCATACGTTAGAACAGATGATCGAAGCATGTATCGCTAAAGGATACGAATATATGATGATTACGGATCACTCGAAAAGTTTACATGTCGCAAATGGATTGTCAGAAGAACGTTTGTTAGAACAGCATGCACGTATTAAAGCCTTGAATGAACAATATTCAGAAATTGATATTTATTCAGGCGTTGAGATGGATATACTAGCAGATGGTGAAATGGATTACAGCAATGATGTACTAGCACAGCTTGACTATTGTATCGGTGCTATTCATCAGTCGTTGAATCAAAGTGAAGATGAGATTATGAAACGCCTGATCAATGCCTGTAACAACCCATACGTCAGACATATTGCTCATCCAACGGGCAGGTTGATTGGTCGCCGTAATGGTTATCATGTAAACATGTCAAAGCTCATCGAAACTGCACAGAAGACAAATACCATCCTTGAAGTCAATGCGCATCCGATGCGTCTTGACTTATCGAGTGACGTATTAAAGCAATACTCAGATATTAAACTTGTGATCAATACAGACGCGCATGCAATCGAACAGCTTGATTTAATGAAATATGGTGTGAGTACAGCAATAAAAGGCTATGTGAAAAAAGAACAGGTAATAAATACTTTGCCACGTGAAGCCTTTAAATCTTGGATACAGAATGGGAAGTAATCATATGAATAAAAAAGCATTAAATATATTAGAATATAACAAAATTATTGAGCGTGTTGACGCATTTACTCAAAATGAACTTTCAAGCAAAAAAGTGAGGATGACACAACCTATCAGCGACGAAGCTGAAATAGATAGCATGCTTGCACACCTTGAAGAAGCACGTCTAATAGAAATGACACAAACAGAACCTGGCATGAGTATGCTGAGCGATATTCAGTCGCTCGTACGCCGTGCAGTAATCGGATCAGTACTTTCGGTTGTTGAATTAAATAAAATTAAGAACAATATTAAAGTCGTCAATCGTTATAAAACATATATCGCGAACTTATATGAAGAGCGTGAACTGGAAATTCCGGTGACATATCATAAGTTCCAACAGTTACCTCAAGTGACGGAACTTGCTGAAAGTATACAGTCTAAGTGTGATGAAACGACATTGTTTGACCATGCGTCTCCAAAACTCTCGGAGATACGTCAAGAGATGAACCGTATCAACCGTCGTATAAAAGAGCGATTAGAAAGTATCGTTCGCAGCTCGAATAACCAGAAGAAGTTATCAGATGCGATTGTGACGATTCGTAATGGACGACAAGTAATTCCGGTGCGCAGTGAATATAAACAGGATTTTCCTGGTATCGTTCATGATACATCGAGTAGCGGCCAGACATTTTACATTGAACCTAACAGTATTGTACAGTTATCAACAGAACTGAGTGCAGTAACGCATCGTGAACAAGAAGAAGTTGAGCGTATTCTGTATGAACTGATGAATGAAGTCGCAGAATATGATAATGCACTGACATATTCGACGGATGTGTTATCTGATTTAGACGTACTTATGGCTAAAGCGAAATATGGAAACCGTAACAAGATGGTCATGCCGAATGTTGTAAAAGCACGTACTGTAGATTTACCAGGGGCATGGCATCCATTATTACCAGCTGATACGGTCGTAAAAAATAATATTAGTTTTATCGGTGACACACAGACCGTCATCATTACTGGACCAAATACAGGCGGTAAGACAGTAACATTAAAAACAACTGGGCTGATTATCTTGATGACACAAAGTGGTATGATGATACCTGCTGCTGAAGGTGCAGCAATCAGTATCTTTGATGAAGTATTCTGTGATATCGGAGATGAACAGTCAATTGAGCAGTCACTGTCAACGTTCTCAAGCCATATGACAAATATTGTATCGATATTAAAAGATATGACAAGTAACAGTTTCGTTATGTTTGATGAACTTGGTGCAGGAACAGATCCGAGTGAAGGTGCAGCACTGGCGATGAGTATATTAGATAAGTGTCTCGAGCAGAACATTATGACGATGGCGACAACGCATTATCCAGAACTCAAAGCTTATAGTTATAATCGTGATCGTGTTATGAATGCGAGTGTGGAGTTTGACATTGAAACATTAAGTCCAACTTATCGTTTGCTGATGGGAGTACCAGGTAAAAGTAATGCGTTTGATATCGCGAAGAAGTTAGGACTGAGTCCTTCGATCATAAAGCATGCACGACAAATGATTCAAATGGATGATGTTGAGATAGATAATATGATCAAAAGCTTAGAAAGTAATGCAAAGCAGATGGAAGATGATCGCATCTTCACAGAACAGCTGAAGTTAGAAGTTCAGTCATTGCATAGTGACTTAAAGAAGAACTTTGATAGTTATTTAGCACAAAAAGAAAACTTAATTGAACGTGCGAAACAAGATGCGAATAAGATTGTTAAAGATGCTGAAAAAGAAGCGGATGAACTATTAAAAACATTACGTAACTTAAAATCAAATGCAGATATAAAAGAAAACGAATTGATTGAAAAACGTTCAAAACTCGGTAAAATGTATCATGAAACAAAGATTAAAGCAGATAAAAAATCAACGAAGAATGAAGTGATAGAAAAAGGTGACCACGTAAAAGTGTTAAGCTACGGTCAAAAAGGAGTCATTCTTGACGTAGATGGCAAGGAAGCAATTGTACAGATGGGAATTATCAAGATGAAATTACCGCTTGATGAACTCGAAAAAGAAGCACCGCCTAAAGAGGATAAGATTCGTGTAGTACCGCGAAGTAATCGTCAGACAATTAAGATGGAACTGGACCTGCGCGGTGAACGCTATGAAGATGCACTAATAAAACTAGAGCAATATCTGGATCAGGCGCTTCTCAGTAATTATGAACAGGTGACAATCATTCACGGTAAAGGGACCGGTGCCCTTCAAAAAGGAGTGCAACAATATTTAAGACGTTCAAAAGCTGTATCAAGTTTCCGTGGAGGTACACCTTCAGAAGGTGGATTTGGCGTTACAGTTGCTGAACTGAAGTAAGGAGGAGCTATGGATAATTTCGATATGTATAAGCTCGCAAAGGTGCTGATTGTAATTTCAGTACTGATGCTTTTAGGTGGCATCATTTATTTATTTGTAGTTTAATAAATGAGCAAAAGGAATGACCATCAGATATTTATTTGATATACTCCTTTTATAAATGAAATAGATATGGAGGAATAAATTATGGCTTTAATTAATGCAACTGATAGTAACTTTGAAGATAATATTAAAGAAGGTGTGACTTTAGTAGACTTCTGGGCACCTTGGTGTGGGCCTTGTAAAATGATTGCACCTGTATTAGAAGATTTAGCAAAAGACATTGAAGGTAAAGCAAACATCGTTAAAGTTGATGTTGATGAAAACCAAGCAACAGCAGCTAAATTTGAAGTGATGAGCATCCCAACTTTAATCGTATTTAAAGATGGTCAAGCAGTAGACAAAGTTGTAGGGTTCCAACCTAAAGAACAATTACAAGCTGTGCTTGCGAAACATTACTAATCAATAATACTTGCGGGCGGGACTCTAGTCTCTGCCCTTTTTTTTATGACTGAATGAATGTGTGGTGAATGTCGTGGAAGATTATGAAATACAAATAAAGAATAAATTATCCGTATTGCCATCTGAACCTGGATGTTACTTGATGAAAGACAGGAATAACCAAGTCATCTATGTCGGCAAGGCAAAGAACTTAAGAAACCGTGTACGCAGTTATTTTACGGGGAGTCACGATGAGAAGACGACGCGTCTTGTAATGGAAATACGTGATTTTGAATATATTGTGACTAGTACAGAGATTGAGTCATTATTGCTCGAACTGACACTCATTAAAAAGCACTATCCAAGATATAATATCTTACTGAAAGATGATAAGAGTTACCCATTTATCAAGATTACAAATGAAAAGCATCCGAGACTTCTTGTTACAAGAACAGTAAAGAAAAATAGCGGAAAATATTTCGGTCCGTATCCAAATGCGTATGCTGCTCATGAAACGAAGAAGCTGCTGGATAGAATTATTCCGTTTAGAAAATGCACGCACCTGCCTGATAAATTGTGTCTATATTACCATATCGGTCAGTGCCTCGGTCCGTGCGTGTATGATGTTGATCAAGCAGAATATCAGAGATACATACAGATTGTTACTAATTTTTTAAACGGACAGGATACGACCATTGTCGAAGAACTTAAAGAGAAGATGAATGAGAAAGCAGAAAATCTTGAGTTTGAAGAGGCAAAAGAATATCGGGATCTCATACAGCATGTAGAATCATTGATGTTTAAACAGAAGATGATGACCAGTGATATGACGACACGTGATATATTCGGTTTCAATGTAGATAAAGGCTGGATGTGTGTGCAAGTATTCTTTATCCGTCAAGGAAACTTAATTGAGCGTAAGGTACAGATGATTCCGTTGATGGATGACGCGAAGAGTCACTTTTATAATTTTATTGGACAGTTCTACCAATTAGAAGAGAATATATTGCCAGGTGAAGTGCATATACCCCTGGGATTGGATATAGAGATGGTCCGCTCAGTTGTAGACACCAAAGTGATTCAGCCTAAAAAAGGCAAGAAAAAAGAGATGGTCGACCTGGCAGTGAAAAATGCGACAATTGCATTGGCAAATAAATTTGACATAATCGAGCGTGACGAATCTAGAACGATAAAAGCGATAGAAGAGCTTGGGAATGCAATGGGTATTGAAACACCGATTAGAATTGAAGCTTTCGATAACTCAAATATTCAAGGTGTGGATCCCGTTGCGGCGATGATTACTTTTGTTGATGGCAGACCAAGTAAACGTGATTATCGTAAGTATAAGATTAAGACGGTGTCCGGACCAGATGATTATGCAAGTATGCGAGAAGTTGTCCGACGTCGTTACACGAGGGTGCTTAAAGAAAATCTGCCGTTACCAGACTTGATTATCGTCGATGGCGGGAAAGGCCATATGACAAGTGTTCAGGATGTTCTTATCAATGAGCTTAATCTTGATATTCCAGTTGCAGGTCTTAAGAAGAATGATAAACATATGACAAGTGAACTCATCTATGGTGATGAATTTAATATCATTCCACTGAATAAGAAGAGTCAGAGCTTCTATTTACTACAGCGTATTCAAGATGAAGTGCATCGTTTTGCAATCAGTTTTCATCGCAATACTAGACGTAAGACAGGCCTATCTTCACAGCTCGATCAAATAGAAGGTATGGGTCCAAAACGCAAGCAGAAGCTGATGAAACATTTCGGTTCTGTTAAGCGCATCAAAGAAGCTTCGGTTGAAGAAATTAGTGCTGCTGGATTGCCGGAGAAGCTTGCAATTGAAGTAAAGACAAAATTAAATCTTGAATAAATCGTTTTAAATGTTTGTGAAATCATATAATTGAGAATCATTTTCATATCCCAAAACGTATGAATAAATGATACAATAAGAACAACAATTGATTTCACAAACTTTTTTTTAATATTAAATGTAATCGGTTTCTTGATTTCGATACATAAGAGGCGTATTATTGAATTTGTGAAATTACTAATAGTTTATAGGGGGGACCTCACTTGGCAAGTTCAGACAAATCTTTTGCACTACGCAGACTACATTCATTACTTGGTGTAATTCCGCTCGGTGTCTTTTTGATTCAGCATTTAGTCATCAACCATTTTGCAGTAGCAGGGCCGGAAAGTTTCAATAAAGCTTCTGACTTTATGTGGAATTTACCATTTAAGATTGTATTAGAAACTTTGGTAATCTATTTACCGATTCTATTCCATGCAATTTATGGTGTTTTCATTGCTTTTACTGCGAAAAATAATGTACAGCGTTATTCAACATTCCGTAATTGGATGTTTTTATTGCAGCGTGTAACGGGGGTTATTGCATTTATCTTTATCGCGGTACACGTTTGGCAGACGCGTGTTCAGGCAGCACTTGGACATCATGTTAATTATGATATGATGGCGGATTTATTTAGTAATCCGATTACGTTAATCTTATATGTAATTGGAATTGTAAGCGTAATCTTCCACTTTGCTAATGGACTATGGTCGTTTGCAGTGAGCTGGGGTATTACACAATCTCAGAAGTCACAGAACGTTATGGCATACGTGTCATTATTAGTGTTTATCGTCGTTACGTTTATCGGTTTAAGAGCGTTATTCGCATTCGTATAATTTATAGATATTTAGGGGAGTGACATATCAATGGCAAAAAGTAACGTTATCGTTGTCGGTGGGGGACTAGCCGGTCTTATGGCAACAATTAAAGCGGCAGAATCAGGTACACCGGTTGATCTATTCTCACTTGTACCGGTGAAGCGTTCACACTCTGTTTGTGCACAAGGCGGTATTAATGGGGCAGTTAATACAAAAGGTGAAGGTGACTCACCATATATTCACTTTGACGATACAGTTTACGGAGGGGATTTCTTAGCGAATCAACCTCCAGTTAAAGCAATGACAGAAGCGGCACCTGGAATCATTCATTTATTAGACCGTATGGGTGTGATGTTCAACAGAACACCTGAAGGCCTACTTGATTTCCGTCGTTTCGGTGGCACTTTACACCACCGTACTGCATATGCAGGTGCGACAACTGGTCAGCAATTATTATATGCATTAGATGAACAAGTACGTAAATTTGAAGTAGAAGGTTTAGTTACGAAGTATGAAGGATGGGAATTCCTTGGTGCGGTTATTGATGATGAAGGTGCTGCGCGTGGTATCATTGCACAGAACTTAACAACATCTGAAATTAAGTCATTCAAATCTGATGCTGTAATTATGGCGACAGGTGGTCCTGGAATTATCTTCGGTAAATCAACAAACTCTATGATCAACACAGGTTCAGCGGCGTCTGTTGTTTATCAGCAAGGTGCAATCTACGCAAATGGCGAATTCATCCAGATTCATCCAACAGCGATTCCTGGAGACGATAAACTACGTCTGATGAGTGAATCAGCTCGTGGTGAAGGTGGACGTGTATGGACGTATAAAGATGGTAAACCTTGGTACTTCTTAGAAGAAAAATATCCTGACTATGGCAACTTAGTACCTCGTGATATCGCAACGCGTGAAATCTTCGACGTATGTGTCAACCAGAAGCTTGGTATTAACGGAGAAAATATGGTGTACCTTGATCTATCACATAAGGATGCTCATGAACTTGATGTTAAACTTGGTGGTATTATTGAGATTTATGAGAAATTTACAGGGGATGATCCACGCAAAGTGCCAATGAAGATCTTCCCGGCAGTACATTACTCAATGGGTGGATTATGGGTCGACTACGATCAGATGACCAACATTCCTGGATTATTTGCAGCTGGTGAATGTGATTACTCACAGCACGGGGGTAACCGTTTAGGTGCGAACTCATTACTATCTGCAATTTACGGCGGTATGGTTGCCGGACCTAACGCAATTAAATATATTAAAGGTCTAGAAAAATCATATGAAGACGTATCAGAAGAAATTTATACGCAGCATGTTGAAAAAGAACAGAAACGCTTTGATGCATTGCTGAATATGAAAGGAACTGAAAATGCGTATAAACTGCACAAAGAACTTGGAGAAATCATGACGGCCAACGTTACTGTAGTGCGTCATAACGATCGTCTGCTTGAAACAGATAAGAAGATCGTTGAGCTTATGGGACGTTATCATGATATTGATATGGAGGATACAGCATTGTGGAGCAACCAGGCTGTCTTCTTTACGCGCCAGCTTTGGAATATGTTAGTGTTAGCACGTGTCATGACCATTGGTGCATACAATCGTAATGAATCTCGTGGCGCCCATTATAAACCGGAATTCCCTGAGCGTAACGATGAAGAGTGGTTAAAGACAACGATGGCGAAGTACAGGGGTCCGAAAGAGGCACCCGAATTTTCATATGAGCCAGTGGACGTATCTTTAATCCCGCCACGTGTTCGTGACTACTCTAAATCAAGTAAAGGAGGTAAATAATCATGGCAGAAAAATCAATCAAACTGATTATTAAACGTCAAAAAGATGCAAATAGTGCACCTTATGATGAAACTTTCGTGATTCCTTATCGCCCGAATATGAATGTGATTGCTGCATTAATGGAAATTCAGCGTAATCCAATCAATGACAAAGGTGAAAAGACAACGCCGGTAACCTGGGATATGAATTGTCTTGAGGAAGTGTGTGGCGCATGCTCTATGGTGATTAATGGGAAAGCACGTCAATCATGTTCAGCGATTATTGATACGCTGGAGCAGCCAATTCGTTTAGAACCAATGGCTACATTCCCGATTATTCGTGACTTACAGGTTGACCGTACAAAGATGTTCGACAACTTGAAACGTGTAAAAGCTTGGGTACCGATTGACGGCACATACGACTTAGGTGCTGGGCCGCGTATGCCAGAAAAGAAACGTCAAACTGCATATGAATTATCGAAATGTATGACGTGTGGTGTCTGCTTAGAAGTATGTCCTAATGTGAACAAAAATTCTAAGTTTATGGGTGCTCAGCCAATTTCTCAGGTGCGTTTGTTTAACTTACATCCAACAGGAAGTATGAACAAGGATGAGAGACTCCATGCACTGATGGGAGAAGGTGGTCTTGCTGAATGTGGAAACTCACAAAACTGTGTGACAGCATGCCCTAAAGGTATTCCTTTAACAACATCTATCGCGGCAATGAACCGTGAAACAACATTCCAGATGTTCAAATCATTCTTTGGTTCTGACCACCAAGTTCAATAATTTGTAAGATGATAGCTTTCAGAAATTTAAATTTCTGAAAGCTATTTTTTTAAAATAATATATTTGAATTATATATTTACTGAAACTTAGGGTAATTATTTGTTATGATAAGAGTATATATGTAAAAGGAGACGCCTATGAACCAGGATATTATTGCTTTAGAATATGAACTTAGGAGACTTGCAGATATCATCAAGAATGAAGGTCGGCAAGAATTGATAGCGTATAACATCTCTGATGTCCAGTTTATAGCTGTTCAGTGGATTAAAGAGACGGACGCGATGACGATTGGCGCATTGTCTAAACATCTGAATCTCGCTATATCTTCTACATCAGAACTAGTGGATCAGCTTGTTCAGAAAGAGTTTGCTGTGCGCAGAAAGGATGATGAGGATAAACGTAAAGTGAATATTCATCTAACGGAGCGTGGACAGCAGCTTATTGATGATGTCATTATTAAACGCCAGCGTTATCTGCAGTCACTCGTTAAAGCGTCCGAATACAGTGTTAAAGATTACTACAAGCATACCCATGCTTTATATAAAGGAACAGAAGAAGGTGAACGTATTGAATCAAGCGATAGGAGTAATTGATTCAGGCGTTGGTGGATTAACTGTAGCGAAAGAAATTATGCGACAGCTTCCAAATGAAACAATCTACTATCTTGGCGATGAGGCGCGTTGTCCTTATGGTCCGCGTACACAAGAGGAAGTAAGACGATTCACAATACAGCTGGCAGAATTCCTTATTAATAAACATATAAAGATGCTTGTCATTGCTTGTAACACTGCAACTGCCGCCGCGCTTGAGTCTCTGCGTGCGACATTTGACATACCGATTATCGGTGTAATCGAACCCGGAGCCAGAACAGCGATTATGACGACTGAAAATAATCACGTGCTTGTGCTGGGAACAGAAGGAACAATACGCTCGCATGCATATAAAGAGAAGATACATATGATCAATCCTCATATTGAAGTTGCTGGGAAAAGTTGTCCGGAATTCGTACCATTAGTAGAAAGCAGAAGATATAAGGATGAAGCAGAAAGTATGCGAATCATCTCTCAGGCTTTGCAGGAATTCAAGACGCATAAAAGTGATACTGTAATTCTCGGTTGCACACATTATCCGTTATTACAGGAATATATCAATCGATTTTTCGATGATCAGAAGAAAGTGATTTCATCAGGACTAGAAACGGCACGTGAGGTGAGTGCGCTTCTTACGTTTAGAAATGATCATGTGACACAGCCTGCTGCTACGGCACACCGTTTCTTTGTTAATGGTGATGCAGAACATTTTACTGAGATTGCAAGAGAATGGTTAAAAGACCCAGATATACATGTCGAATCAATTCAACTGGAGGATATATGAAAGAAATCGTAATCGCTACTGGAAACAAAGGAAAGATCAATGACTTTAAGCATATTTTTAAATCACATAAAGTGATTGGAATTAAAGAATTAATAAAAGATTTTGATGTTGAAGAGACCGGAACGACATTTGAAGAGAATGCAGCATTAAAGTCAGAACATGCCTGTCAATTACTGAACAAGATCGTGATAAGTGATGACTCTGGATTAGAAGTAGAGGCACTGAATAATGCACCGGGAATATATTCAGCACGTTATTCTGGAGAAGATGCTACTGATGAATCAAATCTGGATCTTGTTCTGCAGCAGATGGAAGGTCAGAACAATCGAAAGGCACGTTTTGTATGCGTGATTGCAGTGAGTATCCCTGGAGAAAAGACGAAAACTTTCAGAGGTGAAGTTGAAGGTGAATTACTGACTGAACGTCGTGGAAATAAGGGCTTTGGATATGATCCAATCTTCTATGTTCCAGAACTCGGGAAAACAACAGCTGAGCTTACAGATGAAGAAAAAGCAAGAATCTCACATCGTGGTAAAGCAATTGAACAATTACTTGATTCACAAATTATATAAGGGGTGTTCTTATGAAGTGGGTAATCGTAAGTGATAATCATCGTATGAAAGGCATTTTGACGGATATTGTATCTGTTCATGACGATGCAGATATATTTATCCATCTCGGTGATTCTGAATTTGATTATAGTGACCCTGAATTAAAGCCGTATATCAGAGTCGCAGGCAACTGTGATTATGGTCATCAATTCCAATCTTCTACACGAATACAGATGCATCATATAAATGCCTTTGTAACACACGGGCATTTATATGATGTTGGTAGAAGTCTTGTGAAACTTGCAGAAGCAGCAGCTGAAGCAAATTGTAACCTTGCTTTCTATGGACATACTCACGTCAAGCATATTGAAACAGTGCAAGGTGTCGTATGTATCAACCCTGGATCGATTGCTCAGTCAAGAAGTGAGGACGTGGAGACCTATGCAGTATTAACGGTTGAAGAAGAGAATCAGATGATAACGTATTATAATCAGAATCATGAAATTACAGATAAAGAAATCATTTTATTGTAGAACAGTAAGGCAGAGTACTTGGATAGGACTCTGCTTTATAATGTATTTATCTTTTTATTGTGTAATTAGAAATTATTGATGTGATTATTAGTCAATTTATTTTCCGATTGTTGTTGACTTTACCTCTTAAAGTTGATTATAATTAATCTTGTGTTAAATATTGTCCTGGTAGCTCAGCTGGATAGAGCAACGGCCTTCTAAGCCGTCGGTCGGGGGTTCGAATCCCTCCCAGGACGTACCAATACGTTGATATTACAACGTTCCAAGAGTGCAGGTGTCAAATGAGTGTCAGGAGAATAATTCTCTCACTCGTTGACCCTGTATTTTTTTATGTTCATCAAGTAAATGTGTATATATATCTAACGTGATTGATATGTTCGCATGACCTAAACGTTTGCTAATATATTCAATCGGTATCTGTTTACTGATCAGGTACGATGCATGTGTGTGTCTTAAAGCGTATGGTGTAATCTCATCTGAAATGCCTATATGTGTTTTAAGCTTTTTAAATACCTTATTTACAGCAGTATGCGACAACATGAAGATTTTACCGTCTATTCTTTTAGGGTGTTTTAAAAGGTGTTTGTTGATTAAAATAACATCATTCTTAGATACTTCCACAATTCTATCAGCATTTTCTGTCTTAGTACCATGTAGATGAATAGTATTGTCTTTGATACTAATATCTTCATACCTTAAATTATTCACTTCTGAAAATCGTGCGCCTGTGATTGCTAGAATATAAAGTAATATAGAACTTCTTTCATGTTTGCCTTTTAGATAGTCTATAACAGCTTCGTATTGCTCAATAGACATATACTTCGCCTGTTCCTTCTTTGCTTCTACAGTACCTTTAAAATTGATTTTATGAGTAGGGTCTTTTTTCAGATAACCATCATATACTGCATCCTTTAAACAAGCCTTTAATAAATTATTCACTTTACGTACTGTTTCGGTCACATGCCCTTTTGAGTAATTAGTGATAAACTTCTGATACTCTGAACGAGTGATATTCTTAACAAGTATATTTTCTCCGAAGTGATCTAAAAATAAAGTTAATGCTCTGTTATACCAATAGACCTGCTTATCTGATAAATCAAGTTTTCCGTTGATTTCAAGCCAGTCATTGTAATAATCTTTAAAGCGTTTGTTATCCTGAATATAATTACCATCATCAATCTGTTTAATCAATTCAAGTGCTGCATTCGTTGCATCTGCTTTAGTTTTAAATCCTGCCTTACGTTTCTTACAATTCTTGAATGACGGGTCTTTCACATCGTACTGCCACGAAAAACCACTCTTATTCGTTCTTTTATATACTGTAAATGTAGCCATGTTCATGCTCCTTTTCTTCAATTTAGGTATAAAAAAATAAGCCTGCAAAAAAGGACAGACTTATATTAAGTTTTTATTCTCTTTCAATTCCATTTTCGTCGTATACGTCCACTAAGCTATTCCATCTGCCAATCAGATTATTGTTTATATCCATAGTGGTAGGTTCTTTAATTTCTCCCATAATTATTAAAGGGTTAGTTTCTTTGTTGTATCGAGCTACAGTGTCGTTATATTCACTTACTGTAGTATCTTTAGTGCCATCATTCATTCCTGCTGCTTTGAATAATTCCATAGTGAATCCAGGAGTGATTAATTTGTCGTTAGCATCAGATGGTATGTCAGTTAAAGATATACTTGCTTTATGCATATCATTATATGCTTCGTCTACATCATCGGTATCGGTATAGACTAGCTCACTTAAATTATTCGCTATTTTTTCTGTTAAATTTGCGTCTAATTTTTCTTTACCATAATACTCTAATTCAGAATTTATATATTCAAGAGCGCTAATATGTGCCGCATTTGTAAATAATCCAGCTAATAAAGAAGCGTCACTATAATTCGCATCATTTGCGCCAACCTCTAAATTCTTTGCGTTTTCTTCATAAGCCATACTATATACTGTCGCAATATCGTTTAACATTTTATCTAAAGTTGTATCTTTCATTATCTTTAAGTCTTTAGTATCTTTTATAAATTTTTCTTTAGCGTCTTTGTATTTTTGTGAATCAGACTTATATTGATCTACAGACTTTTGAGATACAATATTCTCTGAATCCAAAGAAGCATCATTTCCTTCAGCTATTTCATTTAGTTTTGCAGCATATTCTTGTAGCGCTTTGGAATATTGGTTGTATTCTTTCTCTTCATTCGCGAAACCTTTATCTTCATTAGTGGTGCTTTGCGTTGTATTTTCTCGACCTTTATTTACTGCTTTATCTTCTTCGTTTCCTTCTTTTTCTCCACATGCGCCTAATAATAATGCTGATGCGATTGTAAGTCCTGCTAACGATTTATAATTCATTCTACCAAATACCTCCATTAGTTCTGATAATCATTAGTTCTTATCATTATTTAAAATATTTACTTTTATATTACTTTCATCTTAGGATGTTATCTGCCACCTCAATTCATTTCTAGTTTTATTTTATTAAACCAGCCATTTTCGAAATCTTCTTTAGATAATCCTTTTGTATATGCCTTAGGATTTACAAATTCATCTTGAATAATAGCTAACATTAAATTAACTGAATTAATAATTACTTTATTACTAAATTCAAAAGGTTTAATAGCATTCTTTAAATCATATTCTAATTGAGAAAGTGTAAAAATGTTATTAGCTATCGCAGAGCGATATTTGATTATATCTTTTGAGCTGATAGGCATATTTATGTGTGCATTGTAAAATTCATTGTTCAAAATATACTTTCTGAGTAAGAATGAAATATGAATCAAGTAAGCAATATTTAAATAATAAAATCCTAAGTTATATTCTTTGTACTGAAAATATATTTCTGAGAGTGTAAAGCATAATGATTTTATTTGGTATATTGATGTATATTTATCAGACTTTAACCAATATTTTATACGATCTGAATATATACCAACTTTTAGATCAAACTCTGAAATACCAGGATGCGTTATATAATAACGATATGCATCTTCTATAGATATGTCAATTCCATGGATAAACTCCAAAAGGAACTCTGTTTCTTTATATACATCAACATATTCATTATTAATGGTGTAAACCTCAGGCAAATATACAGATGATAAATTAGCATCATTTTCAATTAATCTTAAAACTAAATCTTTTTTATTACCATTTATTCTTAAATTATTTAATTTAAGAATTTCTATTAATTCTGTTTTTTTTAGTTTTGACAAAGTAAGCATTAAGTTAGAATTTTCTAATATAACGCCATCTTTTATTAAATTTTTTAATATGGTCATTGGGTCAATAGGATATATATATGGCCATACTTTTTTACTTAATACAGTGCCTTTAGTTTTTCCGTTAATTAAATGCATTACTAAAAGTTCCAAAGCAGTCAATTTTCTCATCATATGCCTCCTAATAAATAGATATATCTATACTTTTTGTATTTTTAATGGCTCAAAATGAATTAAATAGCCCGAATATCTAACATATAATCCAAACTTCGCTTTATAATCTTCAATTGCCTCATTGAAATGCACTCGATCTATTTCAAGATGTAGACACATCTCATATATATCTCCCCAAAGACCTTTTTTGTAGCACTCAATAAGTTTTTCTAAAGGTAGTATTAATTTGTGGCCAAAACGTCGAGCTCTTAACTCTTGTCTTGCTGCATCAACATTGTACTGTTTATCGTAGAATGACAGGACATCACCATATGAAGTCTCATGGTGGCCAATTTCTTCAGCTAAATGACCGTTTTGCATATAGTAATTAAGTTTATCTGTTATTGTAATAATTCCGTTAGGATATTCAAAGTACCGTTCATATAATCCGCCCATCTTAGCAGGCATATTTTCATCATATTCGATTACCATGTTTGGATAAGGATCTAATAATTTCTCTCTAAGTTGCATCTTCACAACTCCTTACTTATTGCGATTTCTTCTTAAGCTGCGTTTCATTTCTATGTATGCTAATATTTCTTCCATTTCTTCATCAGTCACATCGCCATCGATATGTGCTGCAATTGTTTCGATGTTATTTTTTTCTTCTGTTTTTTCGTGCTTTACTTCATTTTTTGTTAAATCATCTAAAGAAACATTGAAGTAATGTGCTAAAGCTGTAGCATGCGCAATCGAAGGAGATGAAGTGTTTTCTTCCCAACGTTGAATAGTAGATTTAGAAAATTTTACATCATATTTCTTATTTAGATCATCTGCTAATTCTCTATATGTTAGTTTCTTCTCTTCTCTAAGTCTTTTAAGATTGGTTGCAAACATTTTATTTTCCTCCGAAAATTAATTATTTTTTTCTATATATCTATAATAAGGTATGTGTCCCAAAATTGCAACGTATAATACGATATTTTGTCCTATTTTTGAAATTTATTCGTTGACAACGATTTTTGTATGGTTTAAGATGATTGTAGTCCTAAAAAAGGGACAATAAAAAGAGAAAGGAGAAGCTTATGGATTTAATCAAACCACCAAACCTAAAACTCAAAAAGTACATGATTGAACACGACATCAAACAAAAAGAACTGGCGGAGGTTCTTGGCATTACGCAATCCTTATTTTCGCAAAAGATAAATGAAAATAGGTCAACTTTTAGTTTGGAAGAAGTGAGATTATTATGTGCTCATTTAGGTTTAAACATGCATGAATATTTTTTTGAAGAGAATGTCCCAAAAATAGGACTTAAAATGAATGAGCTTAATGATTAAGGGAGGTTAGTCTATGCTAACAATCGATTTATCAGACGTTAAAGCTGAACTTGTTGCAGTACTTCAACAAGCAATGCCACAACGTGAATACGCAGACTTTGCAGACGCGAAACATGAGTTTCCTGAAATATGCGGAATATCATTCAGTGATCTCGAAAAGAAAGTTTATTCGCATCAGGACTTTAAGCAATATATCAGAAGGTTTGAAGGCAGCAATAAACGTTATATCGAAGTGGCACCTGCAAGAGAATTCATAAGAAATTTTATGGTAAGGGAGTGTAACAGATGAAACTAATTATAGCAACATCAACTGTTTTACTCGCTATTAGCTACATCATCACATTAGTAAGCGACCATCTCGCTCCACTCGAAACAGCAGGACTATTCATCGTACTATCGTGTGCAGCATTACTACTCGTAGTCAATAGTGAGTTCGTTGAAAGCGATAAATAAGATTAGTCACATTATAGTGCTGACGTACACAAAAGGTCAGATACAACGATATAAACGTGACTTGAATTATTACACAAGGCATAACGATATTAGAGTAGTGCATAAGCGATTTGATGATAGTGGTGGCGTGATTAAGTTTCAATACATTCGTTAAAGGAGGTGATGAGATGATACCTGATAACGAGTTCATGAGAGATGTGATGGAAGAGTTATTCACTTCTTATGAAGCAGATGAGAGCCATGTTTTCGTTACTAAAGATGATGAAGAAACAGAAGAAGATGAAGACAAATAAAAAACACATACCTTTAACAGATATGTGCAGTCGTTACTAGTCATCTCGATTGTAACATATTCTGCGCAGGTAGGAAATGGAGAAATTATGGAAGCTATCGAATTTTGCAAATCAGATTTTCTATATATGTTAAATGAATTGAATAAGTACGCTATTGAGAACGATGTGAAAGATGTGTGGATAAATCACAATACTATGTGTGGGTGGATAGAATTAACGCATTTTAGCGATTCTTACGAATATGGAAACAGAGATATTCATATATCACTTAGACATGACAGTCACGAATCAGCGTATGAAAAGTACGAGTACATGATGTCAATTATGAAAGATGGTGCGCTGATATGATAGTCGAAAAATCTGTATTCACTTATAAAAATCATGGTTTCACAAAGTTTATTGAAATGTTAAACGATCATTGGACTTTGAAGATTATATCAAATAAGGATAGCGAACCGATTTACGAAGGCGAATTCTACTCGATAGAAGATACTCATTATTTAAATGATGACGTAATCGTTGCACTTGATGAATATTTAATGACAGTAACAGATGAACTCGCGCAGATAGGTAGCTACTTACTAGGGTGGAGGTTATCAGAATGAGTAACGTTGAGAAGAAAATCGAAAGAGCGATTATTGATTACTTAGAATCATTCGAGAACAGTTGGGTGTTTAAGGTCCATGGTGGCAGTCAATTTCAACGTGCTGGTGTACCTGACATTCTCGCTTGTGTAAATGGTCGATTTGTAGCAGTTGAAGTTAAACGTCCTAAAGGTGGCATTATCGCACCATTACAGCAAGAAAATGTTGATTGGATTAATAGAGCAGGAGGTGTCGCACTTGTCGCAACAAGCGTCGATGAAGTTGAATTCGAGCTTACTCGAAACGGTATCATCAAAACTCATTCTTAAGCCAACGCAAGCAGAAGTGATTAAAGAAGCGAACAAGAACGTACTTTATGCACTAGGAACATCAAGTGGTAAAACATTAATCAGTTTACACCACTATATGAAACACAACGAAGGAGAACCACTCCTTATCGTAGCACCACCTGTAAAGATATTAGAGGGTGGTTGGGACAGAGAGATAAAGTTCGTAGAAGAACGATATGGCATAACGATAGATTACGTCACATTAAGCTATGGCAAGTTAAGACAAAAAGACGTATGGCAAGAATATAAGAACATGTATGTCATATTCGATGAATGCCAGGGGATTAAAAACCCGACAAGTAACACAGGAAAGTTTGCAAGAAAACTCATCGATCATAGTACAGGTTGGTGCATGTTAAGTGCCACGCCAATGTCTAACGGTTGGGGAGACAGCATGAACTACTTCATCATCAATGGTTACGTTAAGAATAAAACACAGTTTGAACGTGACTACGCTATTAAAGAGATGAAGCGTAAAGGGAACGGACAGCAGTATCCGATTATTACAGGATACATCAAACAGGATGTATTAAAGCAGTGGTTCAACTCATTCGCAGTTGAGCGACCAACAGATTACTTTCACGATTTACCTGAGATACAGTTCGAACAGGTCTATCTGCCAATGAGTAAGACGTACAAGACTGTTATGAAAGATAGAGTATTGAAAGTTAAAGATGATGAAGGTAAAGAAGAAATCATACTTTTTGATACGCAACCAAAACTACAAGCAGGACTTAGGTATCACACGAATCAAGTGAAGAAGTTAGAGTGGCTTGAAATGTTACTCGATGGAACAGATGAAAACGTACTTGTGTTCTACCACTTTACAAAAGAGAAGGACGATATAAAGGCGCTAGCAGAAAAATTAGGTAAGACCATCTTCGAAGTGAGTGGTCAAGAGAAAACAATGCCTGATCATGAAACGTGGGACGACTTAAAGAACAGTATTACAATCGTACAGTATCAAGCAGGGGGTTCAGGAATTGAACTTCAATATAACTCGCTGTGTGTGATTTATACACCAACATATTCGTACCAAGATTATGTACAGGCACTAGGACGAGCGCAGCGTGTAGGCATGAAGAAAAGACTTACAGTCTACCAACTGAAAACACGCGGCACTGTCGAAATGAAAGTATATCAGGCACTAGAAGATAAGAAAGACTTCACAGAGAAGTTGTTCGATGAATATATGGAGGGGACAGAATGAGTACACTTTATGAACTAACAGACCAATTTGTTAAAGTTTCTGAATTACTACAATCAGGAGACTATGACGAGCAAGTTTTAAACGACACTTTAGAATCAATTCAATTATCACTTGAAGATAAGGTTGATGGATATGTAGGAGTAATCAAGAACTTCGAAACAGAAAATATTGCAATCGACCAGGAAATTAAACGACTGCAAGAACGTAAGAAAGTGAACATGAACGGTATTTCACGACTTAAGGACAACTTGATGTACAGCCTAGAAGAAACAGGACAGAAGAAAGTGAAATCAGCACTCAATACTGTAACGATACGCAACAATGCACCATCACTACAAATTGATGATGAGAAAAACATTCCTAAAGAATTCTTCATTGATCAAGAGCCAAAACTTGATAAGCGAGGATTACTGAATTATGTGAAAGATATAGGAGAATTTGAGGGAGTATCAATTAAAAATTCACAATCTTTGGTGGTGAAATAGATGACAACACAACAAACACAATCAAAACCAACACCGATACCAACACCAACACCAACACCTGCAGCAACACAACAACAATCAACACTCAAAGCATTAGGTGTTAAGAACTTAGCGAAACAGAACAATGAGAAGTATTACAAATTCGTTGTGTATGGTCGCTTTGGCACAGGGAAGACAACAGCACTTACAAGAGAGAATAACGCTCTTATCTTAGACATCAACGAAGATGGAACGACAGTCGCGCAAGATGGCGCAGTTGTTGAAGTGAGAGATTGGGAGCATTTAGAAAATGTTATCAAGTACTTGCCACAAATTCTTAAAGAACTGAGAGATAACGGTAAGCAGATTGACATTGTAGTTATTGAAACAGTACAGAAGTTACGTGACATTACGATGGATGGCATCATGAAAGGTAGTAGTAAGAAACCAACGTTCAACGATTGGGGTGCTGCTGCAACAAAGATTATTCACATGTACAGATTCATCGGTAAGTTACAGCAAGAACATAAGTTTCACTTCGGTATCACAGGTCATGAAAAGTTAAATACTGAAAAGGACCAAGACGGAGCAACGATAAATGCGATGGTCAGTATCGAAGCACAAGACCAAATTAAGAAAGCAATCGTATCACAGGCTGATGTACTTGCTAGGGCATCAGTAGAAGTGACTGAAACAGATGGCGTGACAACACCACACTATTATTTATCAGTTGAGCCATCAGAACTATATGAAACAAAGATTAGACACTCGCCAAATGTAACGATCAACAACAAACGATTTGAAAATGCAACGGTATCAATGTTAGTTGATGCAATTAGAAATGGTAACTAAATAAACTTACAGACACTCAGCACATGGACCAATATAAAAAACATACAAAAAATACAGCACTTCAAGTGCAAATAAAAACTAAGGACGGTATATAAATTATGAAAATGACAATCAACTTTACAGACGCAAAAGAATTCGGAGCATTCTTACCAGCAGGGAAACACACAGTGAAAATCAAAGCAATCAAAGCAGAAAGCACTAAAAATGGTTACCCTCAAGTACACATCACATTCGCAGATAAAGAAGATAGAGAGTTTACACATTACCAATCAGCAGATTTTGAACAAGGGTGGGTACGCAATTGGTTCTACAACTTCTGTAAGAATGCAGGATTACAAGTAGAAAAAACAAACTTTACATTCGATACAAACGACTTAATCGGTAAACCATTATTTGTAGATATTAAACGTGAGTACAACGAGTACAGCGATAAATACAGAAACGAATTAAAATACACTGCAAAATATGAAAAAGAGAAAGCAGACAATTGGAACGAAGAGTATCCGATTTCTCCTGAAGAACAAGCACATAAAGCTAAAGAATCCAATAACAACGCACAGTCAACTAATCCATTCGCACAACCTGCAGCTACAGATAATCCATTTGCACAAGCAACTACAGACACTGCAGACAGTACAGAAGATTATCCATTCTAATACACAACATCATAAGGCTAGGGTAACACCTAGTCTTTATTTATAAAGTAGGTGCATTAATGATTGAACTAGATCACGACAACAACATTAGTATTACTATCTTTGAGAACGAGTACAACACAACACCTGTACAGAATACAGACACAACAGTGTCATTTCTATACTCAGTGTTATCAAAACCGAAAGTTGGACCGAAGAAATCAAACATGTGCTTTGTTGGGGGTCAGGTTTACCCGAAAAGAAATAATAAGAACACATTAAATCGTTCGGTACTGACATTCGACTTTGACGAGATGCCACCCTATTTCAATCTATTCGAGCATGTGAGAGAACGTTTTATGTTCGGGTTCGCAGTATACAGTACACATAACCATACAGAAGAAAAACCACGTATGCGTTTGGTAATACCACTTGATAAACCTTACGAGTTATCGCCACAGGAGTATCGTGCAGCAATTCAATACATTACAAATGATGTACTTGAACTTGATTGTTTAGACCCTGCAAGCGAAGTGTTATCACAAGTTATGTTCTTACCGACATGCGAAGACCCTAATATTTACGAATTTGACTATGTAGATGAAGAGATTTTCATTCTCGATGAAATACTCGATAGATTAGAAGTTATCGCTCAGGCATCGACTGAGGACGTACAGAGTAATGAATATTGGCTCGATATATTAAGAGGAAAAGGAGAAGGTGGACGTAATCAAAGTTGCGCTCAACTTACAGGACACCTGTTGAGACGATTCATTGATCCATACGTTGCTTACGAGATTGTCAACATGTGGAACGAACGTAACAATCCACCACTACCGCAGAAAGAACTTGATACAACATTCAACAGTATATTACGCACTGAACAGACGAGACGTAATGAAGATAAAGTCGTTATGAGTAAGGAACCAATCATTCGCTCATGACAGAAAGGAGCGTAAACATTGGGAGTAGATTTTAACTTGATGGATGCTTTAAGAGCATCTAATCAACAAGAAGAGAACGAACCTGTAACATCACTTGACGTTGCCAGGAACAGAAAAGAGTTCTACACAGAGAATAAGAACGGAAGTAAGTCGCTGATTCATCAGAAGTTCGCTGTACACATGATAAATAAGCACCACATCATCACACTAGATGACCAACTTCACATTTATCAGGACGGTGTCTACAAGTCAAACGAACAGATTATCAAGCAAATCATGATTAAGGAACTGCCTGAACTTAAACAGGTACAGATTAGAGAGGTGCTTGAATACATCAGACTTGTTGCACCCGAGATGGAACACGCATCACCATTTTTTATCGCTTGTAAGAATGGCATATACGATTTTAATAAGAAGGAACTCCTGCCATTTAATCCATCTATCGTTACAACTTCAAAGATAAATGCAGTTTATGACGAGAACGCACAATGCGAAACGATAGATAAAGCGTTCATCACGATAGCAGATGAAGATTTTCAAATCGTACAGCTATTCCTAGAGATTACAGCGTACATGATCTACAAACAGAACTTCCTAGATAAAGCATTCTTATTAGTCGGTCATGGTGGTAACGGTAAATCAACACTGATGAACATGTGGTCATCATTCATAGGAGAAGAAAATGTATCAGCAATTAGTCTTACAGGATTAAGCGAACGTTTCAACGTTGCAGAACTTCATCACAAGCTACTGAACGCTGGGGATGATATACCACTACAGACAATTAAAGATGCATCGAACTTCAAGAAGTTAGCAACAGGGGAACGTATCATGGCAGAACGTAAAGGGCAAGACCCTTTTACATTCCGTAACTACAGTAAGTTAGTGTTCAGCGCGAATGATGTACCGAGATGGTTTGAGAATAACAACGGTATCTTTGACAGGATTGTCATCGTACCATTGAACGCTAACCTGCGTAACAGTCCAAATCGAGACCCGTTTCTTGAACAGAAGATTACGACAGAAGAAGCGAGATCATATCTGTTTAAGTTAGCCATAGATAACCTGGATAAGTTAATGAAGACGCGTAAGTTCACGATACCTGATGTATCAAAGCAGAAGATGGAAGAGTTTAAGGTGGATAACAATCCGATACTTACCTTTATAGCAGAATCGGCAATACACCAAAGAACAACACAGGAAGTATATGACGAGTACAGAGATTGGTGCGAGAGTGAAGGGTTTAGATTCCCACTTACGAAACGTCAGTTTACAACAGAGTTGAAGAACAATGGCTTTGATATATATGTAACAACAGATGCACATACCAGGAAACGAGTGAGAAAGTTCAAAGGGAAAGAAAGTTAAAAGACTTTCAAAAGACTTTCAAAAGACTTTCAAAAGACTTTCAAAAGACTTTCAAAAGACTTTCAAAAGACTTTTAAGACCTTTTAGTAGCTGCACGACTTAACGTCAAGACAATGTGACTACACTTCTTACTAAGAAACTACACTAAACTACACTTTTATTTTTACAAGTGTAGTCAAAAAAAGGCTTAACATCAGCACTTTATCTAATTTGACTACACTTACTACATTATTTTTTATATATAAATAAATATTAAATAAATAAATATATATAAAAGGTAGGGCTTTTTTAGTGAAGTAAGTGTAGTCAACAGGCTTGAACCGTTGATAACACTGTGTTTTTTGACTACACAACTCAAAAAAGAAGTGTAGTAGAAGTGTAGTAGAAGTGTGTCGTAAGAATAAAAGAAAGGATGAAGTGAGATGAAACTTGAACCGGTAATGGAAATAAACTACAAGAAAACATACGAAAAATATAAAAGCATCGCTACAGTGACTTATCAGAGTTTCATGCTTCGTATGCGCGAAAATGATATGACATGGCAAGAAGCGTTGACAAGCAATCAGTATGGCACAGCAGGAACGAAAAGAGACAGTGATAAAGTTTCTTATATTAAAACGATCATAGAAGAAGGTAACTATCATTTATTGTCTAGCAGACTAAAAAAATACTATAAGGATAATCCCGAACTATTCAAAGGTGGTGCATGATGTGGAGATTGAACCTGTAATCAACTTATTAGGCACATATAAAAAGTATAGGTATATCGCAGATGAATATGGTGTATCGTTTTCGACTTTTGAAAGACGTATGAGCGATAACTACACATTAGAAGAAGCGCTCACACTTCCGAAAGGAAAACATACGAAGAAACGTGAATATAAGACACCCAAACATGAAACTAAGAAGATGGTCATACAGATGATAGAAGCAGGCGTACCTATACCGAAGAAATATATAAAAAGATTCCCTGAGTTATTTGAAAACAGAGTATAAGGAGTGGTTGAGATGACATACAGAAACAAACGTATCAACAGACACGTACATGCGAGAAAGCCTGTGAACAGCGAGTTTGAAGAGAGAGAACAACGCATAACGATTACCAAACGTGCTGAATTGAAAGAGTTCAAGTTTGGTAAGTACCCGAATAAGTTACTCGAGATGATGTTTAAGGGGTGGTAATCATGTACGGACTACTGAATAGCATTAAACTACTCGATGATAAAGAACAGTTCGCAACAACGGTCATTCCACTAAAGAATGGCATGTATAAAATATTGGAGCGTACAGAATTCTATCGTGTACGCTATCCTGCAACGATAACGAGTAGCGAGGGAGTTACAGCATACTGCGAAGAATATGGCTTACACAGAGCGAGTATGAAGCAACTAGCACTATTCGAATGAGGAGTGAATCACATGATCATCTACTTAAAAGAATCAGAATTCATAAAACTGTTTAACCACTACATGAATAAAGGTTGGTATACAGATAAAACAGATAAACGGAACGGTAATATCTATTATTCGCTTATAGATGACACGTACAGAGTATTAGACGTGTCGGGGGAGGTTTATGTAGAGGAGTTCAATAACGCTCAGGAAATGCACGCACAGTACGATGAGCGAGTGCATGAGCAGGTAACTATATTTGATTACTGAGGTGCTACATGGATAAGTATAGAGACATGATGGTAGAACATGGCACAGGCTTAAGAAAGCAACATACGAACTATGGATTTAAAGGCTCAGTTAATGAGTTCCTGGAATCAATTAGAAAATACGATTGTCCTTTTATTCAAGTATTCGAAAGGATTGACGGAGAGTTAGTGCTGCTATGGTCTAAAGATAATAAAGGAATGCTACAGCAGGGAGAACAAATGGAGTTATTTTAAGGAGGAGAAATTATGATTAGTACGCAACGCATTTACAAGATTAAAAAAGAAGATTTTTATGGTGTATTTCAGAAAGCTTATTTTAATCCAGCAACAACAGTAGAAAAACACCCGGTCGCAGTAATTAAGTATGACGACAGATTAATAGAATGTTACCCAGCACAAGTTGAATTCGAGGAAGAGTGATCCAAATGTACGAAGACGTTCTATACGGTGGTTTCTACACAGTAACAGGTAAATGCAAGAAATACATTCATGTTGCTGGTACAGATGAAAAGGATAATGTTGTGACGGGGAGAGTGCCGAAGAGTGAGTTTTATAAGTGGTATAGGAAAGTGGAGTAATGAAAGGAGAGAGGGATTGTGGAAGTATATATTGTCGAACAAGTTTATGAAGGATACGAAGCTGTATTCTCAACGCTAGATAAAGCTATAGAGTTTACTAAGGATGAAAACCATTTAGATTATGGTGAATATAGAATTTTTAAAGAATACATCGATAGACCTAAAACAATTCCGATATTAATGGCTTATGTGAAATACGGAGTAGTAGAACTCGAAAAGGAGAATGACGAATGATTAAAACAGGGGATTATATCAAGCATAAAGACAACGGAATGATTTATAAAGTTGTTAGCAGCAGTGAGAAGTTGTTGTATGTCACAGACTTTAAGCAAACGTGGCAACACATTGGTGTTGATGTAGCTACAAATAATTTTATCGTCGTAGACTACAAACAACTTTACGAACAACAAAAACAACGTGCTGCAGAAGCTGAAAAGCGATGGAGTGAGTTGAAGGAAACACTATTGCTGTATAAAGACGTTCCTCAAAGAACACAATCATTTGATACTGTATTTGAACTCATGAGAGAAATGGAATTCAAAAAGGAGAACAACAATGCGTGATCCAAACAGAGTACTACACGACTTCGAGACCACTTTAAAACAACAGAACGAGAAAGGGATTGCAGAATATGGTCAATCCCTCTCACGTTCAAAGTTATCAGCAGTTGAACTACTCGACTACGAACTAGATGAGTTGGTAGATAGTATTCAATACAACAGAGTAGCAAAGCAACGCACATTACAAGCAGTCGCATTGTTAAAACAGGATACACCTGATGTAGAGGGTGCGATTAAATTATTGGAGGGCTAACCTATGCAATATAAATTCAGCGTATGGCAGGTAATTACAGATGACGTATTCGCAACATTCGAGACAAGAGAACTCGCATTGAGAAAAGCAGCAGAGATTAATGAGTATGGTAAGCGACTAGCTTATGTTAAGGAGATTAAGGTGTATGGAGGGGAAAGAGATGATAAAAGTACCAGAATTCTTGAATCATAAAGCACTAGAGAAACAGAGACCTGCACGAGGTGGCACTCAATATATTTTTACATTCGATAACGGATATGGTGCAAGTGTTGTAAATCATTCTATTTCATATACGAACAGTGACGATGAATGGGAGTTAGCAGTATTAGAAGACACGTATCTTACTTACGACACACCAATCACTGATGATGTTATAGGGCATTTAGAAGTAGACGAAGTACTAACATTACTAGATAAGATTGAGAGGTTATAGAGAATGAACACACTAAACATCAAACTACTATCAGATAACGCAACACTACCAACACGAGGTAACCCCACTGACTCAGGACTAGACCTATACGCTAGTGAAGATATCACTGTCAAAGCAGGCAAGACATTAATCATTCCGACTGACATCGCTATCGAGTTACCTTTAGGATACGAAGCACAGGTTAGACCTCGTTCGGGAATGTCAGTTAAGACGAAGTTACGAGTAGTGCTAGGAACGATAGACCATACTTATCATGACCGTATCGGAATCATAGCAGACAATATTGGCACACAGCCTTATGAAGTTAAGAAGGGAGACAGGGTGGCACAGTTAGTGATTGCACCTGTAGTATATCCTGTAGCACAAGAAGTTAAGGAGTTTAGTTATGAATCAGAACGTGGAGGGTTCGGGTCAACAGGAAAGTAAGGACATACTCGAACGTGTAAGAGAATTACTTAATAAATAAAGGTGGTCAACGGATGATAAACGTAAAAGATTATTTGAGTTCAATTAGGTATACAGAACAAGAGATTAAATCATATGTACAACAAAAAGAACAATTAAAAGATTCTTTATACATCAAGACATCTACTTTGCGTGCTGATAAAGTACAAGAATCTGGTGGGAAGTATGACGATAAATACATTAAGTATATCGAACTATGTGAACATATCAATGAGAAGATAGATGAGTTGTTCGATTTAAAACTTACGATTAGCAATCAGATTGATAAGATAGAGAATCCTGAACGCAGACTGATACTCAGATTAAGATATATCAACCTATTATCTTTCGAACAGATAGCAGTTCAAATGGGATACGAGATTAGAAACATACACAGGATTCATGGCAATGCGTTGAACGACTTTGAAACGTGTCACGATATGTCAGTGAAAGTCATGTAGATAAAGGTTATTATTATATTATAGACGATCAGCAATCAAACGAAAGTTCACTTTCGAGGTGGGCATCTTTATTAGAAAAGGCTTATTTGTGCCATAAACAAATCACAATATTAAACAGGAGACATCTCATTGCGAGGTGTCTCTTTTATTATGGATGTGATAACTCATAAAGGATTATACTGATCCATTAATCAGACATAGGTTCTATAAGTCAAAGGCATGGCAGCACACGAGGGCATTGGTACTTGCGAGAGATAACAGGGAGTGCCAGGAGTGTAAGCGTAATGGTGTACTGACATTAGGTGATGAGAGTAAACATAAGTCGCTTGATGTAGACCATATACTTCCACTTGCAACGCATCCTCACTTAGCACATGACCTAGATAACCTAGAGACGTTATGTATTAAATGTCATAACAAGAAAGAGAAACGTTTTACAAAGAAGGAAAACAAATGGAGGGATGAGAGATGGTAGGCACAGTTACGTTAGGTATTGATAGGTACAACGCTTTATATAAGAGAGCATTACAAGCCGATGCATTAGAGAAAGAGAATGCAGAGTTGAGAGAGCGATTGAATGGTACAACTGATGTGAGTTATGAAGTAGTAGATGGTTCAGAACTTAGAAACAATACTAACAAAGTTACATTAGATGCAACAGAAGTTTATCGAGTTATAAGACAAGCATTCGATAAAGTAAAAGAAGAAGAAAACGTTAAAAGTGTGAAAGACCTTTTAGCAGAGCATGAGATGTTACGAAATATGGGAGTTTTTAAACATTATGCAAAAGGTGGAATAACTACAAAGGAAGAAGCAACAGAATTAAAAAGAAGTAAGAAGAAGTGAAGAAGAATAAGTAAGAAGCAATAACCCCCGGGTCAAATAAATCAATCCCGAGTAAAACACTCAGGAAACGGGGGAAGGCTCGATTCCACAGAAATATTTTAAAATTCGCACGATAGGGGGGGTGGCATGAATAAGCATGAGATTGAAACGTATCTAAAAAGTAGGGTAGCAGACACACCAATCAACAATGAGAAGATTGAACGGTACATAAACCTGTTAAATATCTTCTATGATTTAGATCAGTCGATTGAAGATAACGGTGCAATGTTATTAACAATCAATGGCTCGCAAGAATTCACTAAAGTGAACCCAGCTATTTCTGAAAAGAATAAGATTAACACGCAGTTACTTAATATCGAGAAATCGTTTGGCTTAGATGCACCGGTAGAAGTGGAGCATAAACCACGTGGTTTGCTTGATTGAGAATAAATACGTTACTGAATACATCAATATGTGGAAGACGGGCAAGATTATTCTTAATAAAGAGCGCATCTTACTTATTGCATACTTAGAAAAATACATTTTAACGAACGATAATCTTTATTTTGATAACGAAAAGATAGAACGTTTCATCAAATTCAGTAAGCGTTACTATTTTGCTTTAGAGCCTTTTCAGAAGTTTATTGCAGCATTCGTATTCTTATACGAGAAAGAAGATAATCTACAGTATTATGATGAGTTTGCTCTATTCATGGCACGTGGTGCGGGTAAGAATGGTTTTATCAGTGCATTATCAAACTTCTTGATAAGTCCATTACATGGTATAGATGAGTATGGTGTAACAATTGTTGCGAATTCAGAGAAACAAGCAAAGACATCATTTAATGAGGTCTACAACATGATTGACCGCAACGAACTGTATAAACACGCAGGTATGCCTGACGCTCCTTTTTCTATCAGTAAAACTGAAATTAAAGACTTAACAACAAAATCAATTATCAGTTATGACACATCAAATGCGAAAACCAAGGACGGTGGTCGTGAGGGGTGTGTTATTTTTGATGAAGTTCATATCTATGAAAATGCAGATATGGTAAACGTAAAACGTGGTGGTCTAGGTAAAGTTATACATGATAGAACGTTCTATATCGGTACAGACGGATTCGTTCGTGAAGGTTTCATGGACGGTCTGAAAGACAGAATTATGAATATTCTAAAGGGCAAAGAAATAGATGAGCGTTTGTTTCCATTCTGGTGTAAACTCGATGATCCAAAAGAAGTCGATACATTCAGTATGTGGGAAAAGGCAAACCCGATGTTCCATGCGCCTCAAAATAGTTATGCAAGAAACCTATATAGAAAAGTAATGACTGAATATAAGTCGTTACATACGAATCGTTCAAATAGAACAGAATTCATGACAAAACGTATGAACCTACCGGAAGTCGACTTAGAAAAAGTCATCGCTCCCTGGGAAGAAATACTCGCAACAAACAGGTTGATACCTGAACTCGATAATCAGATGTGTATAGGTGGTCTCGACTTTGCGAATATACGTGACTTTGCAAGTGTTGGATTACTTTTCAGAAAAAACGACGACTATATATGGATAACACACTCATTTGTACGTCAGGGCTTTTTAGACACAGTAAAACTTGAGCCGCCAATAAAAGAGTGGGAAGAAAAGGGTTATCTCACTATCGTTGATGATGATGTTATCGAGGTAGAGTACATTATCAATTGGTTTGTTAAGGCACGTGAGAAGTACGGACTTGAAAAAGTTGTCGCAGATAACTACAGAACAGACATTGTAAGACGTGCATTTGATGAAGTAGGTATACCACTTGAAGTGATACGTAACCCTAAAGCGATACATGGATTACTCGCACCACGTATAGATACGATGTTCGCAAAACACAATGTCATATATGGAGATAATCCATTAATGCGATGGTTTACGAATAACGTTGCTGTCAAGATTAAACCTGATGGGAACAAAGAATATGTTAAGAAAGATGAAGTTAGACGTAAGACAGATGGCTTTATGGCTTTCGTACATGCACTGTATAGAGCAGATGAAATCGTGAACGTTGACTTAGACGATTCGCTAGACTTCTTGAATAGCTTCAACTTCTAGGGAGGAGGTGAAACATGGGAATTTTCGACAGTATATTTAAGAAACGAGAAGATATTCAGTGGATGTATGATTACGATGCTATCGAAGATTTATCGAATCAAGCATACGTTAAGCGATTGGCACTTGATAGCTGTATCGAGTTTCTGTCTAAAGCAGTGGCACAAAGTCATTTTAAGATTATTGATGGTCATAAGTCGCTAAAAAATGACGTGTATTACAAGTTAAACGTTAAACCGAACACAGACATGTCGAGTGACACGTTCTGGCAGTCAGTTATCTATAAACTTATCTATGACAATGAAGTATTAATCGTTGTATCTGATAAAAAAGAGTTACTTATTGCTGACAGTTTCTATCGTAAGGAATACGCACTGTATGATGATGTATTCGAGAATGTGACGATTAAAGATTATCAGTATGAACGCACATTTAAGATGAATGAAGTGATTTATCTTAAGTTCAATAATAATCAAGTCGTAACGTTAGTAGAATCGTTATTCGAAGATTACGGTAAGATATTTGGACGTATGATCAATGCACAGATGAAGAACTATCAAATCAGAGGTATTGTTCGTGCTGAAAGCAATTCCATGGCTAAAGAGCAGCAAGAGAAGATGAGTGCTTATATGCAAAAGATATTCAAAGCATTCAGTGAAAATCAGACTGCTATCGTGCCTTTAATTAAAGGGTTTGATTATGAAGAATTATCGAAAGGTAATTCAAGCAACATCGCATTTACAGAGATGTCAGACTTACTTAAAGATGCAATAAAGAATGTAGCGTTGATTGTCGGCATACCACCAGGCTTACTATATGGAGAAACTGCCGACTTAGAAAAGAATATGAAAGTATTCGAGAAATTCTGTTTGAATCCTCTACTTAAGAAGATTGAAAACGAATTGAACGCTAAGTTATTTACGCAAAACGAGTATCTGAAAGGTAGTCGAATTGAAATTGTAGGTGTGAATAAGAAATCGCCACTCGAACATTCAGAAGCGATTGACAAGCTAGTAAGTAGTGGTTCATTCACACGTAATGAAGTGCGTATCATGTTGGGCGAAGAACCATCAGATAACCCTGAACTTGATGAGTATCTTATCACGAAGAACTATGAAAAAGCATCGAAGGGAGGTGAATAGTATTGAAGTTAGAGGTAAGAGGCGTAATTGTACCGAATGACGACAAATGGGTGTATGACTTGTTGGAGATGGACGCAACATCACCGAAAGATATCGCTGATCAATTGAAGGATGCGATAGGACACGTTGAAGTATTAATCAATAGTGGTGGTGGAGATGTCACAGCAGGAAGTGAAATATACACAATGCTACGAGAACATACAGGTACAGTAAACGTAAAAATTGTAGGATTAGCAGCAAGTGCAGCATCAGTAATCGCTATGGCAGGAGATAAAGTTGAAATCAGTCCAACAGCAAGTATTATGATTCATAATGCGTGGACATACGCAGCAGGCGACACTAACGATTTTAAGCGTGTATACGACATGCTGGATAGTACGAATCGTGGTATCGCTAATGCATACGTTGAAAAAACAGGTAAAAGTGAAGCTGAAATACTTGATTTAATGAACAAAGAAACTTGGTTTAATGCACAAGATGCGATTGAACATGGTTTCGCAGACAGTAAGATGTTTGCAGAGAACACTCCTCGTTTAGTCGCAAACGCTGGCCAAATGTTATCAGATGATGTGATTAATCGAGTAAGTGCCATTATGAATAAGACGCCGGAAGTAAAAATTGATGTAGATGCAATCGCAGAGAAAGTAATCGAAAAAATGAATAATAAAACGGAAACGGAACCCGAAGTCAAAAATGGACTTAAGAGGTTCTTTTTTTAATACAAAATTACAGGAGGTCACAAGATGACAATTAACTTAAGCAACGAGTTCAAGACAGCTCGTCAGAATTTTTTAAACGCAGTACAGAACAACGAATCACAAGATGTACAGAATGAACTTTATTCACAAATGATTAACGAATTATTCGAAGAGGCAAAAGCGCAAGCGAAAACGGAAGCAGAGGGCGTAATTAACATGCCTACAGCAGACCAAAAACTAAACGCTGAGCAACGTAAATTTTTCAATGAAATCAATAAAGAAGTAGGTTACAAAGAAGAAAAATTATTACCACAAGAAACAATTGACCGTATTTTTGAAGATTTAACAACAGCACATCCTTTACTTGAAGCATTAGGACTTAAAAATGCAGGATTACGCATGAAGTTCTTGAAAGCTGAAACAAAAGGTAAAGCAGTATGGGGTAAAATCTTTGGCGAAATCAAAGGTCAATTAGATGCAGCGTTCAGTGATGAAGAAGCAATTCAAAACAAATTAACAGCATTTGTTGTTATCCCTAAAGATTTAGTGGACTTTGGACCTGCTTGGGTAGAATCGTTCGTTCGCGCTCAAATTGACGAAGCATTCGCAGTAGCACTTGAAGCAGCATTCTTAAGTGGAGATGGTAACGATAAGCCTGTGGGACTTAATCGTCAAGTTCAAGAAGGTGTATCAGTTTCTATGGGTAAATACCCTGAAAAAGAAGCGAAAGGCGAATTAACATTCAAAGATTCAAAAACGACTGTTCTTGAATTTACTAAAATGTACGCATTCCATTCTCGCACTGAAAAAACTTCAACGAAACCATCACGATCAGTTGCAGTTACAGGTAACTTAGTATTAGTTGTAAATCCAACAGACGCATGGGTAATCAACGCACAACACACTACATTAAATGCTAATGGTGTATACGTGACTGCATTGCCATTTAACACACAAATCATTGAATCGGAAGCACAAGCACCAGGTAAAGTCTTATCGTTCGTTAAAGGGCGTTACGATGCTTATATTGGTGGAGGTATTACAGTACGTAAATTTGACCAAACGCTTGCATTAGAAGATATGGACTTATACACTGCTAAACAGTTCGCATACGGTAAAGCGAAAGATGATAACGCAGCAGCAGTTTGGACTTTAAAAGTTGAAGGACACACACCTTTAGAAGCGTTAGAAGAATCTTTATAAGATGGTCTCACTATTAGTGAGGTCATTTTTATTTTAGGAGGGATAAGATGAAGTACAAAGTTGTAAGGAAGTTCAATGATGAACAACACAAACATAAATACGAAGTAAACGACATTTATCCATTACCTAACAAAGAAAGTCGAGAGGACTTACTGATGAATGTTGAAAAGAATAAGTATGACAAAGTATATATCGTACCTTTAGATAAATTAACTAAGTTAGAGTTGCAGGAACTGTGTATCGCTCACGATCTCGAGTATCAGAAAACAGATACTAAAGCAGATTTAATTGAATTGTTGAGTGAATAGTTATGAACGAACTTTTAAAAGCGTTTAAGCAACTCGAAAAGATAGACCACTCTACAGAAGATGAACATATCACGAATTTACTACAACGTTCATACGATAAACTGCAGCGTGATTATGGTGCATTTGAAACACATAATCCATGTGGGCAAGCCTTAGTCTTAAGTCGCGCGAGATACGAGTATCAAGACTTACTTGAACACTTCAACGATAACTATAGAGAAGATTTGATTGACTTTGGTATAAGTCAGATGGAGGTTGAGAATGAAAACACAATTCAAGAAATCACGTATTACAACGCGTAGATTGAATACACGTGTGCATTTCTACAAATATGTAGAATATGATGGTCCTGAAGCTGGGGAACAGCAAGAAAAGCTCCTTTACAGCTGTTGGGCTAGTGTCGATGGTGTTTGGCTAAAAGAATTAGAACAAGCCATCTCGAATGGAACACACAATGACATAAAGCTGTTCATCAGAGACACGCATGGAGAATACATTCCTAACGAAAAACATTATATCAAGATTGATTCAGAGTACTTTAAGGAATCGCTGAACATCAAGCAAGTATCTCCCGACTTAGATAATAAGGACTTCATCATGATACGTGCAGGTTACAAGTCATGAGCGTAAAGTTCGAGGGATTGGATGAGTTAGAACGTGAACTCGAGAAACGTTTCGGAAGAAAAGCGATGCAAGCGATAACAGACAAAGCACTTATTGCAGGTGCTAAAGTGATAATCGAAGAAATAAAGAGACAACTTAAACCTTCTGAACGTTCGGGTGCATTAATCAACGAAATAACACATTCAGAGCCTTATTGGAACGGTGGTAAACGTACGGTTCATATCATGTGGAAAGGTCCTAATAATAGATATACACTTGTACATCTTATTGAGTACGGTCACTTTGATAAACGTGGCTTTTTCGTTAAACCAAAGGCACAGGGTGGTATTAATCGGGCAGTCAAACAGGGTCAAAGAAAATATACAGAGACAGTTAAAAGGGAGTTGAAAAAATTATGAAGGATATATTAATGACAGTATACAGAGCGATTGAAGACGATGAAATCATCGGTCAATACATCGAAAAAAAGAATATAAAGTTTAATCACTATCCTAACGTAAAAGATACGACATTCCCTTTTATCGTTATTGATGATATTGATGACCCTATGCCTACATCCTATGCAGATGGAGACGAGATGGCTTATGAATACACTGTTCAAGTAGACGTTATCGTTAAATATAGCGATAAATATAATGCAAGATTAGTGAGAAATATCATAGCTGATCGTGTTCAACATTTATTATGGAAGAAACTCAAACTAGGTAATGTATCAAGTAATAAACCGGAGTATTTAGAAGAATTTAAAACATACAGGAGTGCTCGGGTATACGAGGGCATTTTTTATAAGGAGGAAAATTAAATGGCAGTTAAATATGCATCAACACCAAAAGCGTATATCAATGTTAAAGATTTAGGATTCGCTAAACTTACTAAAGAAGGCGAAGCGTTGGTATATGACAATATTACTAAGACACGTGGACTACAAGAAATCGGAATTGAAACAGGTGGGGAACTTAAGACAGCTTATGCTGATGGAGGACCTATTGAATCAGGTAACACTGACGGAGAAGGTAAAATCAGTCTTAAAATGCACGCATTCCCTAAAGAAATTCGTGAAATCGTATTTAATGAAAAGTACGATGAGAACGGTGTTTATGAAGAATTACAGGGTAAACAGAACAACTATGTAGCGGTATGGTTCAGACAAGAACGTCGTGATGGTTCATTCCGTACAGTGCTTTTACCAAAAGTTATGTTCACTGATCCAAAAATCGAAGGGGAAACAGCGGAGAAAGATTGGGAGTTCTCATCTGAAGAAGTTGAGGGCGAAGCGTTATTCCCTATCTTAAATGGTAAAAAACCTACTCGTAAATACATTTACGATTCAGCAAATGACACTGTGAATGCAGAAGACCCTGAAAAGGGAGAAGCAGCATTCCTTAAAAAAGTATTAGGTGAAGCATACGAATTAGCAGAGTCTTTGTAAAAAGTCCGGTAGAACCGGACGAAACAGAAGATGAAACAGAACTAACAGAATAAAAAATAACAGAAAAAAACTAAGGGACTTGAAGTCCCTTTTCTAATTAAAAGGAGAGAATAATAAAATGGCAAAATTAAAACGTAATACTATTCAACTAATCAAAGACACTAAAGCAGAAGAAGTAGAATTCCAAACATTCTTAACACCGCATTTCATCCCATTCGATATGGTATATGAAGCAATCGACTTATTAGATGAAATCGAAAAAGAAGGTAACGAAATGAAACCACGCGAAATGATTGATAAGTTGATGCACATGACAGTTCGCATCTACAACGACCAATTCACTGTCGATGATTTAAAAGCACGTTTACACGCTCCTGATGGCATGACTACATTACGTGACCAAGTATTATTCGTAACACAAGGTCAGCAAACAGACGAAACGAAAAATTTCATCGCAAGCATGAAGTAACCGAAAATGATTTAACGTACGAAGGTATGTTAGAGAATATGGATACTATCATGCTAGACTTAATTGAAAATGGCAAAGATCCGAACGAAGTTTTGAAAATGCCATTTTATTACGTTCTATCTTTATATGAGAATAAAAGCAAAGTTGCATCAGAAGATAAAGCAGAAGCACTTCTGAATGCGTTTTAACCACCTTAGTCTATATGACTAAGGTTATTTTTTTGAATTTTTTCAGGAAAGGAGGACAACATGGCAGAAAGAATTAGAGGTCTATCCATTGGTTTAGACTTGGAATCAGCAGGCATTACACGTTCTCTATCTGAAATAAGACGTAGCTTTAATACGTTGAATTCTGATTTAAAACTCACATCAAATAACTTCAAGTACACAGAGAAGTCTACAGATAGTTATAAGCAGCGTATACGTGAACTTGATGGAACTGTTAAGACGTATAAGAAGAACGTTAGCGAACTCTCTAAAGAATATGAACGTGTTAAAAATGAACAGGGTGAAAATAGCAAGCAAGCAACGGACTTGCGAAAAGAGTATAACAAACAAGCTAACGAACTGAACAGACTTGAACATGAGTTAGGTAACACAACTGAAGAATTTAAACGATTTCAGAAAGAGGCTAATGATGCAGCACGCATTTCAAATAGTGCGTTCGGTAAATTAGGTCAACAGTTCACTGATTTAGGACCTAAGTTTAAAGAAGTTGGCGACCAAATGAAAAACGTGGGTCGTAGCATGTCAATGTATGTGACAGCACCTGTTGTCGCAGGCTTCGGATTAGCTGCTAAAAAAGGAATAGACTTTGACGATGCAATGCGTAAGGTGCAGGCGACAAGTGGAGCAAGTGGCAAAGATTTAGAAAAATTGAAAGACAAAGCACGAGAGATGGGAGCCACTACTAAATTTAGTGCGTCAGATGCAGCAGATGGTTTGAACTACATGGCACTAGCAGGATGGAAGACCAACGATATGATGGAAGGGTTACCCGGAATCATGAATTTAGCTGCCGCATCAGGCGAGGACTTGGGTGCTGTTTCTGATATTGTAACTGATGGTTTAACAGCATTCGGACTCAAAGCTAAAGACAGCGCACATTTCGCAGACGTACTCGCACAAACGAGCTCTAATGCAAACACTGATGTTAGTGGGTTAGGAGAAGCGTTTAAATATGCTGCTCCAGTCGCAGGAGCATTAGGCTATTCAATAGAAGATACTTCTATCGCAATTGGGTTAATGTCGAATGCGGGTATCAAAGGAGAAAAAAGTGGTACAGCCTTACGTACTATGTTCACTAACCTAGCTAAACCAACAAAAGCGATGGCGAATCAAATGGAAGATTTAGGACTGTCTATCACAGATTCTAACGGGAAAATGCTTCCAATGAGAGATATTATGGATAAAATGCGTAGTTCTTTCAAAAACTTATCTAAGGACCAACAGGCTAGTGCAGCAGCAACGATATTCGGTAAAGAAGCGATGAGTGGTGCGTTAGCGATTATTAATGCTTCTGATGAAGATTACCAGAAACTCACAAAATCTATAGATGGCAGTTCAGGTGCTGCTAAACGTATGAGTGACACGATGGAGGGTGGAGTTGGGGGTAAATTGAGAACCCTACGATCACAAATCGAAGAACTCGCACTCACGCTATACGATTATCTACAGCCTGCAATCAGTAAAACGTTAGATATATTCAGTGGAATCGTTACAGCGATTACCAATATACCTAAACCATTACAACTTATGGCAGTAGGATTCGCAGCAATTGCAGCAGCTCTCGGACCGGCTTTATTAGTCGCAGGTATGTTCACTTCATCAATTGGTAGCATGATGACTGTATTTGGACCACTGATAACAGGTGTCGTAAAAGCAGGTGGAGGATTTGCATTCTTAAGTGCGAAAATGGCACCTATACTGACCAAGTTACCAATATTAAAAACAGCATTCGCAGTCTTAACAGGTCCAATCGGAATAGCAATCGCAGTAATTGGTGGATTAACCGCAGCATTCGTTATCGCTTATAAGAAATCTGAAACGTTTAGGAATATCGTGAATGGTGTAGTAAATTCGGTTAAAAAAGTATTTACTGATTTCGGTAACGTTATAAAAGGTTTCAAAGGTTTATTTACCGATGAAGGGTACGACGGTGGCATCGCTTTATTGAAAAGTGTCGGATTATCAGATAGCACTATTCAGAAAATGGACGATTTTGCGTTGAAATTCAATGAGTTTAAGGCAAAAATAATGGCTGTTGTAAACATGTTTAAAGGAGATTGGATGAAAGGAAGAAGTCTGCTTCAATGGACTGGCATGGATCAACAACAGATAATTGATGTTGAAAATGCAGTGATAAAAGTAAAACTTTTCTTCCACAATCTTAAAGAAGATATAATAAACGTCTTTACAGCGATTAAAACGTTTGCTATAAGTATAGGCGCTCAAATCAGTGCGTTCTGGAATAAGAATGGCACAGAAATTATGCAAGCTCTAACTAACATTTCCAATGCGTTTAGAACGATATTCATGGCGATATACACAGTCGTCAGCACTGTATTTAATACAATGATATTACCTGTAATAAAAGTTGGTATGAAAGTTATACAAACCGTTATGAGCGTTGTGTGGACACTTGTTAAAGAGTTAGTTGTATCAACATGGAATAACATCAAAGGTGTTATTCAGGGTGCTTTGAAAATAATTATGGGTGTCATCAAAGTATTCTCTAGTCTTTTCACAGGAAATTGGAAGGGACTATGGTCGGGTATTAAACAGATTCTTAAAGGTTCTGTTCAGTTGATTTGGAATCTTATCAACCTTTGGTTTGTCGGTAAAATTTTAAAAACTGTACGAGTATTCGGTGGATTGTTCAAAGGGTTATTCAGCGGTATATGGAACACTGTCAAGAAGATATTCACTACAGCATTATCAGCTGTATTCAATAGTTCTAAACGATCATTCACCAATATTCTAAACGTTGGCAAGAGTATCTTCAACACATTGAAAAACTTCTTCTCTGCAATATGGAGAACTATTAAGAATATATTCAGTTCAACGCTCGGAAATATTTGGGGCGGTGTTAAAAATAACTTTAACAGAATTTTGAACTTTGGTCGTAGTACATTTACGAATCTAAAGAACACAATGAACAACCTATGGAATGGCATTAAGAACAACACTGTCGGTAAAGCAGAAACGATGAAGAAGAAGATTACAGGGATATTCAGCGGCATGAAAGATGGCGTGAAGAAACACATTGATAAAATCGGCGAACACATCGGTGGCATGACTAAAGGCGTTAAAAAGGGACTTAATAAGTTAATCGGTGGAGTAAACTGGGTTGGTGCTAAACTGCACATGGATAAGATACCTGAAGTTAAGCTGCACACAGGTACAGGCTCACTTACACGCAACGGTAAACTTGCACAAGACACATTCGCCACAGTTGGAGACAAAGGTCGTGGCAACGGTCCGGGTGGTTTTAGACACGAGATGATACGTTATCCGAATGGAAGAATGGCGCTTACACCTAATCGTGATACGAAAGCGTTTCTACCTAAAGGCTCTGAAGTATTTAATGGCGCACAAACACACGCCATGTTCAGTAATGGTACGTTCCCTAGATTCCATAAAGGTACAGGCACTAAAGCTAAAAAAGGCGATAACATATTCAGTGATGTTGTAAACGGTGGTAAAGCTGTAACAGGTAAAGTTGTTGATGGTGGTAAAGCCGTAGTCAATAAAACTTTAGAAACTGCTGCAAAAGGGAAAGAATGGTTAAGCGATAAAATCGGCGATGTAATGGATTGGATAGATGATCCGGCTAAACTTTTAGAAAAAGTATTAGAAGGTTTCGGTATCGATATGTCATCGTTTGGCATTCCTAAAGCGGCAAGTCTACCGTTCGACATGATGAAAGGTATGTTTAAAAAGTTAAAAGATGGAGCAATTAAAACGTTCAAATCATGGTTCGATGAACAAGGTGGAGACGGTGGTTACATCGATTTAGCAAAAGGAATCAACTTCCCATTCAGTCCGAATGGTAGAGCGCCGGGTTATCCGTTCCCACAACCTCACATGGGCGTCGATTTGAACTACGTTTATGACAAGTTATACAGTGTCATGGGTGGTAAAGCGACAGCACGTTCAGGTTATAACGGTGGATTCGGTAACATGGTTGATATCGTTAAAGGGAATATGAAGGTTATTTATGGTCACATGAGTAAACATGCGTTCAAAGGTTCGAAGGACGTTAAACCGGGAGATTATTTGGGAGTATCCGGAGATACAGGTATGTCATCGGGACCTCACTTGCATTTAGAGGTACAGAAAAACGGTGTGCCGATTGACCCTATACCATGGTTGAAGAAAAATAATGGTGGTGGTACTTCAGGTAAATGGAATGGCGATATTAAGAAAGCGTTAAAACTCGCAGGACTACCAACAACATCTGCTTACGTGAACGCTTGGAAACAACAGATTCAGACTGAATCCGGTGGTAATCCTAACGCCATCGGTGGAGATGACGGATTAGCAGACGGTAAAGCGAAAGGACTTGTACAGGTTAAACCAGGAACGTTCGATGCTTATAAATTACCGGGGCATGGCAACATCATGAATGGACTAGATAACTTAATCGCCGGTATGCGATACGCTAAAGCAAGATACGGTGGTTCTTTATTATCTGTAATCGGTAAAGGTCATGGCTATGCTACAGGTGGACTAATCAAAAATGCTGGTTGGTATAACATCGCAGAAGGTGGTTATCCTGAATGGGTTATCCCTACTGATCCAAAAAGAAGTAGTGAAGCTATGGCAATGTTAGCTATGGCAGCGAACCAAATCAGAGGGAATAAGACAGCAGGTAATAAACGTCCTAGTCAGTTATCGAACAGCAGTATTGCTTCATCAAATAACGATGCTTTACTATTCCAGATGATACAACAACAACAAGAACAGATTGCGTTACTCGCACAAATCGTACAGAGTAATCAACAGATTGCTGATAAAGACTTCACAATCGATAAGTACGAACATAAGAAACAGGTGTTTGAAGGCATAGACGACTATAACAGACAGAAGTCACGTAAAAGTCAGTTTAGACCATCATTCGCATAGGAGGTAGTTATGAACGATACAATTATCGTAAATGGCAGAAAACTTTCATGGCTAATTGTTGAAAGAGGGTTTAAGATACCCTCTTTTAATTTTGCTATTGAATCAGAAAATATACGTGGTAGAGCAGGAGCAGTTAAGAAGAATAGAAGTTTGAACGCTTATTCATTCGAGTTGCCATTAATCGTGTTGAACGATTATATCAACGGTACGAAGTCGTATGATGACATCGCAAACGAACTCACTAAACTATTTGATTATGATGAACCTGTAAAGCTACAGTTTGAGAGTAAGGATTGGTATTGGAACGCTGAATTTGAAGGTCCTATTGAGATTTACAAGGAAACGACAGGGCAGATTAATAACTTCACTATTAATGTAGTACTCAATGATCCATACAGATACGCTGCTACAGGTAGTATGAACACAGCAATATCTGACCAAGTATCAATTGTTAATACAGGTACAGCAGATACACCAATCACAGTAGAAGCACGAGCATTACAGGATAGCAGTTTCTTCATGATTACTAAAAGTGACGAAGATTATTTTATGATTGGTGATGATGATGTAACAGTTACACCTAAAGATTACACCCCTAAGATTTATCATAATGAATTTCGTGATTTAATTGGTTGGACTAGGCAATCGGTAGGAAGTATCAACGACACGTATCTAGGTGGAACGCTCGGTGGAAGTTATACGATTGCTAATAATAAGGAAAGTTTTAAACTGAACAACGCACCTTCAGGCAGTGGTTGGGTAGGCGCTTCATATAAAAGACCGTTATCAAAACAGTTGCAAGATTTTAGAGCGACCTTTAAAGCTATTATTTATCAGAAGGACAAAGGGGCAGGCAAGACAGTACAACACATCTATGACACAGAAAACAGATTGATTGCTGCAATTGGTTATGATAATCGTTTTGCATCAAAAAAGAGTGGTCGATTTATAGCAACGTTATTCAACGAGACAGGCGAACAGATTAAGATTTACGATAAAACAAACTCTGCTTTTATATCGAATATGAATGTTATAACAATTTATATTCAGATAACGAGAAAAGGAGAACAGTTCACAGTTCGTTCGTGGTTATTCGATGAAACGAAAGATCCTTCAAGAAAACGACCATTAGATACAGTAGAGAAAACTTATACAGATGCAGGTAAGTTCTACCAACGTCCTGTATCTTCAATCAGTATAAGTACCTTTAAATATGCAGGTGCTAAAGAGATGGTTATGAACCCTTTAGGAACGTTCAACACAGAGATATTACCTAAGCAGAAAGGTGCAAAGGATATGATTATCAAGAAAGGCGATTTAATCACGATTGATACGAAGAACTTTAATGTAGTCGTGAATGAAGAGCCATTTTTACACGAGAAGACTTTCGGCAGCGACTTCTTCAACGTTGATAAAGGAGTATCTGAACTGATGATATATCCAACAGGGGTGTTCGACACAACGGTAAGATGGCAAGAGCGATTCATATAGAAAGGAGGTTAAAGGTTGATACACGTATTAAACTTTAAAGACGAGATTATAGATTTTATCTCGCAGAATGACAAACATATCATTCAAGCTAATCATAAAAGAAATATCAATGATCGTTCTGAAACGTTCGACTTCACGATATTATCTAAACGTACCGAACATCTGAAAGAGCGTAATAGAATCATCATTCAAGATAGCAACAAACAGTATCGTGAGTTTATCATCGAACATATATCAAGTGATATTGATGGATATACTACTATCGAATCGAGTGCATCGTATCTACAAGACATAGCAACAGCTAAACCATTAGCACCTATGAAGTTAGAGAAGATGACAACGATGCAGGCACTAAAAGAAGTTCTTAAAGATACAGGTTGGGAAGCATCAGACGAGACTGAATACGGTGGTACTCGAACGACTTCATGGACGAGTTACAATACTAAGTATGAAGTCCTTTTACAGTTATGTACGACTTACGATATGATGCTAGACTTCTATATTGAGCTTGATAGTAATACAGTCAAACATAGATATGTAACGTTGAAGAAACGTAATGCGTTGTTTAAAGGTAAAGAGATAACGTATGGTAAAGACTTACTAGGCTTAAAGCGTACTGTAGACTTATCAAGCATCAAGACAGCGTTATTATGTATTAGTCCAGAAGATGACAAAGGACAACGTATCGTATTAGAAGTACATGATGATGAAGCACAGGAACGTTTCGGACTTCCTAAGCGCTATATTTGGGATGTATACGAACCTGAATCAAGCGATGATAAGATGACTGAAGCGAGATTAAGAACGTTAGGAACAACTGAACTTAATAAGCGTAAAGTAGAGATAATCAGTTACGAAGTATCTTCATTAGATATTAGAGACAGTCAGCCTCACGAAGTCGTTTATTTAGGAGATAAAGTAAGGATAAAAAACAGAGACTTCACACCAGCGTTATACGTTGAAGCAGAAGTTATTGGCGAAGAGTATGATCTAATCGCTAAAGAAAGTAATTATTTATTCGGTCAGTATAAAGAGTATCGCGAGGAAGATTTACGAAAAGCGTTCGAGAAACGTTTATCTGATATACGAACGAAGTTGAATGACAGTATCTCAAACGTGAATACGATTGTACAGGAAACACTGAATACTGAGTTGCAGTACTTCGAGAAAAAGATTATCAAGTCGGCTACACCACCCGAAAATGCGGTTAATGATGTTTTATGGCTAGATACATCTAATCCTAATGTGCCTATTTTGAAAAGGTATTGGGAGGGACAATGGATAAAAGCATCTGTAGATAATGCTGAGGATATAGGTGGTATCACACGAGAAAAGGCTTTATTCAGTGAGTTAAACAATACATTCATCAACTTAACGATACAGCATAGTAGGTTACTCAACGAAATGCACGAAGTGATGAACAGTGAGTATTTAGTAGACGAAGATATTAAAGCATCATTAAATAGTAATCTTGATAAGACGGTATCAGTGTTCAACAACATAAAAACTAATCTTGATAGCATGACTGAAGACACTGCTACAATCGGTAAATTAGTAGACATACAAGCGTTATTCTTAAAGTATCGAGAACAGTTGCAGGCACTGTATAAAGTGGTCGAACAGGCTAAACTATCAATTGATGCAAGGTTCAAGTTGTTACAGGCACAGTATACTGATGAGAAGTTTAATGAAGCTATGGAGAATGTAGCAAAGACTCTTCCGAACGGAAGATGGAACGCTGACACTAAAATCTTAACTTCTGATGTACCTAATCAAGATAAACTAGACAGTATCGTTAATGATCTGAAACTGTATGTCAATAATCAAGACAACACACTTGAAACTAAGATTGGTAAATCTGTAGATGCCAAAATTGTTGACACGAAGAATGAGTTCACAAGACAGTTTACTGAAGTGAATAGTAAAGTTGATGGAATTGAAATTGGTGGAAGAAATTTACTGAAAAACAGTAAACATTTTGCTAAAGACAGATGGCTAAATTATCAAAGTTCAACAATAGAAACTATAAAAAATGAAAATTATTATAATGTAAAAATAAATGGTGGTTCAAATTTAATTAAAGGTTTTTATATGGTTAATGAATTAAAAGAAAACTATGTTAATGAATTTGTTACATTATCTATTAAAATTAAAAATAATGGGTCGCCATTAGTATTAGGTCATAATTGGTTGGCTAAACAAACAGATAATCCACTACCTAAAGGTTTTGATGGAATATACCATTATTCTGGATATATAAGTTCTTATGCTGCTGGTCAAATACAGTTTAGGACTGAAAAAGTTGAAGATGAATTGGATTTTGATATTTATTGGGTAAAAATAGAAAAAGGTAATAAAGCAACTGATTGGACACCAGCACCAGAAGATACTGATAAATCTATTAATGATGTAAAAGTCAGAGTTGAAACAGTTGAAGGTGGATTAACAGCTACTAACAAAAAGTTTGAAACTGTCTATAGTAAAACTGAAACAGAGAAACTCCTAAATTCATCACTTGAACCTATTAAAACAGATGTAAATAGCACTAAAAGTTCTATTGAACAGCTTGATAAAGAAATAAAAAGTAAAGTCTCTCAAACAATCTATACAACAGACCAAGCAAATGTTGTAAAAAGATTAAACAGTGCTGATACTGAAAGACAACAACTGTCTAATCAGATAGCAGATAGAGTTACAATTACTAAATACAATAATGGTATAGAAGCAATTGAACAGAATACAGACCAAAAACTTACCACGATGAAAACTGAGATTATTCAAGATGGTAAGAAAATCTCACAGGAAGTATCACAACAGATTTATAATGTGAGCAGCAAGACTTTGAATCAAACATTATCTCAATACATCAATAGTATTTCTACAGGACATCAGTTCACTTATGATGAGAATGGAAACATTACAAGTTTTATTGTTGGTCCAAATGGTATCAAGCTAAACGCTAAAGTGATTGATATGAATGATGGAGACGTAATTATTAAAAATGGTGTAACTACTATATCTGATGCCTATATCCCTAAACTATTCAGTAAACAGGCTACAATCGAATACTTGAAAGCACGAGATATTGACTTGAACAAAGCAACAGTTAGTGGTTCTTCGGAAGGTGAAACGACTGTATTGTCTGGTGGTAAAATTCGTTCTACAGGAACATTCACACGTACATTCCCAGAAGGTTCTGCTACTTATGAATCATATACTGAAAGTTGGAATGGTACTTATAGAAGTGGATTAATCAGTAAAACATCTGGAGGAAAAAAACAAACTGGTATCACACGTTGGCTATCACTTAATGATAAATCAGTGACAACACAAAGGGAGATACATTCAGCATCACCAGATAAGAACGGTGCAAGATTTATAGACTTCTTTGCAGAAGAAACATTCGGTAGTGATGTGACGGGACAAGGGATGCATGTCTATTCTGGGCAGGCATTAAAGATTGAATCGGAGTATGGATTGTATCTCAATGCTAATAAACGTTTCTATATCCGTACTGAAGATAGTGGATTAGAGATTAATAAGGACGGTCAAAACTTAGTATTGAAACGTACTTCTCCGTATAATTCAACAGCTGGTTCTGGTGGTAGTTATATGTCTATACAATCATCTGATGGCGTAGAACAAGGACATGTTGGTATTCTATCTAACAACCGACATTTAAGTTTAAAATCTAGTTATGGTGAAGTACTTTTAAAAGGCAGTAAAGTGTTTGCTCTAGATGCAGATGGTGTAAACAGGGTTCAGATGTACGCACAATACTTTAGTGGTGAAAAGATAATCGGTAACATTGAAGCTGCTGACACCAATATCTACGCTATGTGTCACGATGAATTACGTGTCGTAAGTAAAGCTGGATATAACAACGGAGATCCAAACTATAAGAATATCAGGTTCGGCAGCTGGAATGCTATGTCACATGAAAAGTACAAGCACGACATTAAAGCGTGGGATTATAACGTACTTGATATATATAGGAATGACTTATTGCTCCATTCGTATAAAGTGAATTCGGAAAAAGATTCAACTTACTACAGAATTCATCATGGTATTATACTTCGAGAGAACTCGAATTTAGATCAGTTCCCTGTAGAATGGAGAAATGGCGATGGCTTTGATGGTAACGAGGTTTTGTGGTGGAACACGAAAGCTGTTCAAGAATTAGCACATGAGAATACTGATTTGAAAAACAGAGTTAACGATTTAGAAAATAGACTAAAAACATTGGAGGACAAACTTAATGAACAGAAATCATGAGAAAGAATTACTTTTCTATCAACAGGAACTCGCTAAAGTAATGAACGAAAAGATTATTTTACAAGCTATGTTAGACGATGCTTTAGAACAGCTAGAAAATAATAACGATAATCAAGAAGGTGCAGAATAATCTGTAGCTTCTTTTTTATAAATAAAAAAACAGGAGGTCATTTAAATGACAGAAAAAATTCAAGAGTTTTATTTAGTAGAAAGAAATGCAAGTGGTTCAGAAAGTTGTTTGACACGTAACTATTCAAATGGATTTGTAGCAGGCGCTACACCTAGCAACGCTTTTAAGTTTAAGGAAGAGGAGCAAGCGAAACAGTTCTGTAAGATGCAGAATATGTTAGCGAGTATTTTTGAAAATGGAACTAAAACTTTCTATGTAAAACAAGATGTTGAACGTACTAAGTACACAGAAGACGGTCAAGTGGTAGAGGAAACGACAGAAGAAACATTATAAGAGGTGGTAAAAAATGTGGATAAAAATCGGAGGAATGGATTTGGAAAATATAGAGATGCTTAAATTTTATTTATACGGAGGGGATATCAGATTATTACACTACTTATGTATATTGATGTTAGTAGACATCGTGACAGGTATCGCTAAAGCAGTGTATAACAAGAATTTATGGTCGAGAAAGTCGTTATTCGGCTTTGCTAGAAAATTGATGGTATTCTGTATCATCGTATTAGCGAATATTATTGATCAGATACTTCAATTGAATGGTGGATTGGTCATTGTCACGATTATATTCTATATCGCAAATGAGGGACTTTCTATTATTGAAAATTGTGCTCAGATGGGTGTGCTAGTACCTGCAAATATATCAGAGAAATTAGCAGTTATCTTAAGTGAGAATGATAAGCAGTCAATTACAACAGAAGTGAAAGAAGAATTCACAGCTAAACATTCAAAAGATTTGCCTGGGGGACAGGTTGATGTAAGCGTTAAAGTTCAGTCAGAAAAAAACGATGAAATAAATTAAGGCAGCTCACTATGAGTTGTCTTTTTTAATACAAAATTAGAGGAGAGAGATAATATGACAAAGACAAAAATTGGAACTTGGAATGGTGTACCTGTATACACAGATTTTTTACCAATAGGGACAAGAAGAACAGGACAGAGATTAAACAGTGGTAATCCGAGGTTTGCAGTATTTCACGATACAGGTAACCCTAATACATCAGCACAACAGAACGTGAACTACTATAAGAATACTTATATGCAACCATGGGATAGTGTTGCATCAGCACATATCTTTGTGGATGATACTGAATGTATTATCTGTATTCCTGTAACTGAAAAAGCATGGCATGTGATTTACAATACACCAACAGATAACGCTTGGTATGGTGCAGATGCAAACGATGTAGCGTTTGGTGTTGAAGCATCATACTATAGCGATAAAAATAGGTCACGTAAATCATTGGATAATGCATGTCGTATTATGGCAGCTTTATGCAATTCTTGGGGTATTAATCCACGTAATCAAATGCCTGGTCATCAAGATATCCAAGCTGATAAACAAGATCCAGGTAATCTATTAGCTGCTTGTGGTTATAATAGACGTGATATGACTGTGATTGACAATCTAGTTGTGAAATATATGAATGGCGATGCACCTGTTAAGAAAGTTGCACCTGCACCTAAAAAAGTAGTGAAACAATCGCCATCTGTTAAAAAACCTGCAACTAAAGGTTCAAAACGTATCAAAGCATGGTCTAAGACACCACATTATAAAGGAACGATTCAATATACTGCATCGTTGAGACAGCGCTCAGGTAGTGATTTCAGTAATTTTAGTTTCGACAAAGAAATTGGAACACTTAAAAAAGGCGAGACTGTCTATATCTTTGAAGAGATTCAAGATGCAGAAGGTAACATTTGGTGCAGAACGTATTCGCCATCTAACAATGGTTGGGTTCATAAGCACACAATTAAATAAGTAAGATTAAGCCCTGCATTCGAAAATGAGTGTGGGGCTTTTTTGTTGTTATAATTTAAATGATTTTTATTGACTATATGTCAATTATAATTTATATTTTAAATATAAACGACAACGCCCTCACTTCCTTTTTAGGCAGATAAGTTCTGATGTGGGGGCTATTTTTGTATCTAAAAGGGGATAAAAATGACTGGACCTAAACACTTAACTTTTGAAGAACAAATAGATTTATTAGTAGCAAGAGGAATGAATATCCCAGATAAATCAGGTGCCATGAATAAAATTGAAAATATTGGTTATTATAAACTAAAGGAATTTGCGTTTCCGCTTTCTAGTGTAGTCACAGAAGATGATGGTACCAAAACCAGAAGATATGATGGAGTAGAATTTTCTAGTGTAATTACACGATATTATCAAGATAAAAATTTAAGACTCAATGTACTACATGCAATTGAAAAAATAGAAGTATCATTAAAAACCCGTATATCCTTTGTATTAGGTGAATCTCATGGAGCTTTTGGATATTTAAAGTTTGGTAATTGGTGCAATAAAAAAGAATATTGTAAGCATTACTTAAAAGATCAAGAAGAAAAATTCAAATACCAACTTATTAAAAAGATAAAATTATCACATAGCCATGAATTAACTGATAAGGTGAATTTAAATGAACAAGGATTACCTAGTGTATGGTTGATGACTGATGTTCTTATGTTTGGTGACGTCATTGCATTGTTGAAACTTATGTCGAACAAAAACCTTAGAATGATTTCAAGTTATTATAACTGTACCAATGACGAATTGTTATCTTGGTTAAAATGTTTAAACTTTATTCGAAATATTTGCGCACATAATTCAAATATTCTAGACATTAAATTGAAAACAACTCCTAAGATCCATCCTGAATGGAAAAATGATATATTTAAAATGAAGAATAATAATTATTCTAATAGACTTGCGGTTGTAATATATATTGTTCATCACTTTATTAGAGAAATAAATAACAAATATCACATCTATAAAATACCTGTAGCTATCGAAAAGATAGTTAAAAAGGATGAAAAGAAAATAAATCAATTAGGATTTGTAAATGCTGAAGCAATAAAAAAATTGAAAGTGTTATAATATACTTTACATATAAATAGCCGAAAAACACCTAATCATCAATAATCAGGTGTTTTGATTTTTAGATTTTCTTTTTTCTTTGTATATGAGACTTATAAAAAGAAAAAGAATAATACTTAATAGAATATTGAGTAAGGAATAAATTATTGCTGATACATCAGGAAAAATATATTTAATAAAATATAAAACATAAAGGATAAATAATACTATAGATAGGTTTGCTAAATCATATTTATATTTTACTATATAACTTTTTTTGACTTTTTCATCATAATTTAATAAATTTCTTTCAAACCATGAATTTAAAAAGGTATTTAGTAATACAGTACATAATGTTAAAAATAATCCGCATATTAACATTATTTTTGATGCTTCATTTTCGCTACTGGAAACAGAACGAAAGGCTAAAAAGAATATGGCATTGAACATACCAGCAGTTACCAACATTAATACAACTGCTTCTGAATAAAGTGCTTCAAGTTCTTGTTTTGTATTTTTAGTCATATAATTCCTCCTGAAAGTAATAGTTTCTTTTATTATATAATGTTTTAATATCATTTAAAATCATAACTTATGGCGATGAAAAGGCGACAAGTGGCTCAACCACTTGATATTATTGATGTTGTAACCGTTCTCCTAAGTCGTATAAAGCTACTATATATAGGTATGTTGTAGTGCCCCATTTTTAAGTGCTACATTCTATTACGAGTGCAAGGTTTTTTTTATTCGGTTATATACCCGAATAACTTAAAATTCGGGTATATAACCGAAGAGCACCTTACTGATTATAGTAAGGTGCTTTTATGTGTCACTCACGTGTCAAATTAGTTTTATTTAGATATGTTTAGATATATTGTACTTCCTTATTTTTAGCGTAAATAGTATTAGTTTCTTCTATATAAATAGTGACAATATTCCCTCCCAGGACGCTAATGAGATGAGAACTTAAATGTTCTCTCAAAATCAAAAAGAACGCTATAGAAAATTTCTTTATTTTCTATAGCGTTCTTTTTATAATTTTATAGCATTGAGGACTTCTCCAATATAATCTTCAAAGATTAATGCATCGCTGCGTACTGTTCGTAGCGATGTTTTGTTGATTACTGCAAGTGTTTCACCATTAAAGAAATCTACAAAGGTTGATGCAGGATATACGACTAGCGATGTCCCGGCGATAATCATCATATCAGCATTCTGTATGGCAGTGATTGCTTCTGTAATTACCGATGAATTAAGTGCTTCTCCATACATCACGATATCAGGTCGTACGATATGATCATCGTGTGGACATCTGGGTATACCGTCTTTATCCATTGAAAGTTCTTCTAATTGAAATACTTTCTTGCAGTGTGTGCAATAATTTGTCTGAACGTTGCCGTGCAATTCTAGTACTTTACTGTTGCCGGCTGATTGGTGTAGTCCATCGATATTTTGTGTTACGACGGTCACATCTTTGCCTTGTTGTTCGAGTTTCGTGATAAAACGATGAGCAATATTCGGCTGTGCATGTGGATACACGAGTTTATCAAAGTGAAACTTGAAATATTGTTTTGGATATTTGTTAAAGAAATCAATAGAAATAATTTCTTCTGGTGAATGTTCAATGCTAGTTTCCTGCATGAAGATTCCATCAGCGCTTCTAAAGTCAGGGATACCGCTTTCAGTTGATACTCCTGCACCTCCGAAAAATACTATTTTTTCGCTCTTTTTTATTGCTTTTTCAAGCATACTAATTTTCTCCATTGTCAATTACTCCTTGTTATCCGTCGTTCTTCTATTTTAACATGTTCGAATACGGATATTAAAATATTGTTTTACCTCCTTTGCACAATAAATGAATTTAGATTATAATCATCACTTGTACAGAAAATATCGATTGAAAGCATTGTCTGATTTCGATAAAATCAAAGTAACCTATAAATCTGTTGTGAGGAGAAATACTATGAATAAATTGGATGAGCAAATAATCGTCGTTGATCGTGAAACGATATTTAGTCATGAGAAGAATCATTTCAATGGTTTTATCTCGATGGAAGATCAACGTGCGCTTGAAATATATGAGACACTAACGAAGTATGAAGTGAAACGCCGCGGAGATATGGAAGAAGATGAACGATATAAACAGTTGATTTCATATTGTATCCTGGAAAATGAAAACGATGAAATTTTAGTGTATGAACGTCTTGCTGGTGGGGGCGAAGGGAGACTCCACGGTCTATCTTCTATCGGAATCGGCGGCCATATGAATCGTATCGATAACGCACAAATTGAAGATGTTCTACTTGAGAACGCAGGTCGTGAACTGGAGGAAGAAGTAGGTGTTCGTGATGTTTCAGCAAATGTATTGCAGCTCATTGGATTTATTAATGATGATGACACAGAAGTTGGCCGTGTGCATATCGGGCTTGTGTTCAAATTGAAAGTTGCTTCTTCTGATGTATTTGTAAATGAAACAGATACCCTTAAAATTGACTGGAAGAAAGAACATACACTGATGCAGAACGCAGAATATGAATCATGGTCCAGGTTAATTATCGAGTCTATTTATAACGTAGGTCATTAATATGTCAGATATCATAATCTTCCCGAAACTAAAGGAAAATTTAAGCCGTCAAATTCGTCATGCAATGAAAAGTAGTCGCTATGAAGATGCATACGATGTGTTTATGACATTCGAAAGGCACTTTGAACTGAGTGCTGATGAGCAGTTGTTAAAGCTTGAATGTCTCTATCAGCTTGAAAGCTTCCTTGAGCTTAAAGAAGAATCAAGTATTCTTCTGAACCAAGGGCATCAGGCGTATAACGAGATTATTCCTTATTTTTTGGAAAGTTTAATGTATTATAAGCAATATCAGACAGTTGTAGAATTAATAGAGAGGCTCCGTCAAGAAAATGTCGATCAGAAATTATTGATAACGCTTATGCCATTGTATGATGAAGCAGCCCAAGCTTTAGAAATGAAAAGACGTGTGAGCAGAAATTTTATCGTGACGTTCCAAAGTTCTGATAGTAATGCACAATGTGAATTAATCTTAAAGTTGATTGATGAAGGCGACTTCGCCTATCAGATGTCGTTTATACATATATTAGAATCGAATACATTACATCCAAAAGTCATTTCATTTATTCTGCAGTATTTGCTGATGGCGCAGTGCGATAAGCATGTGACGATAACGAAATTTAACCTCACCATGCAAATAGAGGTATCAAAACTACCGCGTCTTGAAACATCAGAATTTCAAGAAGTAATCGATGGAGTTTATTCTTATCTGCAGCGTGAAATGCCATCAGCTGCAGATCATGCAGTGTTATTAATGAAGCAGCACCATCTTTTACTATACCCACTGGAATTCGAATATTTTGATAAACAGCAGCTGGATTTAATTATACAGACGTATGCGCATTATTTTCTGCAGTTGTTTACAGACAATAAGACGGATGATTTGGGTAATCAACATACAATTGATATAATGAACAAAATAAATCAACTTGAAAAGTATAACCGATAAAAAATAATAGTTGTAGATTGTTGAAGCTATCATGTATTATGTTATAATGAGAGAGTTGAAAAAATTAGAAATTCGTGGAGGAATATCACATGTCAGTAAAATGGGAAAAACAAGAAGGTAACGAAGGTGTATTAACAGTAACAGTTCCAGCTGAAGAAGTTAATGCAGGATTAGATAAAGCATTTAAGAAAGTTGTTAAACAAGTAAACGTACCAGGTTTCCGTAAAGGGAAAATGCCACGTCCAATGTTCGAACAACGTTTCGGTGCAGAAGCATTATACCAGGATGCATTAGATTTCATCTTACCAGATGCATATGCTGCAGCTGTTGAAGAAGCTGGAATCAACCCGGTTGATCGCCCAGAAATCGATATCGAGCAAATGGAAAAGGGTAAAGAATTAATCTTTACTGCTAAAGTTACAGTTGAACCTGAAGTAGAACTTGGAGATTACAAAGGTCTTGAAGTGGAAAAAGAAGATACAGAAGTAACTGAAGAAGATTTAAATAAAGCAATCGAAGCTGATTTAGCACGTAAAGCTGAATTAGTCGTTAAAGAAGATGGCGAAGTTGCTGAAGGCGACGTTGTTAACTTAGACTTTGATGGTTATGTTAATGATGAAGCATTTGAAGGTGGAAAAGCTGAAGGATACGATCTTGAAATCGGATCAGGTCAATTCATCCCTGGGTTTGAAGAACAATTAGCAGGAACTAAAGTTGGTGACGAAAAAGATGTTACAGTAACGTTCCCTGAAGAATACCACGCTGAAGAATTAGCTGGTAAAGAAGCAGTATTTAAAGTGAAAATCAACGAAGTAAAATCTAAAGAAGTACCTGAATTAGATGATGAAATGGCGAAAGAACTAGATGAGTCAGTTGATTCAGTAGATGCTTACAAAGAGAAATACAAAAAAGATCTTCAAGAACAAAAAACATTACAAGCAGAAAACAACATGAAAGAGAGTTTAATTGCTCAAGCTGTTGAAAATGCTAAAGTTGATATTCCTGAAGCGATGATCAATACAGAATTAGACCGTATGATGCAGGAGTTTGAACAACGTATTGCGCAACAAGGTTTAAACTTAGAACTTTACTATCAATTCTCAGGTCAAACTGAAGAGCAACTTAAAGAAAGCATGAAAGCTGATGCTGAAGCACGTGTTAAAACTAACTTAACATTAGCAGCAATTGCTAAGGCTGAAAACATCGAAATATCTGATGCAGATGTAGATGCTGAACTTTCTAAGATGAGCGAACAGTTCGGATTATCAGTAGATGACATTAAAGCTGCTCTTGGTAACGGTGAAGTTTTAAAAGACGACTTACGTATCCAAAAAGCAATCGATGTTCTTGTTAAAGAATCAAAAGAGAAATAAATTGTAAAGTGATACATTACCGTTAAAAGACACGGCGACTCCTGCTTTTAAGGAATTTCGTCCGTGTTTTTTAATTTTAGTTTAATCATTTGCAATCATTGTAAATGTTTAGTATATTCTTTTAAGAATAGGGGTGTTAAGAGTGTATAATAATGAAGAAGAAAACTTAAAATGTTCTTTCTGCGGAAAAGATCAAGATCAGGTTAAGAAATTAGTCGCAGGAAGTGGCGTATATATATGTAATGAATGTATTGAATTATGCTCAGAGATTGTAGCTGAAGAGCTAAAGACTGTTGAACACGAAGAGATTACTGAAATTCCAAAACCACACGAAATGATGGCGTTACTGGATGCTTATGTTATTGGACAAGACAAAGCGAAAAAAGCCCTGGCAGTGGCGGTTTATAATCATTACAAACGTATATTTAATCCATTGAATGATGAAGATGGTGTGGAAATACAAAAGAGTAATATCGCATTAATCGGACCAACAGGTAGCGGAAAGACTTTACTTGCTCAAACGCTAGCACGTTCTCTTAATGTACCATTTGCAATTGCAGATGCAACCAGTCTTACAGAAGCAGGTTATGTAGGTGAAGATGTAGAGAACATCTTACTGCGCTTAATTCAGGCAGCTGACTTTGATGTTGAACGCGCAGAAAAAGGTATTATCTATGTCGATGAGATCGATAAGATTGCCCGTAAATCTGAAAATACATCCATCACACGTGATGTCAGTGGTGAAGGGGTACAACAAGCATTGCTGAAAATTTTAGAAGGTACTGTTGCAAGTGTACCGCCACAAGGTGGAAGAAAGCATCCAAATCAGGAGTTCATACAAATTGATACAACGAATATTCTGTTTATTTTAGGTGGCGCATTTGATGGTATCGACGAAGTGATTAAGCGTCGCTTAGGGGAAAAAGTAATTGGTTTTACTGGTATTAAAGAACAAGGTATTGACGAGGCGACGCTGTTATCACAGATAAAACCTGAAGACTTACAAAGCTATGGTCTTATTCCGGAGTTCATTGGTCGTATACCAGTTGTTGCGAATCTAGAGCAGTTAGATGTTGATGCACTGAAGAATATATTGACTCAGCCTAAAAATGCATTAGTCAAACAATATAAGAAGATGCTTGAAATTGATGGGGTTTCCCTGGAGTTTACAGATGAAGCATTAACTGCAATCAGCGAACTTGCAATCGAGCGTAAGACTGGTGCACGTGGTTTAAGATCGATTATCGAAGAAAGTATGCTTGAAGTTATGTTCAGTATTCCGTCAAGAACAGATGTCAAAAAAGTAGTTATTACTAAAGAGACAATAGAAGATGGCGCGTCTCCAGAACTTTATAATACTGAAGATGAACTTATAAATATCGAAGTTACGTCAGCATAAACAATGAAGAGAATGTAAACAGTACATTCTCTTTTTTGTATGATTTCATGTATAATAGATGAGATGAAAGAAGAGGAGACGACAATGAATATAAATCCAAATAATGTAGAAATAATTATTAGTGCGGTGAAACCTGACCAATATCCTGATACAGGATTGAAAGAGGTTGCATTAGCGGGACGCTCAAATGTTGGGAAGTCATCGTTTATCAATACGATGATCGGTCGAAAGAGTATGGCGAGAATTTCTTCAAAGCCTGGTAAGACTCAGACGTTAAACTTCTTTAATATTGATGAACAACTTGTTTTTGTAGATGTACCAGGGTATGGTTATGCCAAAGTTTCTAAAACGGAAAGAGAACGCTGGGGCAAGATGATCGAGACGTATATTACTACTCGTGATAATCTTGCATGTGTGATACAGCTTGTGGATATACGTCATAATCCTACTGAAGATGATCGTTTGATGTATGACTTTTTGAAGCATTATGATATACCGACAATCGTCATTGCGACTAAAGAAGATAAAATACCTAAAGGTAAAATTCAAAAACACCTAAAGGTAATCAAACAGGATCTCGATATGGATCCATCAGATACGTTAATCAGCTATACAGCTTTAAGTAAAGATAAAAATCCGATGATTTTTAATGCAATCGAGAAATATCTATAAATGTGAATTTTTTATGAAATCGGGCAGAATTAAAGCATAAAGGGAACGAAATGTTATAATAGTAACAATGGCAAAAATGGGGGCGTTAATATGCATATTGTTGTTGTGAGTGTTAATCACAAGACAGCAGATGTCAGCTTGAGGGAGAAGCTGGCATTTAGTGAATCATCAATTCAGCAGGCATTATCTGCTTTGATTAATCAAAAATCAATACTAGAAGGTGTCATTCTTTCTACATGTAACCGCACAGAAATCTATGCTGTTACTGACCAGGTTCATACAGGTAGATACTACGTAAAATCATTTATGTCTGAATGGTTTGATGTTGATATCGAAACGATTAAGTCTGTGACGGATGTAAAGGTTGGCAATGAAGCAATCCATCACCTTTTCAAAGTGATCACAGGACTGGATTCAATTGTACTTGGTGAAACACAGATTCTTGGACAAATTCGAGATAGTTTTCTGCTTGCACAAAGTGAAGGTACGACCGGAACTGTTTTTAATAAGTTATTTAAAGATGCAATTACGCTTGCAAAGCGTGCACATGCTGAGACAGATATTTCTTCAAAAGCAGTATCGGTAAGTTATGCAGCTGTGGAATTAAGTAAGAAAATATTAGGTAAGCTTGAAAATAAGAAAATATTGATTGTTGGTGCGGGTGAAATGGCTGAGCTGGCACTACAAAACTTAGTCGGCTCGGGAGCAACAGATATTACGGTCATCAACCGTACAGCTGAGAAAGCGAAATCACTTGCAGATCAGTATGGCGGTCGTCAAGTATCGTTGCAAGAACTTCAATGTGCGCTTATTGAAAGTGATATCGTCATCTCTTCAACGAGTTCACAGGAATTTATTATCACGAAACCGATGATGCAGGATATTATGAAGTTACGTAAGAATAAGTCGCTCGTCTTAATTGATATCGCAGTACCACGTGATATTGATCCTAAAGTAAATGATATCGATCTTATCTTTAATTATGATGTAGATGACCTAAAGGGTCTAGTCGATGCCAATCTAGCAGAACGTGAACGTGCAGCGCAAGTAATCTATACGATGATTGATAAACAAGTGATGTCTTTTGTAGACTGGATCAATATGCTGGGTGTCGTACCTGTTATTACTGCTTTACGTGAGAAAGCATTAAGAATTCAGGAAACAACGATGGAGAGTATCGACCGTAAGATGCCTGACCTTTCTGAGCGCGATCGTAAGGTAATCTCAAAGCATATGAAGAGTATAATTAACCAGATTCTTAAAGATCCAATTTCACAGGCAAAAGAAGTGAGTGGTTCTGAGAACAGAGCAGCGGAACTGCAGTTCTTCCAGGAGATTTTCAATATTACGAATGAAGTTGAAAGTATAAAGAACAATGAACCGGAAGTTCGTCGTTCAAAAAACAGTTTTGTCTTTAATCCCGAGCAATAGGTGATGGAATGAGTGAATTACTATTAATGCGTATGCACGAAGCAATACTTATCATCTATATGATAAGTATTGCTTGTTATTTCCTTGATTTCGTCCAGAAATCAAATCGGATTAAACAAATAGGCTACATACTTTTATGGCTAGTATTCGTCCTGCAAACAGGCTCAATTTTATTGTTTAGAGTCGTCGTAGGGCGGATGCCTTTTGAAACTTTAACAGAAGGTTTTTATTTTTACACGTGGCTGATTATATTACTTTCTATCATACTTTCACGTTTCATCAAAACGGAATTTTTTGTGTTTATGATGAACTTAATTGGTTTTATCTTTATGATGATCCATACGTTTCATCCAGCTGAATTCTATCAAGATACGACGGTCTCACATATGATGAATGAACTCTTATGGATACATGTCACGCTTGCAATTATCAGCTATGTAATGTTTTTAGTTTCATCTTTACATGCAGTACTATATATTGTGCAGATGAACTATTTAAAGAAGAAGAAGTTTAATCAGAAATTCTTTAGAATTAGTGATCTTTCAAGCCTAAGCCAACTGGCGTTTTTGTTTGCAATTATTGGTTCGGTCCTTTTGCTGATTTCTTTAATATTAGGCATCTACTGGGGGTTATCCTTTGAAGGTAATGCCATATGGTATGATTCGAAAGTGATCGGCTCTCTTATATTACTGACTGGATACTTTATCTATATTTATCTCCATCAGCAAACACTCCTGCAGATGCGCTTGCTGATGGACATCAATGTTATGCTTTTTTTGATGTTGCTAATCAATTATATGGTCGCTTCAAGATTTTCTGGTTTTCATCAGCTATTCTATTAGGAGGCAGTTATGAGAAAAATTATTGTGGGTTCAAGAAGAAGTAAACTAGCACTGACACAAAGTCAGCAATTTATTGATCAGTTAAAGCGCAAGCATCCGAATCTTGAAATAGAGATTAAGGAGATTGTGACTAAAGGAGATCAGATTGTGAATGTTCAGCTCTCTAAAGTTGGAGGTAAAGGTTTGTTCGTTAAAGAAATTGAACAGGCACTTTATGATGGTACAATCGATTTTGCGATTCATTCACTGAAAGATGTTCCAAGTGTGTTACCTGAAGGGTTAACACTAGGCTGTATTCCAGTACGAGAAGATGCGCGTGATGCATATATTGCAAAGAACCATATTCCGTTACATGAATTAAAGCCGGGAAGTATTGTAGGGACATCTTCTTTAAGACGTGGTGCCCAATTGTTAGATCAATATCCACATCTAGAAATTAAATGGATAAGAGGCAATATTGATACACGCCTTGCAAAACTTCGTGATGAAGACTATGATGCAATTATTTTAGCTGCAGCAGGACTTAACCGAATGGGATGGGATAAGTCGATTGTTACTGAATATCTAAATCCTGAACTGATGTTACCTGCGATTGGCCAAGGTGCATTAGGTATTGAATGCAGAAGTGATGATGCAGAAGTTTTAGCATTATTAAAATCAGTGCATGATGAAGAGACTGAAATCTGCACAGAAGCTGAAAGAACATTCTTGAGATTGATGGATGGTAGTTGCCAAGTACCAATTGCAGGTCATGCAACGATGGTTGGCGAGTCAATTGAATTTACAGGTCTTATCATGAGTCCAGACGGGAAAGAAAAATACAAAGTTACACATAGTGGCAGTAATCCGGTAGAAATCGGTACCCAGGTGGCAAAAGCGATGGAACAAAACGGAGCAAAAGCAATTATTGAAACTTTGAATCAAGACGTATAAAAAGGATTGATTAAAATGAAGCCGGTTGTATTGAACACAGGAAGTCGTAATGAAACATATAAAGGATTGACAGTACTGCATAAACCATTGATTAAAATTTGTGCGCTGCCTTTAGATGAAACGATCCGTGCACAATATGACTGGCTTATTTTTACGAGTAAAAATGCGGTTACTTTATTCTTTGAAATGTATCCATATATAAAATATAAACAAGTTGCAGCGATAGGGACGAAAACAGAAGAGGCTCTTTCCAATCTGAATATTAAGGTAGATTATGTTCCGAGTCGCTTTCAGCAGGAATATTTCTTAGAAGATATGGACACGCGCTTTCAAGATAAAACAGTTTGTCTACCCATTTCAAAAAAAGCAAGGCCCTTGATGTTTGAAACTTTGAAAAATATCGCTACTGTCGATAAAATAGAATTATATGAACCACAGCCGCATCTTGATAATGTCATGTGTGTTCATCAGATGATTCGTAGCAGAACTATCGACTGGATATTGTTTTTAAGTCCATCATCTGTTCATGCATATTTTCAGCACTTTTCTTTATCGGAAGATATACGTGTTATGGCGATTGGACAAGTTACGAGTGAAGCGTTACAAAAGTACAATGTGTCCCACGTAATTAGTGAGCAAGAAACATTGTACGCTATGTATGAAACAATTAAAAAATTAAATTAAAGGCAGGTATAAATAATGAATTTTGATCGTCACAGAAGATTAAGAAGCTCAGTCAATATGCGTAATATGGTTAGAGAAACAGCGTTACATAAACGTGACCTTATTTATCCGATATTTGTAATAGAAAAAGATGATGTAAAGAAAGAAATCTCGTCTATGCCAGGTATCTATCAACTGAGCCTTAATATTATGGATGAAGAAGTGCACGAAGCATACAAGCTCGGAATCCGCGCTGTTATTCTGTTTGGTATTCCTAACCGTAAGGATGCATGCGGAACAGGTGCTTATGATGATGAAGGAATCATTCAAAAAGCAACCCGTAAGGTAAAATCTCTATATCCAGATATGCTTGTACTTGCTGATACATGTCTATGTGAATACACAGATCATGGTCATTGTGGTGTATTAGATGAACATACACATGATGTCATCAATGATGAAACGCTACCATTACTCGTTCAAACTGCAGTTTCTCAAGCAAAAGCGGGTGCCGATATTATTGCACCAAGCAACATGATGGATGGCTTTGTTACAGAAATACGTAAAGGATTAGATGAGGCAGGTTTTGTTAATGTCCCAATTATGAGTTATGGTATTAAGTACGCTTCAGCATTCTATGGACCTTTCCGTGATGCAGCAGAAAGTGCACCGAGTCATGGTGACCGTAAGAGCTATCAAATGGATCCGGCGAATCGTCTTGAAGCAATGCTTGAACTTGAAAGTGATTTAAAAGAAGGCTGCGATATGATGATCGTTAAGCCCGCACTATCTTATTTAGATATTATTCGTGATGTGCGTAACAACTCAAATGTACCGATTGTAGCATATAATGTTAGTGGTGAATATTCAATGACAAAAGCAGCTAGTATGAATGGCTGGGTTGATGAAGAGCGTATCGTAATGGAACAGATGCTTTCTATGAAGCGTGCAGGTGCAGATATGATTATAACGTACTTTGCAAAAGACATTTGTAAATACTTAGACGAAGGAGAATACTAATGGATTATTCAAAATCAAAGCAAGCATTTAATGAAGCAGTCAATTTGATGCCAGGTGGTGTAAATAGTCCGGTTCGCGCATTCAAAAGTGTAGACATGGATCCTATATTTATGGAGCGTGGGAAAGGTTCTAAAATATATGATATTGATGGCAATGAATACATCGATTACGTTCTAAGCTGGGGGCCGTTAATTTTAGGTCATGCAAACGACACTGTAACGGGCGCGTTAAATAAAGCTGTACTAAATGGTACAAGCTTTGGTGCGCCTACAGAACTTGAGAACAAAATGGCAGAACTTGTAATTGAACGTGTACCTTCAATTGAAATGGTTCGTATGGTTTCAAGTGGTACTGAGGCAACACTAGCAGCACTTCGCTTAGCAAGAGGATTTACAGGTAAGAATAAAATTTTAAAATTCATCGGATGTTACCACGGGCATAGTGACTCATTATTAATAAAAGCAGGGAGTGGTGTGGCTACGTTAGGATTACCAGATTCTCCTGGAGTTCCTAAAGGTACTGCAGAGAACACGATTACGGTTCACTATAATGATTTAGATGCTGTTAAGCTTGCATTTGAACAATTTGGTGATGATATCGCTGGTGTCATTGTAGAACCTGTGGCTGGCAATATGGGAGTAGTACCTCCAGTTGAAGGGTTTTTAGAAGGTTTACGTGAGATTACATCTGAATACGGTGCATTATTAATATTTGATGAAGTAATGACAGGTTTCCGTGTAGGTTATAACTGTGCTCAAGGTTACTTCGGCGTTACTCCGGATTTAACGTGTTTAGGTAAAGTTATCGGTGGTGGATTATCAGTAGGTGCATTTGGTGGGCGCAAAGACATTATGGAACATATTGCGCCAAGTGGTGCGGTATATCAGGCAGGAACATTAAGTGGAAATCCGCTTGCGATGACTGGTGGTTACTATACATTAAGTCAACTAACACCTGAAAGTTATGAATACTTTAACCATTTAGGGGATATGTTAGAAGCAGGCTTAACGGATGTATTTGCAAAACATAACGTACCGATCACGATTAATCGTGCTGGTAGTATGATAGGATTTTTCTTAAATGAAGAAAAAGTGACAAATTTTGAAATTGCTTCTAAGTCTGACTTAAAACTATTTGCAGCTATGTACAAAGAGATGGCCAATAATGGTGTGTTCCTACCTCCTTCACAATTCGAAGGGATGTTCCTGTCGACTGAACATACTGAAGAAGATATTCAGAGAACAATCAATGCTTTTGATAAATCTTTAACTGTCATTTTATAAAATAAAAATTAAAATAATGTTTCGAGTTGTGATTAATAGGATATAGATTGATATGTAGTTGAAATAAGCTGCATAATCTAATCTGGAGGTCGTTATTATGACAAACAACAAAAACAGCAACAGCAACGACAAAGAAAATGAAGTCATCTATGATTCATCTAAGAATAGACATGAAAATGTAACCCATCAAGCAGATGGAGATACATACAAAAACGGTCAAAAAGTTCGTGAAGGTGAACATCACGATAAAGTGGTTGGAGACCGAGATAATGTAGACCATGCGAAGAAAAGTAATCCGTTGAAATGGATTTTACCTTTATTACTTCTTCTGATTTTAATACCTTTATTATTTAAGTTCTGTAATGATAATAAAGATGCTGAAGAAGATGTAAAGACAGAAGAAAAAGCAACAACTGAAGCTCCTACAACAGAAAAAGCTACAGAAGAAAAAACGTCTGATGCACAAGTAAAATCATTTGATTTAGCATCAATCGTCAACTTTGATTTAGTAGCTTAAAAATGTTGCTTAAAGTCTAAGACATATGTCTTAGACTTTTTTTGAGCATGTTAGTATAATTATTATACCTAAATATGGTATGATTTGTATGAAAAAGGCAGGTGATCCTTTGAATTACATCATTATTTTTATCGTGAGCTTACTCATGGGGCTGATCCTAAGTACTGTTCATCTTATTTTACCATGGTTATTCGGTCCGATTATTGCCACAGTGCTACTGAGAAAGTTTACTTCAAGAGAATATCAATGGCCGAAGTGGTTAAGCGAAATCGGACTATATATTCTAGGAGCTCAGATTGGAGCATCTTTTACGAAAGAAATTGTAGCTGATATTCACGATGAATTAATGTACATCATATTAATAAGTATCTTCGTTATTTTGTTAGCTATAATGATATCTTTTGTGTTAAAGCATTTTTTAAACTGTTCTCTCGAAACAGCAATTTTAGCGTCGATACCAGGTGCACTTAATCAAATGATCGTGATGGCAGAAGAGAATAAACATGCCAATCTATTGGTCGTCACATTAGCACAGACTTCGCGAATACTGATTGTTGTGTTGATTGTACCTTTCATTTCTTCTTTGCTTCCAGAAGGCGGGCATCATGCGACAATATCCCAGACGCCTTCCATGATGGAGGCTATAAATCTGCAAACCATGTTGTTGTTAATAGGTGCGATGGTAATTGCAGGTTATCTTTATAGACGCATACATTTTCCTGTACCGGATATGATAGGTCCGATAACTGTCCTGATGATCTGGAATTTAACGACCGGAATAAATTTCATGATTCCTACACCGCTAATTATTCTGGCTCAAATGTTTTTTGGCATTCGTATTGGATTACAGCTCTATGACCTTTCTTATCAAATTAATCGACAGCTATTTATTGGCGTGCTGATTCAGAATTTACTATTGATTATAGGGACATTTATAATTGTGTATTTAATGAATCTTTTTATGCATGAGAGTTTTAATGATCTTTTTTTAAGTGCAGCGCCAGGCGGTATGGCTCAGATTATTATTGTCGGACTGGAAACAGGAGCGAACGTAGCGATGATTTCAAGTTATCATATTTTTAGGATTTTTATTATTTTGCTGGTGGTAACACCATTACTATCCATCTACCTTAAATATAGAGCACGTCATATTTGAATATAAATTGACAATATATCATGAATCTAATACAATTATTTTAAGTTCATATTATATTAGGAAGAGTAGCGGATGCGTATTTATAGAGAGTGCATGGTTGGTGAGAATGCATAATGCAATTTTGTGAAGGTAGCCTGGAGCGTTTATTTGCTGAATAAAGTAGGTTAATACGTGTAAGAGCGTTAATCTTTTGAGTGCAGTAGCAATACTGAATTTAGGTGGTACCGCGGTAAATCCGTCCTATAGTTATAGGATGGATTTTTTTATTTGAAATTATTGAGTGGAGGTATAATAATGGAAACGAAATATAATCCAAATACAGTTGAAACAGGTAGATATAAAGAGTGGGTTGAGAAAGAATTATTTAAAGCAGAAAGTAAAAGCGACAAAAAACCGTATACAATTGTGATTCCACCACCAAACGTAACAGGAAAACTACATATCGGACACGCGTGGGATACAACATTACAGGATATCATTACACGTATGAAACGTATGCAAGGTTATAATACGTTATATTTACCTGGAATGGACCATGCCGGTATTGCGACGCAAGCGAAGGTAGAAGCAAAATTACGTGAAGAGGGTGTCAGTCGTCACGACATCGGACGTACTAAATTTTTAGAGCATACGATGGAATGGAAGGAAGAATATGCAGGATTTATTCGTCAACAGTGGGCAAAGCTCGGTCTTGGACTAGACTATTCACGTGAGCGCTTTACATTAGACGAAGGATTAAGTGAAGCGGTTAAAGAAGTGTTCGTTAAGATGTACGAAAAAGGTTTAATCTATCGTGGGGAACGTATCATTAACTGGGACCCTGCAGCACGTACAGCATTAAGTGATATTGAAGTTATTCATGAAGAAGTTGAAGGTGCGTTCTATCATATTAACTATCCTTTAGCTGATGGTTCAGGATTTATCGAAATTGCGACGACACGTCCTGAGACGATGTTAGGTGATACTGCGGTTGTGGTACATCCAGAAGATGAACGTTATAAAGAAATGATCGGTAAAAATGTAATCTTACCGATTATGAATCGAGAAATTCCTGTACTTGCAGATGAGTATGTTGAGATGGACTTTGGTACTGGAGCAATGAAAGTTACCCCTGCACATGATCCAAATGACTTTGAGATCGGGAACCGCCATAATTTAGAGCGCATCAATGTGATGAATACTGATGGCTCGATTAATAAGTTAGGTGGTAAATATGAAGGATTGGACCGTTTCGAATGCCGCAAACAGCTTATCGCTGACTTGAAGGAAAGCGGAGAACTTGTGAAAGTGGAACGTCATATGCATCAAGTCGGCCATTCTGAACGTAGTGGCGCAGTTGTAGAGCCTTATCTTTCAACGCAATGGTTTGTTAAGATGGCACCGCTTGCTGAGCAGGCATTAAACAACCAGAAAACAGAGGGACGCATTGAATTCGTTCCGAATCGTTTCGAAGGCACATTTAACCGCTGGATGGAAGGCATTCATGATTGGTGTATTTCTCGTCAGTTATGGTGGGGACATCAAATTCCAGCATGGTATCATAAAGAAACAGGTGAACTTTACGTAGGTAAAGAAGCGCCTGCAGACATAGAGAACTGGACCCAGGATGAAGACGTACTAGATACATGGTTCTCAAGTGCGCTTTGGCCATTTTCAACACTTGGCTGGCCAGATACTGAGACGATTGACTATAAAACGTTTTATCCGACGAATGTCCTCGTAACGGGATATGATATTATATTCTTCTGGGTAGCACGTATGATCTTCCAAGGATTAGAATTCACAGGAAAACGTCCATTTGATGATGTGTTAATCCATGGATTAGTACGTGCAGAAGATGGTCGCAAAATGAGTAAGTCTCTAGGTAATGGTGTTGATCCAATGGATGTTATCGATCAGTACGGTGCAGATAGCTTACGTTATTTCTTAGCGACAGGTTCTTCACCAGGACAAGATTTACGTTACTCAACTGAAAAGGTTGAAGCGGCATGGAACTTCATCAACAAAATCTGGAATGCTTCACGCTTTAGCTTAATGAACATTGGTGATGATTTTAAAGCTGAACATATTGACCTATCTGGTAAGAAATCACTAGCTGATGAGTGGATTTTAACACGCTTAAATGAAACTATTGCAGACGTTACGCGTCTTGCTGAGAAGTATGAATTCGGTGAAGTAGGTCGTATACTGTATAACTTTATCTGGGATGAATTCTGTGACTGGTACATCGAAATGAGTAAGATTCCGATGAACGGTGAGGATGAAGTACAAAAACAAATGACGCGATCAGTATTAGCATATACGTTAGATTCAATCATGCGTATGTTACATCCGTTTATGCCGTTTGTAACTGAACATATCTGGCAGAACTTACCGGTAACAGGTGATTCAATTGTTACTGCAAGCTGGCCAGTGGTGAAACCTGAACTATCAAATGAACAATCTAAACGTGATATGGAGCAGTTGATGGAAATTATTCGTGCTGTGCGTAATACGCGTAGCGAAGTGAATACGCCGATGAGTAAACAAATTCCGATGATGATTAAGACAAATTCTGAAGCCATTTCAAATCGTCTAGAAACAGAACGTCCATTTATTGAGCGATTCTGTAATCCATCTACATTAACGATTTCAACGGATGTAGAAATTCCAGAAGAAGTAATCACAACTGCGGTGACAGGAGGTTCTGTCATTCTGCCATTAGAAGGTCTGATTGATATGGAAAAAGAAATTGCACGTCTTGAAAAAGAACTTGAAAAATGGCAGAAAGAACTAGAACGTGTCGATAAGAAGCTAAGTAATGAAAAGTTTGTCGCTAAAGCGCCAGAGAAAATTATCAATGAAGAAAAAGAAAAGCAGGCACTATATACAGAGAAATATAATAGTGTTCAGGAACGTCTAAACCAATTGAATAGGAAGTAATGACTATGAATTATTTAGAGAGTTTATATTGGATACATGAACGCTATAAATTCGGTATTAAACCTGGTGTAAAACGAATGGAATGGATGCTCGACAAACTCGATAATCCTCAGCACAAGATAAAAGGTATTCATGTTGTAGGTACGAATGGAAAAGGGTCGACTGTAAGCTATCTTAAAGATGCACTTATAGCTAACCATTATGAAGTCGGTACATTTACAAGTCCATATATTGAAACGTTTAACGAGCGTATCAGTTTAAACGGTCAGCCGATATCTGATGAGGAAATCGTGCAACTCGTTGACATTGTGAAGCCAGTAAGCGAACAGCTGGAAGTAGAAACAGATCTTGGTACTGCAACAGAATTCGAGATTATTACGATGATGATGTTTGTCTATTTTGGTGAAGTTCATCCTGTAGACTTTGTAATTGTTGAAGCAGGACTGGGAGCAAAGAATGACTCTACAAATGTATTTACACCGGTCATGTCGATATTAACATCGATTGGGTTAGATCATACAAATATCATCGGAGATACTTATTTAGATATCGCTAAAGAAAAAGCGGGTGTCATTAAAGTTGGCGTACCGTTAGTCTATGCGGCAAAGAATGAAGATGCACAGGAGTATATCGATGGTGTCGTCGCTGAAAAGCATATCAAAGGGATTAAGCTTGGTTGTGACATTCAACTCATTCAAAATGGAAATGAATTTACATTCCGATATAAATCTTACGAACTTGAGGCGATTGAACTGAAGATGATCGGCGCGCATCAGCAGGAAAATGCAGCGCTCGCGATTGCTACATTGCTTGAAATGTACGATAGAGGTATGCTTCTTCTGGACTTTAATAAAATGATTCAAGCCATTGAAGATACAACGTGGACTGGTCGTATAGAGAAAATTCAGGAGGGTCCGACAATTATATTGGATGGCGCACATAATGTTGAATCAATTGAAGTATTAGTCGATACGATGAAATCTCATTATGCAGGTCATAAGATTGATGTGTTGTTCTCCGCAATCGATGGAAAACCAATCGGTCGCATGTTAAAGTCGCTTGAAGAAATAAGCGAGCATTTCTATGTGACAACATTTGATTTTCCTAAAGCGCTGCCGCTCGACACTTTATATGAACATGTCGAACATGATAAACGAATTAAGGTAAAAGATTACGCAGATTTTATCAGAAACTATGAAGGTGATGTACTGCTTGTAACAGGAAGCCTGTATTTTATTAGTGCCGTTAAAGATAAATTAAGACAATAAATTTTGTTAAAAAAATAAACTTTCGGAAAATGTAGGAATTAAGAGATTCGTACATTGCCGAAAGTTTTTTGTATTCTGAAGAATAAATGCATTTAAAATCTGAAATTTTTGAATGTACTTTATAAATTAGGGAATGCTAACAAAAAGGGGGAATTGTATGAATTTTAAATTAAAGATGCCGCATACATATTTACTACTGCTTATAATTGTCTGTCTCGCAGCTTTCATGACATATATCATACCTGCTGGAGAATTTGAACGTCAGAAAGTAGAAGACCGAACAGAAGTTATCAATGGTTCCTATCATCATGTAACGCAATCACCAGTTGCACCAATTGAGATATTTAGGTCTATTCCGAACGGTCTAATAGAAGGTGGAGAGATTATCTTCTATATATTTATCGTCGGTGGAGCTTTCGGTATTATCCATCGCACCGATGCCATTACTACTGGCGTTAACGCATTAATGGAACGTGTCGGTCGTCATGGAAGATGGCTGATTCCGATTACGATGACTATGTTTAGTATTCTTGGGTTTTCAATTGGTCTTAGTGAAGAGACAATTATATTTGTACCCATTGGAATTGCATTAGCGACAGCACTAGGATATGATGCCATGGTTGGAGCTGCAATGATCGCTCTAGGTGCAGGGATTGGATTCTTAGGTGGCATGATTAATCCATTCACGGTCGGAATCGCACAAAGTATAGCGGAAGTACCGTTATTTTCTGGTTGGGGCTATCGTACTTTGATCTATCTACTTGTCTTATTTACTGGCATTCTTTATGTAATGCATTATGCTAAGAAAGTTAAGGCGCATCCCGAAAAAAGTTTATTATATGATGTGAACGTAGAAGAGAGAAGAACAATGAGTGATGATGTGCTCGATACTAAATTTGATTCTTTTAAAAAGCGTCATGCTGTTATCTTAGTGATTCTAGCTGCAACGATAATTATCAATGTTTATGGTATATTCAAGTTTGGCTGGTTTTTAACACAGATGAGTGCAAACTTTCTAATTATGGGTATTGTTGTCGGAATCATTGGAGGACTCGGGGTTAACGGGACATTCGATGCATTGCTTGAAGGTATGAAGGATATTCTGTTTGGTGCGATGATTGTCGGTTTTGCTAAGGCTATTGTTGTCGTACTCACTTCTGGTAAGATTATTGATACAATTGTTTTTCATATGACAGATTTTATAGACCATCTACCCGCTGCCTTTTCAGTAGTCGCAATGTTCCTGACACAGCTTATATTGAACTTCTTTATCCCTTCTGGTTCAGGCCAGGCGATGACTACAATGCCGATTATGGTGCCTATCAGTGACCTTCTGGGGATTAATCGACAGGTTGCCGTTATGGCATTCCAATATGGGGATGCAATCAGCAACAATATCATTCCGACAAGTGCCAGTCTTATGGGCTTATTAGCAGTCGCTGGTATTCCATATAATAAGTGGTTGAAATTTGTCTGGAGAATTTCTGCAATATGGATTTTGATATGTCTTGGAGGACTGATACTTTATATGTATCTTTAAAAAATAAAATATTACTAAAATTAAAAAACTGCATAAATTATATGCAGTTTTTTAATTTTAGTCTAGAAATTTTTTAATAGATGTATCAAAATCACGGTTATTTTTAAAAAATGCACTTTTTACAGGATTTACTTTTTGTTATATATTATAAGCGAAAGTGAGGTGAATTATGACAGTCATCATTTTTTTGCTCGGTGCGTGCTTTAGTTCGTTTATAAGTTGCGTCAATGACCAGAACGGTTTATTTCGTCGTTCTAGGTGTCTTAAGTGTCATCATAAACTATCAGCTAAAGATTTGATTCCAGTCATTTCATATTTCATGCTAAAGGGACGATGTAAATATTGCAGCATACATATACCGACTGAATTGTTATGGGGTGAATTATTAATGGGTGCTGCTTTTGTATATATATTTTCCTTAAATAGTATAATTCATAATAATATTGCGCTTACAATCACAATTTTTTTAATCCCACTTTCGATCATTGATATTGAAACATATACTATTCCTAATCAATTACTTACGTTATTCTTTTTTTGCTTAATGACAGGTTATACGTATCTATTTATCTTTCATAGCGAAACAATTTCCGAGATAAGATTTGAACATATTATAATCAAATTACTGATTATTATTCTTCTGCATATTTTCTTCTTCTTAACGAAAAGTATCGGATATGGAGATATCAAACTTTTCGTAATTTTACTTATTTTTCTGCCAATCCCTTATTACATTGCAATGTTCTTTATGACATATCTAATTGGAGGTTTTGCCAGCATGATATTTTTATCCTATAAAAGAAATTTAAAGAAGATTCCGCTTGTCCCATTTATTGCTGCAAGTTTCTTTGTGGTGATGTATTTGTACCAGGATATTAAATATATTTATTTTGGAGGGTTTATTTAATGCAGACGGTTGCACTGGAATCTGATAAACCGAGAGAACGTCTTCTGACTTATGGTGCTGCACAGTTAACAAATCAAGAACTACTATCTCTTATTATTGGTAGCGGTGTTCGAGATGAAAGTGTTTATACGGTGGCACAGCGTTTGCTGGAACATATAGGTCATATTGGAGATTTAAGATATACGACGTTTCAGGAGCTGATCACAATTAAAGGCATAGGCGAGAAGAAAGCAGCGATGATTCTTGCCATTATTGAACTTGCCATAAGAATGCATACGCATACGAAAGAAGCAAGAATCAAAGTGAAATCACCTGCATGTGCAGCAAATTTATTGATGGAACGTCTGCGTTATATGACACAGGAGCATTTTATCGTATTATCACTGAATACAAAGAATATCGTGATGCACGAATCAACGATATTCATCGGTTCACTGAATGCATCTATCGTACATCCGAGAGAAGTATTTAAAGAGGCGGTTAAAAGAAGTGCAGCAGCAATCATCGTTGTGCATAATCATCCTTCTGGAGATCCAGAACCGAGCTATGAGGATATAGAAGCTACAAAACGTCTGATTAAATGTGGAGAGATCTTCGGGATAGACGTACTGGATCATATTATTATAGGAGATGGTTATTATGTCAGTATAAAAGAAAAGGGGATACTTTAATGGGACTTGATATGTATTTCTATGTTGAAGATAAAGCAACACGTGAACGTATAGAACTTGCATACTATAGAAAGTTCAATGCATTGCACAGATATTTTGATAAGAAATATCAGCTGGATAATCCTGGGCAATGTGAAGTGACCTCTCAGGACCTTCTTTATTTATTGAGCGCAGTAAAAGCTATACAGTCTCGTCCTGATGATGCACCTATGAGACTCCCGTATTATACAGGGCCGTTCTTTGGTTCATATGAATACGAAGCGATATATTTCGGCCACATCTCTCAGCTTCATAAAGACTTAAAACGCTTAATATCAATAGATAAAGAAAAATATCAAATACTGTATTTAGCAGATTACTAATCTTCGATTTTCGAAATTTATTCATATAAACTATTGAAATTTTCAGAAGATTAAATTATGATGGAGATAACTTATAGAGAAAGGAGGAAAATAAGATGAACAAATTAATACATTTTGTATTGATACAACAAGAAATTCAATATTTTCCTCGTGCAGTGCATAAATTTATGTGATTGCAGGGAGATCTCTCTAGATATAAAAGCGCACATGCTTTCATTTTATGGGAGTGTGTGCTTTTTTGTGTTTAAGGAGAAAGGAGATGGAATATGTTTGATGTTTTAAGTAAGTTAAGCTGGTTTTTTAAACAGGAGAAGAAACGTTATATTATTGCGATCATCGTTTTGTTAATAGCAAATGTAATTGAAGTCATTCCACCATGGTTAATTGGTCAGACGATAGATGCAGTTAACTTGAAGACGTTGAACGCATCAAAGTTTAACTGGATAATGCTTGTCTTCCTAATTACGATTATCCTTAGTTATATCATCAATTTCTTATGGCGTTATCTACTCTTTAATGGATCTCAACTGCTTGAGAGTATGATGCGCAGAAAGTTGATGGCAAAGTTTCTGACGATGAGTCCGGGATTCTATGAGAAAAACAGAACAGGAGACTTGATGGCCAAAGCGACAAATGACTTAAGTGCAATTCGTATGACTGTTGGTTTCGGAATATTGACATTAGTCGATAGTACGACTTACATGATTACAATTATTGCAACAATGGCAGTCCTTGTATCCTGGAAATTAACGTTAGCTGCATTATTACCGCTTCCATTTTTAGCGATAATCGAGCAGAAACTCGGTAAGATGATTCATGAACGCTATACAGTGAGTCAAGATGCATTCGGTGAAATGAATGACAGTGTACTTGAGTCTATAGAAGGAGTTAGGGTATCGAAAGCGTTTGCTCAGGAAGAAAATTTAAACGAACGTTTCCGTCATATGACCACAGATGTAGTAAATAAATTTATCCACGTAGAGAAACTTGATGCGTTATTCAAGCCTCTAACTATTATTATTACGGCTTTAAGTTTTATGATTGCGCTAGGGTATGGAAGCTTTCTGGTCAATCAAGGTGAAATTACGGTCGGTGCATTAATATCATTTAACGTCTATTTGAATATGCTTGTATGGCCAATGTTTGCAATCGGCATGCTCTTTAATATTATGCAGCGTGGCAATGCATCATTGGATCGTGTAATGGAAACGTTAGATGCTCAGGATGCCTTACTGGAACCGATTGACCACGTTGTACCTGACGACCATAATGTTGCATTTGAAGCTGTGACGTTCCAATATCCATCGAGCGAAACAGTCAATCTATCAAATGTTTCGATCCACCTGGACTCGGGAGATACTTTAGGGATTGTTGGTCCGACTGGAAGCGGAAAGACGACATTAATTAAGCAGATACTAAAAGAATATCCACTTGGACGAGGGGAGATAACTTTAGGAAATGTTGCTCTGGATCGACTAACAAAAAAAGAAGTAAGAGATAAAATTGGTTACGTATCCCAGGAAAATATCTTATTCTCAAGGACAATTCGAGAAAATATTAAGTTTGGTAAAGACGATGCGACCGAGGAAGAGATCGCTGAAGCTATACGCCTTGCAAACTTTGATGAAGATATCAAAAGACTGCCATCTGGTCTGGATACATTGGTAGGAGAAAAAGGGATAGCGATATCTGGAGGTCAAAAACAGCGTATCTCGATTGCACGTGCGATGATTAAAAATCCAGATATTCTTATACTTGATGATTCTTTAAGTGCTGTAGATGCAAAGACGGAAACAGCGATTATCGAGAATATAGAATCTTCACGTAAAGGTAAGACAACCATTATTTCCACGCATAGACTTTCTGCTGTACAGCATGCCGATCATATTGTCGTGCTCTCTGAAGGAATCATTGTACAAGAAGGTACACATGATGAACTAATTGCACAGGATGGATGGTATAAAGAACAGTTTAATCGACAACAACTAGGAGGTGAGTCGTCATGAGTACGACGAAACGTCTCTATCATGAAGCAGTAAAAGAAAAGAAATTATTTATCGCAGGTTTTATCATTCTTTTCTTTGCAGTCGTTACTGAATTATCAGGTCCGATAATAGGAATGTATATTATCGATCATCATATCAAGGATGCCGGTGAAATAATCAATATGCAGCCTATATTTCAGCTGCTTGGATTATATTTCCTTATTGCTTTAATCTATGCAATTATGAGTTATTATCAGACAATTGCCTTTCAGACAGCGGGTTCGAATGTTATAAAACATCTACGAACAAACTTGTTTGAACATATTCAGAAATTACCGATAAAATACTTTGATAACTTGCCTGCTGGAAAAGTTGTTGCAAGAATTACGAATGATACTCAGACGATTCTTGAACTTTTCACAGTGATGCTTCCGACATATATCGCAGGTTTTGCAAATATCTTAGGGATTATTATTGTCATATTCTATTTTAATGCAAAAGTAGGACTGCTGGCATTGATTGTTGTACCATTATTGTTTTTCTGGCTGTTGATCTATCGTAAGGTTTCAGATAAATATAATCATATCGTTCGTGAACGAAACAGTGATATGAATGCGATGCTGAATGAATCGATCAATGGGATGGCGATTATTCAGGCTTTCAATCAAGAAGCGAAGATACAGCAGGAATACGAAGAGCTGAATAAAGAGTATTTAAAGAACTATGAACGAATTATTAAGCTAGATTCATTAACAAGTCATAATTTGATGGGAATTATACGTTCTGCGGTGTTTTTAATCATGATCTATATATTTGGTCAGTCATTCTTATCGAATGAAGCGACATTAACAGCAGGAATGATGTATATTCTTGTAGATTATTTGACGCGATTATTTAATCCAATGTTCAATATCGTTAATCAGCTAAGCGTATTGGAACAAGCACGTGTATCAAGCAATCGTGTGTTTGAAATGATGGATGAAACGCCAGAAATCATTGAGCAGGACGAACTGGTGATAACACGTGGAGAAGTGAAGTTTCAAGATGTATCGTTTGGCTATAAAAAAGATGAACTTGTCCTTAAAAATATTAATATCCAGGCAGCACCTGGAGAGACAGTTGGTTTAGTCGGTCATACAGGTTCTGGTAAAAGCTCCATTATGAATCTGCTCTTTAGGTTCTATGACCCAACAAAAGGGCAGATTCTAATCGATGGAGTAGATACGAAGTCGGTGACAAAAGCTTCTATGAGAAGTCGTATGGGTATCGTCTTACAGGATCCATACTTATATACAGGTACAATTCTAAGCAACATTACTTTAGGTGATGAAAGTATATCACGCCAAACTGCAGAGCATGCCTTAATGCGCGTAGGCGGTCACCGCGTACTGCAGTCGCTTGAGGCAGGGATTGATACTGAAGTTGTAGAACGTGGTGCCACTTTATCGAGCGGACAGCGTCAGTTAATTTCATTTGCACGTGCACTTGCATTTGATCCAAAAATACTGATTCTCGATGAAGCAACAGCTAGCATAGATTCAGAAACTGAAGCGATGATTCAGCAGGCGATGGATGTATTAAAGAGTGGACGTACAACATTTGTTATCGCACATCGACTGTCTACAATTAAGAATGCAGATCAGATTATCGTGCTGGATAAGGGTGAGATTATTGAGCATGGCACACATGAAGAATTAATTGCACTTCGAGGTCAATATGCTAAAATGTATGCATTACAGTCAGGTAGGTAATGAGATGCTTATTATTAGGGATATGGATGAAGACAGTGCACAGGCAATCAGTCTATGGAATTTTGGAGAGGCATATGCACACTATAACCTGAATGGCGAACAAAGCGCTATTCAGGAATTTTTGCATGGACATTATTATGTTGTATATAAGGATGATGATATATTTGGTTTTTTTTGTGACGGTGATAGCGCCCAAGTCGATTTTATGTCGACAAATTTGTATGAGATAGACTTTGGTTTCGCGCTGAATCCAAAATTTATCGGTCAAGGGTATGGCAGGTCCTTTATTAAGATGATCATGCACTTTTATCATGCGTATCAAGATGTCTGTCATTTCAGACTCACTGTTGCATCATTTAACACGAGAGCGATCTATTTATACCATCGCATTGGATTTGAATTTAATAAGGAAATATCGATGATTGAAGATGGAGTACTCACGAAATTTTACGTAATGTCCCGTGATTTCCATCTTAAGACGGATGAAGCTATCCCTGTTTTACATTATAGTTATGTAAGAAGGTAGGGGGTCCGAATGTTTAAGTTTTTGAAAGCAATAATAAAATTAACACTGATTGTGACTGTATGTATCATGATATATTTAATTATACAGCTCAATCCGTTTGCAAATAATCCGAATCAACCAGAGAATGAAAGAGAAGCAGTCACATACAACCTCGAAGATAATGCATTATTTAGAAATATTCCTTTATCTCAAGTTAAAAATGCATTTAATTTCATGGACAAGCAGGAGTTTATGGCAGTTTCAGGTTTAAGTTTAATGGGATATAACGATGAATATCTGGCTGGTAAGCGTGGTAATGATTATATTCTCTATCGATTTGGGGAACAGCAAGTACAAGTTTATGCTGATGAGTATGCGCTGGATCAAGCATTAACAAAACGCAGTCAAAGAATTGAATTAAAGGATATTTCAGCCTATTAATGGTATGATAAATACACCAATAATATAACTTGAACTATGCATAGAAAATGTATGTTATTTTCTGTATAGTTCTTGTTTTTTTATAAACAACTTGAAATATAACTTAGAATGTTATCATTCATAAGTCCCACACTATGAACTAGGAGAATATATGAAACACAATCACTTTATTTTAATTCTACTTATTCCTGTCTTTTTAATATTAACTGCATGCAATAATCATAAAATAGCTAAAGTACAACATCCTATCGTTGAAATACAGAAGTTATCACATGTTAATCTGACCACTTATTACGCAAGTTCAATGACACTTGAAGAAAAGATAGCGCAACAGCTCGTGCTGGGCTTTAACGGTACGGATTATAATGCAGCCTTAAAAAGATACTCTGCTCGCAAAATTGGTGGTGTTATTTTGTTTAAGAGAAATATAGTGAATGAATCTCAAGTAACGCAACTGAATCGGGATATCTTTCACAATGCCACTGACATACCGATGTTTATCGGAATAGATCAAGAAGGCGGCAGAGTGAATCGATTGCCAGCTTCTATAAAAAATATTGAATCCGCCTACACAATAGGTTTATCGCATGATAAACAGTATGCATATCAGCAGGGGAGATATATTGGAGAAAATGTGAAACGTATGGGATTTAATCTGGACTTTGCACCTGTACTGGATATTTGGAGCAATCCAGTGAATAAAGTAATTGGAGACAGAAGTTTTGGTCACGATGCAAATACAGTGTCGGACATGAGTCGTTCGTTTCGTCGAGGCATAAACGATAGCGGAATCATTACGAGTGGCAAACACTTTCCAGGGCATGGAGATACGGTTGCAGATAGTCACGTGACACTACCTGTGAGCAATAAATCACTTGATGAGCTTATGAAGTTCGAACTGCTTCCATTTAAACGACATATTGATGATGGAATCGATATGATAATGGTCAGCCATATTTCATTTCCGAGCATCGATAGTAACTACCCGGCATCTATCAGTAAAGAAATTGTGACAAATATATTAAAGAAAAGGCTCGGGTATAAAGGCGTTATCATTTCAGATGATCTAAATATGGGTGCAATCAGTAATCGCTATTCTTTGAATGAGGCAGTTGTTCGTGGGCTTCAGTCAGGTGAGACAATCATGCTCATCGGAAGTGATGCTGTAGATGTTGATACACTGATTCAATATGTTAAATCGAATGTTGAAAACGGCAATATAGATAAAAAAATAATTGATGAAAATAATGAAAAAATAATCAGATTAAAGCTTAAATATGGTATCTTATAATATATTGAATATTCTATAATGAGGTGTTAATGTTGCCTAATTTCTACAAAAGAAATAAACTGGTCTTTATTTTATTCGGGCTGATTGTCTTTATCGTATTCGTCGGTGTATCTTTAAAAGAGCGCGCAACTTCTACAGCAGAAGCATTTGCTGGAGATACCGTTGCAGCTGGTCAGCGTATTGTATCCTATCCTGCTATGTTTGTAACATCGAACTTCAGCAATGTAATACATATGTGGGATGCTAATGAAGAAAATAAGAAGCTCAAACAAAAGATAAAGGGGTTTGAGCAGGTGGAAGCTGATAACTATAGGCTTGATAAAGAGAACCAAGAATTACGTCATGCCTTAAAGACAGAAAGTATTTCCATCTATGAGCCTGAAATTTCAACTGTCATCAGTAGAAATCATGATCAGTGGATGAATACGATGATCATTAATAAAGGGAAATCTTCCGGTTTCAAAGAGAATATGGCTGTAATTACGACTGAAGGATTGGTCGGTCGACTAAAGAAAGTAAATAGCTACTCATCACAAGTGGAAATGATTACTTCAAATGTTAAAGCAAGTAAAATTAGTGTCACGCTTCAGCAGGGTGATGAAGAAATCTTCGGTATGGTAGACCATTTTGATGATAAGAAGAACTTGCTGGTAATTTCTGACATTGATAATAACGTTAAAGTTAAAGTTGGAACGAGAGTTGTGACAAGTGGACTTGGAGGTCAGTTTCCTAAAGGAATTCTTATAGGGAAAGTTAAAAAAGTAGAAAATGATGAGTATGGTCTTAGCCAGATTGCGTATGTTGAAACTTCTGCAGATTTAAAAGGTCTTTCCCAAGTATATATCGCGAAGAAAAGTCCCAAAGCTGTTACGCTTGAAGGAAGTGGAGAATAATGCAAATCATTATTTTTCCTGCTATCGCATTGTTGCTGTTACTTATAAATAATTTAATAACGACATTTATGCCTATAAACTTCTTTGGATATGAGCTCTACTTTATACCCCACCTCGTATTAATATACTTGCTGATACTAACGGTATATAAGAATCCGAAAATTGCACTGATCTTAGCCATTTTATTTGGTATTCTATGTGACATTTACATTGGCAATATATACGGGCTCTATACATTTGGATTTATTATTGCAGTGTTGCTGATGGACCAGCTCTTTAAAGTTTTTTATAAAGACTTAAAGATGATGATTGCTTTATTGCTGTTATTTGTATTGTTATTCGAAAGCTTTAAGTTTATAACAGTTAAGGTACTTGGGCTGGCCACAACAGGTGGTTTTGGATTTGTTTTCACGCATTTAATTCCGACATTACTTATTAATTTCCTGTTTATTATCATTGTGTTTCCGATACTTCTTAAAATATTAGATAAATATACAATTTAAAATTGACTATTTACAATTCTGATGATATCATATTGAAGTTGAGTAGTTTCAAGCTACATACAACCGCACAACTTTAGGTTTAAGTGAGTGATCCACCTAAAGATGGCGTGACTTATAAATAATAGGAGGTGCAAGTATGTTTGCAATTATTGAAACTGGTGGAAAACAATTAAAAGTTGAGCAAGGTCAAGAAATCTGGGTTGAGAAATTAAACGCAGAAGAAGGTTCAACATTCACGTTTGATCAAGTATTAATGGTTGGTGGAGAAACAGTTAAAGTTGGTTCACCTGTAGTTGAAGGTGCTACTGTTACAGCGAAGGTTGAAAAACACGGTCGCGGTAAAAAAATCACTGTATTCAAATACAAACCAAAGAAAAACTACAAACGTAAACAAGGTCATCGTCAACCTTACACAAAATTAGTTATTGAAGCGATTAACGCGTAATGATTAATGTTACCGTCTTGGTCAATGAAGATGGACAAGTAACTGAGTTTACTATGGAAGGCCATGCGGATAGCGCACCTCATGGGCAGGATCTTGTGTGTGCGGGCGCATCAGCAGTTGTATTTGGTAGTATGAATGCAGTTATGGGTTTGACAGATGAAAGACCCGATATTGATTATGCAGATGATGGCGGTTATTTTACTGCTAGAGTTGTAGACCTTAATAATAAGGAAGCGCAACTGATCATACAGTCAATGCTCGTGTCGCTACAGACAATTGAAGCTGAATACGGACAGTATATAAAATTAAATTATAAGTGAGGTGTAACTCATGTTAAAATTAAACTTACAATTCTTCGCATCGAAAAAAGGGGTAGGTTCTACACGTAACGGTCGTGACTCTGAATCAAAACGTTTAGGTGCTAAACGTGCTGACGGTCAATTCGTAACTGGTGGTTCAATTTTATACCGTCAACGCGGTACTAAAATTTTTGCTGGTGAGAACGTAGGTCGTGGTGGAGATGATACGCTTTACGCTAAAATTGATGGCGTTGTTAAATTCGAACGTTTCGGACGCGACAAAAAGAAAGTATCAGTATACGCTGAAGCGAAATAATGTGAATCGTGGGACTTGGGACAGTTGTCTCAAGTCCTTTTTCATTTTATTTAATACCGGACATGTACAAAATCCTCAATGATTTTGTATGCTGTCCTTTTTTTATCACACATAATAGTGTTCGTCTGACGTATACAAAGTGTTATTCCATGTTATACTATATAAGAGGTGAGGAAATGAATCGCCGAGATATATACTTTAAGATGAAACATGATTTTGCAAACCAATTGCAGTTGATAGATACATATACACAGCTCGGAGAACATGAGAAAAGAGATAGACTTATACAAAGCGTTGTCATGTCATTTAAAGATGAACAAGACTTTTTAAAGTTGCCATTAAATCAGACGATTGATTGTTACATACGATACAAAATAGAACAGCATAAATTTGACTTCGCATTTGAAATAGGTACGCTATCAAGTGCAATTGGCTTATATGATAGGCGTGTTTCGTCAATATTTAATGATGTGTTTGCAGATGCCGGACATCGTATTGAAGAAAAGGGACTGATAACGATCAGTATCTTTGAAACTGAAGCTGCATTTGAACTGTTATTTGTTTTAACAGGGAGGATTATGGATAAAGCGATACATCCGGCAATAACTGAAATGAATCAGAATTTAGTAGAATATGAATATGAAATAAATAAAAGAGGTGTCTAAATGTTTATAGATCAGGTAAAGATTAATTTAAAAGCAGGAGATGGTGGTAACGGAATCGTTGCTTATCGTCGTGAAAAATATGTTCCACTCGGTGGACCATCAGGTGGGGATGGTGGAAAGGGTGCCTCAATTGTATTTGAAGTAGATGAGGGTCTCAGAACACTGCTTGATTTCAGATTTCAACGTATGTTTAAAGCGGAACAAGGTGAAAATGGACAGTCGAGCAATATGCATGGTCGCGGAGCGAAAGATCTAGTGTTAAAAGTTCCGCCTGGCACAGTTATCAAAAATGCAGAGACGGGTGAAATTATTGCAGATTTGGTGACACATGAACAGCGTGCAGTAGTTGCACGTGGCGGTCGTGGTGGACGAGGAAATTCCCGCTTCGCATCTGCAAGTAACCCTGCACCTGACTTCTGTGAGAATGGTGAACCGGGTGAGGAAATAGAAGTTTCACTCGAATTAAAGTTACTGGCAGATGTTGGCCTCGTTGGGTATCCAAGTGTAGGTAAATCTACTTTACTATCGATTGTTTCTAAAGCAAAGCCTAAGATCGGTGCCTATCACTTTACTACGATTAAACCAAATCTTGGTGTAGTTCAGACGAAAGATCAACGTAGTTTTGTGATGGCGGATCTTCCAGGGTTAATAGAAGGAGCATCAGAAGGTGTTGGGCTTGGACATCAGTTTCTTAAACATGTTGAGCGTACGCGTGTTATTATCCACATGATCGATATGGGACGTACGGATGGTCGTGATCCATTTGAAGACTATACAACGATAAACAAAGAATTGAAGCAATATAATGAAAAGCTTGCGCGTCGTCCTCAAATTATTGTAGCGAACAAGATGGATATGCCAAATGCTGAGGAATATTTACAGGAATTTAAATCTAAATTGGAAGAAGACGTTGAAATCATCGAACTGAGTGCGGCAACGTATCAAAATATTGATACATTACTATATAAAACCGCCGATATATTAGATGAAACGAAAGATATCGATTATGATCTAGATGAAGAAGCGAGTGCAGTTCATCGTGTCATGTATAAACATGAGAAATCAGTGGATCATTTTGAAATTACGCGTGATGACGACGGTGCATATGTCGTAAGCGGTAACTCGATAGAACGTCTGTTCAAGATGACAGACTTCACAAGAGATGCGTCGGTGCGCCGTTTTGCTAGACAAATGCGTACGATGGGTATCGATGATGCACTGCGTGAACGTGGGGCAAAAAATGGAGATACAGTACGTATTCTGCGTGGTGAATTTGAATTTATTGAATAGAAGGTGTATTTAATGACGACACAAAAGAAATTTTATTTAATACGTGAAGATGTACTGCCTGAATCTGTAAAGAAGACACTATTGATCAAGGATCTACTCGATAAGAATCCTAAACTATCTATCTTTGATGCCGTTAAAAAACATGATTTATCACGAAGCGCTTATTATAAATATAAGGATACGATCTTCCCGGTTGATGAAAAGGCGCGTGAGAAGAATTTGACGATAATGGTACAAGTGGATGATAAGGTCGGACTTTTAAGTAAGATACTATCCTTTATTGCGTTACAGAATGGGTCAGTATTAACGATACATCAGACCATTCCGATTAAAGAGAAGACGACCATTACGATTTCATTGAATGCTACAAATATCGACATGACAATTAACGAACTTATTGAAGCAATTGGTTCGATAGAGCATGTTAATGATGTAAAGCTCCTTGGAATGAGCTTATAGGAGGAACTATGTACGCATATTTAAAAGGTAAAGTAATAACAGTACTGCCAACGCATCTTGTAATTGAAGTGAGTGGGATAGGATATGAATGTCTAACTCCGAACCCTTACCGGTTTAATCATCAGTTAAATCAGATGATTACACTTCATACACAGCTTGTTGTAAGAGAAGATGCACAGTTACTCTATGGTTTTAAAGATGAGGAAGAGAAAGCGATGTTTAACGCTTTGAATAAAGTAACAGGAATTGGACCAAAATCAGCGCTTGCAATATTAGCTACAAGTACTCCTCAAGAGATTATTAGAGCAATTGAGTCGGAGAGTGAAAGTTATTTAATTAAATTCCCAGGAATAGGGAAGAAGACGGCAAGACAAATCATTCTAGATTTAAAAGGTAAATTGACGATTGCGGATGAAAGTGAATTATTTAAAGAAGTAAATGATACACTATTAAACGAAGCATTGCTTGCATTTGAAGCATTAGGATATTCAAAGCGAGAGATTTCTAAGATTGAAAAAGAGCTCAAGAAAAAACAGTTTAGTAGTGTGGATGAGTATGTAAAGCAAGGATTGCAGATGTTTGTGTCATAAAAAGGATGTGTTATTTTGGACGATAGAATCGTTGATAACAATTTAATTGATCATGATGAAGTTGAAGAAGAACTCTCTCTTAGACCAGAGCGACTTTCCCAATATATTGGACAGCATAAGATAAAGGAGAATCTTGATGTTTTTATTCAAGCTGCAAAGCTCAGAAATGAAGCGCTTGATCATGTACTACTCTATGGGCCGCCAGGATTAGGTAAGACGACGCTCGCGAATATTATTGCGCATGAACTCGATGTCAATATCAAAATTACATCTGGTCCTTCAATTGAAAGACCAGGAGATTTAGCAGCAATCTTGTCGAGCCTAAATGCGGGTGACGTTTTGTTCATTGATGAAATTCATAGAATATCACGTGTTGTAGAAGAAGTACTCTATCCTGCGATGGAAGATTTCTGCTTAGATATTGTAGTTGGAAAAGGAGAGGAAGCGCGAAGTATCAGAATCGATCTTCCTCCATTTACGCTTGTTGGAGCCACTACGCGGGCAGGAAGTTTGTCAGCACCGCTTAGGGATCGATTTGGCGTCCATCTGAGATTGGATTACTATGAGATAAAAGACTTGTCCCATATTGTGTCAAGAACAGCAGATGTGTTTGAGGTTTCAATAGATGCACAATCTGTACAGGAAATTGCGCTAAGAAGTCGAGGTACTCCAAGAATAGCGAATCGACTGTTAAAGCGTGTAAGAGATTTTGCACAAGTTAGAAATAATGGACTAATTGATATTGAAATGACGACGCATGCATTGAACCTATTACAAGTGGATCAATATGGACTTGACCATATCGATCACAAGATTTTACGTGCCATCATCGAACGTTACAATGGTGGACCAGTAGGATTAGATACGATTGCAGTCTCCATAGGAGAAGAACGCATAACTTTAGAAGATGTTTATGAACCTTACTTGATTCAAAAAGGCTTACTAGAAAGAACTGCACGAGGGCGTGTTGCAACTGTACATGCCTATGAACATCTGAATGTGCCATACGTTAATGAAAAGAGGAAATAATTGTGGATGTAAATGAATTCGATTTTAACTTACCGGAGTCTCTTATTGCTCAGACACCATTACAAGACCGTACAGCAAGTCGACTCCTTACACTGAATAAGCATACCGGTGAAATCAAGCATACAAACTTTAGATCGATAATCGATTACTTGAATGCAGGAGATACTTTAGTACTGAATGATACGAAGGTTATGCCAGCACGATTGTTCGGTTTAAAGGAAGATACAGGTGCGAAGATTGAAATGCTGATGCTGACAGAACATGATAACGGCTGGGAAGTTCTGATCAAGCCGGCAAAGCGTGTTACGATTGGAACGCGCATATCATTCGGTGAGGGTAAGATTATTGCAACTTGCGTGGAGGAACTTGATCAGGGCGGCCGAATTATGCAGCTGAGCTATGATGGGATACTTCAGGAGCGTCTGGATGAGCTTGGGTTGATGCCTTTACCCCCTTATATTAAAGAAACACTAGAAGACCAAAGCCGATATCAGACAGTCTATGCACGTGCTACGGGAAGTGCAGCTGCGCCTACTGCAGGATTACATTTTACAGAATCTTTGCTTGAAGATATTAAAGCTAAAGGTATTAATATCGCATATATCACGCTGCATGTAGGTCTCGGTACATTTCGTCCGGTGAGTGTCGATGATGTTGAAAGTCATAAGATGCATAGTGAATATTACGAGATGAGCGAAGAAACAGCAAAGCTATTAAATGACACACGTAATGGTGGAAACCGAATTATTACAGTAGGTACAACCTCAACACGTACGTTAGAGACAATTGTGGATGATTCCGGTCATTTTACAGCACAGAGTGGCTGGACGGATATCTTTATTTATCCAGGTTATTCGTTTAAAGCAGTGGATGCGATGATTACAAATTTCCATCTCCCAAAGTCAACATTAGTGATGCTTGTTTCAAGTCTTGCAACGAAAGAATTTATAATGAATGCATATCATGAAGCTGTGAACGAAAAATATCGATTTTTCAGCTTCGGAGATGCAATGTTTATCTATTAAAGGAGAGAACTATGAACGCAGTAACATATGAACATATAAAAACTTGTAAGCAATCTGGCGCACGCCTTGGTATTGTGCATACACCACACGGTTCATTTGAAACACCGATGTTTATGCCAGTAGGTACGCAAGCTACAGTTAAGACGATGAGCCCGGAAGAATTAAAAGCGATGAATGCAAAAATTATTTTAAGTAATACGTATCATTTATGGTTACGTCCTGGGAATGATGTTATCCGTGAGGCGGGAGGATTACATAAGTTTATGAACTGGGACGGTCCGATTCTTACAGATAGTGGCGGTTTTCAGGTATTCAGCTTAAGCGATATGCGTAAGATTGAAGAAGAAGGTGTGCATTTCAGGCATCATCTGAATGGTTCTAAATTATTTTTAAGCCCTGAAAAAGCAATGCATATTCAAAATGATCTTGGCTCAGATATTATGATGGCTTTTGATGAGTGTCCACCGATGCCGGCAACCTATGAATACGTTAAAGCGAGTATCGAAAGAACTTCACGCTGGGCAGAACGTTGCTTAGAAGCGCACCAGCGTCCCCAGGACCAAGCGCTATTTGGTATTATTCAAGGTGGAGAATATGAGGATTTACGCACACAGTCTGCAAAGGATCTTGTTTCGATGGACTTCCCGGGTTATGCTATTGGTGGTCTGTCTGTAGGTGAACCAAAACCAATAATGTACCGAATACTTGAACATACGACGCCACTTATGCCATTTAATAAACCAAGATATCTAATGGGCGTTGGTTCTCCGGATGCGTTAATTGAAGGTGCGATTCGTGGTATTGATATGTTTGACTGTGTATTGCCGACACGAATTGCAAGAAACGGAACATGTATGACATCTAAAGGACGCGTCGTTGTGAAAAATGCTAAATATGAAAGAGATTTCACACCGTTAGATGAAAAATGTGACTGCTATACATGCAAAAATTATACGAAAGCCTATTTACGCCATCTGATTAAAGCGGATGAAACATTTGGTATTCGTTTAACGACAATTCATAATCTGCATTTCTTGCTTAATTTAATGGAACAAGTGCGTGAAGCGATTCGAAATGACCGTTTATTAGATTTTAAGGAAGAATTTTTTGAAGAATACGGATTAAACGTTGAAAATCCGAAAAACTTTTAGGAGGTACAGAGATGAGCCCAGAAACACAAGCATTGTTAATCAATTTATTACCATTAGTCGCAATTTTTGCAGTTGCTTACTTTTTTATGATTAAACCCCAGCAAAAGCGTACGAAAGAACAGCAGCAGCTGATCAGAAATTTAAAGCGTGGAGATAAAGTCGCTACAATCGGAGGATTACAAGGAACTGTTAAATCTGTAGATAATCAATTTGTTACTTTAATCGTCAATAATAAAGGTACTGAAATGACATTCGAAAAACAAGCGATAAAAGGAGTATCTAATAAATAATTTTGATTCCTTCAGAATTTAGATGTATACTTTTTACATCAAAAGGATTATAGAGGTGAAAGTGTGAAGAAACGTAGCAGAATCGTTGCCCTTTTGCTGCTGACTATATTATTGTTCAGTACAATGGGTGTAACAGCAAAAGACATTATGAATAAAGTAAATCTCGGCTTAGATCTGCAAGGTGGCTTTGAAGTACTTTATAAAGTTGATAAACTTGAAAAAGAAGATAAGATCACACCAGAAGTTGTTAAAGCCACGAGCAAGACCCTTGAATCTCGTGTTAACGTACTTGGAGTAAGCGAACCTAAAATTCAGATTGAGAATAAAGATAGAATTCGAGTACAGTTAGCAGGCGTTAAAAATCAGAATGAAGCGAGAAAGATATTATCGACAAGTGCCAATCTGACAATTCGTGATGCAAATGACAAATTGTTATTAAGCGGTAAGGATCTTGTTCAAGGCGGTGCAAAGCAAAGCTTTGATCAGACAAACAATGCACCTGTTGTTACTTTAAAATTAAAATCAGCTGAAAAATTTGCTAAAATCACTAGAAAAATCTCTCAACAAGATCCAAATATAATGGTTATCTGGATGGATTTTGAAGAAGGTAAGGATAGCTACGAGAAAGAAGCAAAAAAAGAACAGCAGGGAAAACAACCAAAATATGTGAGTGCAGCAGGTGTATCACAGGAAATCAACTCCCAAAATGTTGAAATTTCAGGTGGATTTAATGGAGAAGATGGTTTAATTCGTGCAAAACAAATTGCTGATCTATTAAATTCTGGTTCACTTCCAGTGAAATTAACAGAAGTATATTCAACATCTGTTGGTGCACAGTTTGGCCAGGATGCACTACATGATACTGTATTGGCATCTGCAATTGGTGTCGGATTAATCTTCTTGTTCATGATACTCTATTACAGATTACCAGGAACTATTGCCGTAATTTCATTGTCGGTCTACATCTGGTTAACGATGATCGCCTTTAATTTGATTTCAGGTGTTTTGACATTACCAGGCATTGCCGCGCTCGTTCTAGGTGTAGGTATGGCAGTCGATGCAAATATCATAATGTATGAACGTATTAAGGATGAAATTAGAATCGGAAGAAGTATCAAACAAGCCTTCAAAAAAGGCTCGAATTCATCTTTCTTAACAATATTGGATGCCAACTTGACAACTGTACTGGCTGCATTAGTGCTATTCTTCCTTGGAACGAGTAGTGTAAAAGGGTTTGCAACGATGTTACTGCTTGGTATAATAATGATCTTTGTTACGCAAGTATTCTTATCACGTTTCTTACTCAAACTTGCTGTAAACTCCGGAATGTTTGACAATAAGTTTTCATTCTTTGGTGTCAACAGAGCGCATCGTCATGATATTGCAGAAGGTATGGATGTTCAGGATTTAAAATCAGCCTGGGAACGTATTGATTTTGTGAAGTTAGCAAAACCATTGCTAGGCTTATCATTAGCATCAATTATCATTGGAAGTATCATTGTTACGATGATGGGATTAAATTTAGGTATCGACTTTAAGAGTGGTTCACGTGTAGACATTAAAAGTGAACAAGTATTAAAAGAAGATGGACTTAAAAAAGAGCTAGAAACGTTAAAGATGCCAAGTGAAAATGTTGTCGTAAATGCTGAAAATCCAAAAATGGCATCTGTACAATATAAAGATCCGTTAACGAAGGAACAAATCAATGATTTAAAATCAACATTCTCTAAAAAATATGGACATGAGCCAAACGTAAACACGGTATCAAGTGAAATTGGTAAAGAATTAGCGAAAAATGCGATTAAATCCGTGATTATCGCTTCAATCGGAATCATCATCTACGTTACATTCCGTTTTGAATGGCGTATGGGACTGACATCCGTATTATCTTTATTACATGATGCATTTTTAATCATTGCATTCTTCACTATATTCCGCCTGGAAGTAGACGTTACATTCATTGCAGCAGTTCTGACCATTATAGGTTATTCAATTAACGATACGATCGTTACATTTGACCGTGTCCGTGAGAATCTACATAAGATTAAAGTTATCACAACACCAGAACAAATCGATCATATCGTAAACAGTTCGATTCGTCAGACGATGACGCGTTCAATCAATACGGTGTTGACAGTATTAATCGTAGTTATCGCATTAATGTTACTCGGTGCAACAAGTATCTTTAACTTCTCGGTTGCATTGCTTGTCGGATTAATTTCAGGCGTCTTCAGTTCAGTCTTTATTGCAGTACCACTTTGGGGAATGCTAAAGAAACAACAACTGAAAAAATCAAACGGCAAACTTATTGTTTATGAAGAGAAGAAACCGAACGAAGAAAAAATCTACGTCTAATAGCTGACTATTGATCGGCAAACTAAGCCCGGGGAACTGTATACAACTACAGTTCCCCGGGCTTTGTTAAATAAATAAATGCGTATATCCTGTTTTCTATTTTTGTGTAAAAAATGATATGATAAATAGTAAAGTCAAAGGGGGATGAACTTGAAAATAACTAAGATAACAGGCTATCAAATTGAATTGCCGTTAAAAGAACCATTCGTTATTAATTATGCTACGTATCCTTATATGCCGGCATTTATTTTAGCAATAGAAACAGACGAAGGCATTACAGGATATGGTGAAGCTGTACCTGATGAACATGTAAATGGGGAACATGTGAATGCAGCTTTTGAAATTATGCAGCATGTCATTGCACCAGCATTGATTAACAGAAATCCGCTGAACATTAATGCGATACTGAATAGATTAGATGACTTAATCATTCATAACCCTTCAATAAAAGCAGCTGTAGATATTGCATTACATGATATTCTTGGGAAGAAGGCTGGACTCCCATTATATGAATTACTAGGTGGTAAAACGAAAGACAGACTATCATATGCAAAAGTGTTAAGCGTTAAACCATTTGAGCAACTAAAGGATGATATCGATGTTTTAATAGAACAGGGATACAATGTTATTAAAGTCAAGCTTGGTGGAGATGTGGTATCGGACTGCAGAAAGTTAGAACAGATTCTGGATTATGTAGACGAATCGATTGAAGTTCGTGTCGATTGTAATCAAGCGTGGTCTTCGCCGAAACGTGTTGCACAAATGGTCAATCAATTAGATTATCCGAATTTAATGTGGATAGAACAACCGTTAAGTTATAAGGAAATTGAAGGGCTAAATTACTTATATGACCATATGAAAGTACCGTTGATGGTTGATGAGAGTATATTAAATGTTAAGCAGCTTGTACAACTTAATATTAATACAGATTTAATCAACGTTAAATTAATGAAGTGTGGGGGTATAAAAGCAGCAGTTCATATTATTAATTACGCTGAGGCACATGATATTCCATGCCAAATAGGTTCTATGGTCGAATCTTCTATCGGCAGTGCTGCGGGGTATCATGTTGCAATGAGCCATCATAATGTACAGTCTACTGAACTGACAGGACCCCTGTTATTCAGTAAGGAAATCGGAAATTTAAAATATGAAATTCCATATGTCTACTTAAGTGAGGCACCAGGACTTGGAATAGAAATAGATCAGCAAAGTTTAAATGCAATAACGACACGACAATTCGAAATGAGTGAAATAAATGAATAGCACCACCTTTAAAAATGAAATGCAAGAAATTAATACAGAATTGAACAGTATTGCAGAAGTAAGCTGGAAGGAACAGAAGACGACAGAGTATTTAACCACGTATTTAAAGGACTATACCATTGAACGCTTCAACAAAACCGGTTTTTTGCTGCAAATTGATGGTAAGATTAAAGATGCAATTGCATTTCGTACGGATATCGATGCGCTTCCATACCGTTTAAATAATGAATTGAAAGTGCTGCATGCATGTGGACATGATGTTCATATGACGATATTAACAGGCTTCATCTTAAAGCTAAAAGAGATGAACTATAAACCGAAACATACGTTAAAGTTTATTTTTCAGCCTGCTGAAGAACTAGGAGAAGGCGCGAAGTATGTTGTGGAACATGAACAAGGAGCTCTCGAACATGTACACTATTTATTTGGTATGCATGTACGTCCTTTAAATGAACTTAAAAAAGGTCAGTTTTCTGCAAGTATACAGCATGGTGCAAGTGGTACAATCTATATGGATGTAATTACTAAAGCAGGGCATGCGGGACGACCGTGGGAATCAATTAACAGTATTGATATCGTAATGGAGATATATGAACATATAAAGCGTATCAACATGGGAAGTAACCGTAATTATTCTGTTAAGATGACAAAGATTAATACGATGAACGGACAAGATAATTCCATTCCTGGGCACGTAAGCGTAACTTTTGATATTAGAGCCAATTATAATGATACGATGGATGAACTGATCGCAGTTTTTAATAAGATACTTGATGATAGTAAAGTTCAATATGCTGAACAAGATGTATTGATCAATACTAGGATTGACGGTTATACAGTAGCTGCACAAATAGATCCAGATGCGAAGGAACTTCTGAAAAAAGCGATAAAAAGCAAAAGATTTGAATATGTTGATACCATCTATACTCCAGGTGCAGAAGATTTCCATAACTATACGTATGCACTGCCGGATATCAAGTCGACAATGCTAGGGATTGGGTGTAATATGGAACATGGATTGCATCATCCTGATATGAATCTGGATAAATCAGTCATCTTTGATGCGATAGAAATATTTTATCAACTTTTATTAGATATCGATAAATAATAGGCAAACTTATATAGGGGGATTGTTGTGGATAAAACTGTATGGACAGTCAAACAACCTGTAGATACAATTCCTGCAGCGTTAATTAAAAAATATCACATCACTGAAATTAATAAGAAAATATTAGAATCTCGTCATATTGTGACGGACGCAGCATTACATGATATTTTTGCAGCAGATGACATTCATGATCCATTTGCTATGCATGACATGAGTAAGGCGGTTAAGCGTATTCAAACCGCAATAGATAATAACGAAATGATACTCGTTTATGGAGACTATGATGCAGATGGTGTGACGAGCGTCACTGTTCTCGTTGATAGCTTGAAGTCTATCGGTGCAAACGTAGGCTGGTACATTCCGAATCGTTTTACAGAAGGCTACGGACCAAATGAGCAGGCTTTTCGTGAAGCGAGTGATGCGGGTGTATCTTTAATCATTACGGTTGATAACGGGATACAAGGTCATCATGAAGTAAATATTGTGAACGAACTAGGGATAGATGTAATTATTACAGATCATCATGAGATTGGTCAGACGCTTCCAGATGCTTATGCAATTCTGCATCCGATGCATCCAGACGGCAGCTATCCCTTTCATCATCTTGCAGGGGTTGGGGTGAGCTATAAGCTTGCATGTGCATTAAACGGACAGATGAATGAGCACTTACTTGGATTTGTTGCGATTGGTACAATCAGTGATCTTGTATCATTGACGGGTGAGAATCGAGCGCTCGTAAAGCGTGGACTTAAAGCCTTAAATGTGCATACACCGATGGGCTTGAAGGCATTACTTAAGCAAGCGGCTTTTAATGGTGAAATCACAGAAGAAACAGTCGGATTTATTATAGGTCCGAGACTGAATGCAGTCGGTAGATTAGATGATGCACGATTAGCATGCGAATTACTGCAGATAGATAATGAAGATGAAGCAGAATGGATGAGCGAACAAGTCGATCAGTTCAATATTGAACGTAAGGAGATTGTAAGCTCAATTACTGAACAAGCATTGATAGATGTTGAAGAAAAAATTGCGAAGGGCAATCGTTTTATCGTTGTTGCAAAGGAAGGCTGGAACGAAGGTGTACTTGGTATTGTCGCAAGTAGAATTACGGAGCAGTATCATTTACCCGCAATCGTATTGAACATTGATTATGATAATGGCTACGCGAAAGGCTCTGCAAGAAGTATTGCGCAAGTATCGATGTATGACAGTCTTGATGCATCGAGAAATCTTATTACTAAATTTGGTGGACATCATATGGCAGCAGGGATGACATTGCCCATTGAAAATATTGAACAGCTCGAAAAAGCTTTGAATGACTATTTAGATACACGTATTCATGGTGAAATCATTCAGGAAATAGAAATTGATGCTGCTATTGAAATGTCAGATATTACAGTGAAGAATATTAATGATATGGATAAACTCCGACCGTTCGGAACAGACTTCAGTGCGCCGTTACTCTCATTAATGAATGCTGAACTAACAGATGTGAAGCAGATTGGGCAGAACCAGGCACATCTAAAGATGACTGTTCAAAACACCCTGAATGCACTTATGTGGAATGAAGGGGCAAGAATGTCAGAACTTCCAGTAGGCAGTCAAGTGAAATTGGCAGGTACGCTGCAGCTGAACGAATGGAATGGTAACGTTCAGCCTCAGATGATTGTGCGTCATATAAAGCAGGACGCTATGCAGATGATTGATTTTAGAAATGTACACCCAAATTCATACAAGTTTTTAAAGGACGAGCGTGCTGCATTGATTATTCATCCACGTAAAAATAAATTAAATGAACATTATTTTCACTATGGCGAAACGATATCGGGTTATGACAAAGTTATCTTCCGTGATCTTCCGGATAGTGAAGAAAAGTTTTTAGATACGTATAACAGTGTGGATGCGACATTAATCTATTTTATATTTCACACACCAAGACAATTATATTTTGAAGGTATGCCGACAGCAGAAAAATTTAAGCTGCTATATAAATGTATCATGATAAAGCCAGAGATTGATCTGGAAAAAGAAGGCGGTTATTTACTACAGACAATAAATGTGTCACCGGATACTTTGTTGTTTATGCTGGATGTGTATCATGAACTTGGCCTTATTATTAAAGAAGGTCAACTTATAAAAAAGCAGGAAGTTGATAAAAAGGTCGATTTATCGAGCTCAAGTACTTATCAAGCACGATTAAATCAGTTAAAATTAGAAAGTAAGCTATTGTTTTCATCATTCGATGAATTAAAACAATTTATCTTATCGAATAACTCATTGTCCTAGGAGGCATATTATGGATCTAAAGCAATATATTACTCAGGTTAAAGACTGGCCAAAACCAGGCGTAAATTTCAAAGATATTACAACAATCATGGATAACGGTACGGCATATAAATATGCAACGGATCAGATTGTGGAATATGCAAAAGAAAAACAAGTTGATATCGTTGTAGGTCCTGAAGCGCGTGGATTTATTATTGGGTGTCCGGTTGCCTATGCGATGAATATTGGCTTTGCACCTGTCCGCAAAAAAGGAAAACTTCCCCGTGAAGTCATTAGCTATGAATATGAACTTGAATATGGCACGAATGTACTTACAATGCATAAAGATGCAATAAAACCGGGTCAGCGTGTACTAATAACAGATGATCTACTTGCTACAGGTGGAACAATTGAAGCGACAATTAAGCTAGTTGAATCTCTTGGTGGTATCGTTGCAGGGATTGCATTTATCATCGATCTTAAATACTTGAACGGTATGGACAAGTTAAAAGGATATGATGTGATTTCGCTCGTTGCGTATGAAGAAGAATAATTATGTTTAAAAAGGATAAGTATGTACTTATTCTTTTTTTATATTATTTATTTTATATATAGATTGTAGTATTATTAATACATTATAGCTTAGGAGGTGATAGGATGAATAACGAATATCCATACACTAAAGATGATGTGCTTGAGATGACAAGAAGCTATTTGTCAGAGAAAGATTATCAGTTTGTAGTAAAAAGTTATGAGCTGGCAGAAAAGGCACATGAAGGTCAATTTCGTAAAAATGGACTTCCTTATATCATGCATCCTATCCAGGTCGCAGGTATACTTGCCGAAATGAAATTAGACGGACCTACAATCGTTGCAGGGTTCCTGCACGATGTCGTTGAGGATACGCCTTATACATATGAAGATCTGAAGCAGATGTTCAATGAAGAGGTTGCCTATATCGTTGATGGGGTGACGAAGCTCGAAAAAGTAAAGTACCGTTCTAAAGCTGAGGAGCAGGCAGAAAATCATCGTAAACTATTTATTGCAATTGCAAAAGATGTCCGTGTTATTCTCGTGAAACTCGCAGATAGACTACATAATATGCGTACATTAAAAGCGATGCCCCACGAAAAGCAGGTGCGTATCGCAAAAGAAACGCTAGAAATCTATGCCCCTCTGGCCCACCGTCTTGGTATCAATACGATAAAATGGGAGCTTGAAGATATTTCACTGAGATATATTGATAGTATCCAGTATTTTAGAATTGTTCATCTTATGAAAAAGAAACGTAGTGAACGTGAATCTTATATAGAGAATGCCATCGACAATATTCAAAAAGAGATGCAGATTACAGGTATTGATGGTGAAATCACAGGGAGACCGAAACATATATACAGCATTTATAGAAAGATGGTTAAACAGAAGAAGCAGTTTGATCAGATATTTGATTTATTAGCAATCCGCATTATTGTTGATAGTATTAAAGATTGTTATGCGGTTCTTGGACTTGTACATACATTATGGAAACCGATGCCTGGTCGTTTTAAGGACTATATCGCGATGCCGAAACCCAATATGTATCAATCACTTCATACAACAGTCGTAGGACCGAATGGCGATCCGCTTGAAATCCAGATTCGAACACATGAAATGCATGAAATTGCTGAGCATGGGGTTGCTGCGCACTGGGCATATAAAGAAGGAAAGTCATTAGTTAACCCAGATGAAGCGAAAAGTTTAAGCAAGATGAGCTGGATGCAGGAAATTGAAGAAACAGATTCTACTTCACCAGATGCGGAAGCTTTTATGGAATCATTAAAGTACGAGCTTCAAAGTGATAAAGTATATGTGTTTACCCCAGAATCAGATGTTGTTGAGCTTCCGATTGGTGCAGTGCCGATCGACTTTGCATATGCTGTACACAGTGAAGTCGGCAACAAGATGATTGGCGCAAAGGTAAATGGTAAGATTGTACCGATTGATTATGAATTATCGACGGGAGATATTATAGAGATTAGAACATCAAAACATTCTTATGGCCCAAGTCGTGACTGGCTGAAAATTGTTAAAAGTGCAAGTGCAAAAAGTAAGATAAAGAGTTTCTTTAAGAAACAAGACCGTTCTAGCAATGTTGAAAAAGGTCGATTTATGATAGAAGCTGAAATTAAAGAAAATGGTTATCAAGTTGAAGAGATTATGACGGCAGAAAATATTCAGGCCGTCGTGGAAAAGTATAATTTTCAAAGTGTTGAGGATGTATATGCGGCAATTGGTTTTGGTGGGTTAACTGCATCGGCTGTTTTTAATAAGCTTTCAGAGAAACAAAGAATTAAAGAGAAGGAACTGAAGCTCAATCAAGTTCAGGAAGTAAATAAACAGTTAAGCGTGAAGGGTAATATCCAGACAGAGTCAGGTGTATATGTCGAAGGTATGGATAACATGCTGATAAAGCTTTCAAAATGCTGTAACCCAATTCCTGGGGATGAGATTATCGGCTACATTACTAAAGGTCATGGCGTAAAAGTTCATCGCACGGAATGCCCTAATGTTGTAAATGAAACGGAGCGTTTAATCGACGTAGAGTGGGTTGTTTCCTCTTCTGAGAATAAGACGTATCAAGTTGACCTCGAGATAACAGCTTACGACCGTCTCGGACTTATTAATGAAGTGCTGCAGGCTATAAATGCGACGAAAGTATCACTCGTTCAAGTTTCTGGTAAATCTGATGTTGATAAGAATGCGAAAATCAATATCAGTATCATGGTTAGAAATGTATCAGAATTAATGAAAGTCGTAGATAAGATTAAGCAGCTTGGTGATATCTATACAGTAACAAGAACATTAAACTGAGGTGTTGTATGAGAGTTTTAGTACAAAGAGTGAAAGAAGCTTCCGTGAAGAGTGGTGATTATTACGGATCGGTTCAAAAAGGGTTGCTGCTACTTGTCGGTATTCATGAAGAGAGCACTGAACGTGATGCAGATGTACTGGCAGATAAAATTGTGAAATCTAGAATCTTCGAAGATGCTGGCGGTAAGATGAACTTATCTGTTCAGGATATCGACGGAGAAATTTTGTCGATTTCTCAGTTTACACTGTATGCAGATGTAAAAAAAGGAAATCGTCCAAGCTTTACTAAAGCTATGCAGCCACGAAAAGCAGAGCAGTTATACCATTATTTTAATATGCAGCTTAAAAATAAAGGGATGACGGTTGTGCAGGGATGTTTTGGTGAAATGATGGATATTGCACTGATAAATGAAGGACCCGTTACCATCATGTATGAGAGTAAAGATGGTAAGTTAGTATGACGAAGATAAAACTGACGACAAAAGCATTGAAACTATTACTGGCACTTTCTTTGTTGGTATTAATTGTGCTTATTATGTTTGCTTTCATTGCAAAGCAGGAAAACCCAAAACGTTTGTCATTAGTTGAAGACAATTCACTGAGAACTGGTCCGAGTGCGATGTATCCTGAAATCTTCAAAGTTGAAAAAGGTGAGTCCTTCAAAATATTGAAGCAGGATAAAAAATGGTTCTTCGTTCAAAATGATGAGAAAAAAGGATGGATTGCAGGTTGGCACACGAATTTAAATATTAAACGTGACCACGTTCATCAGGAACACCCTTTAAAAAATAAGACCATCATCATAGATGCAGGACATGGTGGTGCAGACCAAGGTGCATCAAGTAGAAATGGTACAAAGGAAAAGGAAATCACCTTAAAGACCGGTCTCATGCTGAGGGATAAGTTACAGGATGAAGGTGCGAATGTAATTATGACGCGCGCAACTGATGAATACGTTAAGCTGAATGACCGTAAAGGAAAGGCTGATGCATTTTTAAGTATTCATGCAGATGCTTTGGAAGGTTCAGCACCACATGGTCTGACGGTCTATTATTATAGAGACTCACAAAAAATGCTCGCTGATACATTGCATATGGCGATTAAGAAAAAAGCGTTATTATCTGATCGTGGTGTAAGGCAGGAGAACTTTCAGGTCATACGTCAGACGAAGCAGCCGGCAGTATTGCTAGAACTTGGATATATAAGTAATCCTACTGATGAACATATGATGAACGACCAAATATACCGTCAGATTACGACGACGAGTATAGTAGACGGTCTTAGAAATTACTTTTCTTATTAACTTGACTTTAAACAGTTAAATTAGTAATATAAACCTAATATTAATTCCATATCAACCGTTATGAGCTTATATATTGTTATTGATTATTTAAAGAGACATCTACAGCTGCTGAAAGTAGATGATTAATGATGACAATGTGAACAATAAGCAAGGTTGCTTTATGAAAGTAAAGCCGTAATGCATGCGTTAAATGTACTAAAGAGGATATTCTTTACTGAATATCAATTTGGGTGGCACCACGAATATTTCGTCCCTTATGCATATGCATAAGGGGCTTTTTTATATTAAGGAGGATAATGATGATTAATATACCAAGAGGAACACAAGATATACTACCTGCTGAAACTGCCAAGTGGCGCTATGTCGAATCAAAGTTGCATAATATTGCAGCAAGTTATAACTATAAGGAAATCCGTACACCAATGTTTGAGTCGACGGATCTCTTCGCGCGTGGTGTTGGAGGTTCTACAGATATCGTTCAAAAAGAAATGTATACGTTCAAAGATAAAGGAGATCGTAGTTTAACATTACGTCCAGAAGGGACAGCAGCTGTTGTAAGAAGTTATATTGAGAATAAGATGAATGGAGATGCTAATCAACCGGTTAAACTTTATTATAATGGGCCAATGTTCCGCTACGAACGTAAACAAAAAGGACGTTATCGTCAATTTGTACAGTTCGGTGTTGAAGCAATCGGTAGTGAAAATCCAGCAATTGATGCAGAAGTTATTCATATGGTGTATAACATATACAAATCATTTGGGTTGAAGCATATTAAGATTGTACTGAACTCAATTGGTGATATGGATAGTAGAGAAGAGTATAAACAGGCGCTCATTGAGCATTTTGAACCACATATCGATAATTTCTGTAATGACTGTAAAAACAGATTACATACGAATCCGATGCGTATCCTGGATTGTAAGGTTGACCATGAGCAGCCTGCAGTTAAAACAGCACCGAAGATTACTGAGTACTTAAACGATTATTCAAGAAATTATTATGAAGAAGTGAAACAATACTTAGACTTGCTAAACATTCCATATATCGAGGATGCAAATTTAGTGCGTGGCCTAGATTACTATACGCATACTGCATTTGAAGTGATGAGTGAAGCGGAAGGTTTCGGAGCGATTACAACACTTTGTGGTGGTGGTCGTTATAACGGATTATTAGAGATGCTGGATGGACCTAAAGAAACAGGAATCGGATTCGCATTAAGTATTGAACGATTATTGCTTGCGATTGAAGCAGAAGGCATTGAACTTGATGTTGAAGAATCAGTAGATATATTTGTTGTAACGATGCCTGAAACTGTGAAAGAAGCAGTTAAGATTGTTGCAGAACTGCGTAATGCAGGTATAAGTGCTGATATGGACTATCTCGGACGTAAGATGAAAGGTCAGATGAAGCAGGCCGACCGTATTCACGCAACATACACTGTTGTACTCGGAAGCGACGAAATTGAGACGAATGAAATACAAATTAAAGCGATGCAGACCGGTGAAAGTGAAACAATTAAATTACAGGATATTGCATCATATATTAAAGGAGAATAATGAATGGATAACAGAACAACTTATTGTGGCTTAGTCACAGAATCATATATAGGACAAGAAATTATTTTAAAGGGATGGGTACAAAAACGTCGTGACTTAGGCGGACTAATCTTTATTGATCTACGCGACCGTGAAGGTGTCGTACAGATTGTATTTAACCCGGACTTCTCAAAAGAAGCATTGGCAGTTGCTGAAACTATCCGTTCTGAATATGTTATTGAAGTTCATGGTAAGGTAGCGATGCGTGATGAAGCTGTTATCAACCCAAAGATTAAAACAGGTAAAGTAGAAGTTCAGGTTAGTGATGTAACGATTATTAATAAATCTGAAACACCACCATTCCAGATTGAAGCAGAGACTGATAGCTCAGAAGACGTGCGTTTAAAATATCGTTACCTAGATTTACGCCGTGAACCTTTAGCGAACACATTTAAAATGCGTCATCAAATTACACGTGCTGTACGTAACTACTTAGATGAAGGTGGATTTTACGAAGTTGAAACACCTGTACTTACAAAGTCTACTCCTGAAGGTGCACGTGATTATCTTGTTCCGTCACGTGTACAAGAAGGAGAATTCTATGCATTACCACAGTCTCCGCAAATCTTTAAGCAGTTATTGATGATTGGTGGATTTGATAAATATTATCAGATCGTTAAGTGTTTCCGTGATGAAGATCTACGTGCAGACCGTCAGCCGGAGTTTACTCAGATTGATATCGAAATGAGCTTTGTTGATCAGGAAGATGTTATGACAATGAATGAAGGAATGCTTAAACGTATTATGAAAGATGTTAAAGGGATCGATATTGTGACACCTTTCCCGCGTATGACGTATGAAGAAGCGATGCGTGATTACGGAATTGATAAACCTGACACACGTTTTGATATGAAACTTGTGACTTTAAATGAACTTGCTTCAAAGATGGAATTTAAAGTATTCAAAGGTGCGGTAGAAAGTGGTGGTGCCGTTAAAGCAATCGTTGTAAAAGGCGCGAGTGATAAATATTCACGTAAAGATATTGATGCGTTACAGGAATATGCAAAGATATATGGTGCGAAAGGGTTAGCATGGGTTAAAGTGACTGAAGATGGATTAAACGGACCGATCGCGAAATTCTTTGAAGAAAGTCATGCATCAGAATTATTAGATGTGACAAATGCAGAGACGGGTGACTTAATATTATTTGTTGCTGATAAGTGGAGTGTTGTCAACGCAAGCCTCGCAAACTTACGTAATAAGCTTGGTAAGGAACTTGGCTTAATTGACGATAATAAATTTAACTTCTTGTGGGTGACAGACTGGCCGTTATTTGAATATGACGAGGAGCTAGATCGCTACTTCGCAGCACACCATCCATTCACAGCACCGAAAAAAGAGCATAGAGAATTATTGAAAACGGACAAAGAAAAAGTACAGGCGAATGCATATGACGTCGTATTAAATGGTTATGAGCTCGGTGGTGGATCAATCCGTATACATGATCAGGAGATGCAGCAGGAGATGTTCGAGGCATTAGGATTCAGTGAAGAAGAAGCACAGGAACAGTTTGGATTCTTAATGGATGCATTTAAGTACGGTGCGCCACCACATGGCGGTATCGCTCTAGGATTAGACCGTATGGTAATGTTATTATCAGGCCGTACAAACTTACGTGACGTAATCGCATTCCCGAAAACTGCAAGTGCAACTTGTTTATTGACAGATGCACCAAGTAAAGTGGACGACAAGCAATTAGAAGAACTTCATATCCAGTTAAATATTGAAAATTCAGAAAAATAGAAAGTTTTTTATTTGCATTATATGAAATATATGATATTATAAAGACATAAGATAGGTGTCTGAAGAGTACGACATTAGTTTTTATATTTTGACCTAACACTTTATGATCAGGGAGCCTAATAGGTTTTCTTACGATGCACACGCCTCTAATGGAGGACTTGCTGAATAAGAAACAGGGCACCCACCTGAATTTATCAGGCCAAAATGATCAACTATACAATGACGGCTCAGTTGGATACTATCGTATTGGCGAAGGACTTATGTCCTTCGTCTTTTTTGTGTTCACAAATTCGAGTTATATGGTAGGATATACATATAATGAAAGAAGAATGGAGAACATTATGAAACATCAATTTTCAAGAAATGAGCTTGCATATGGAAAAGAAGGATTAGATGCATTAAATAAAAAGACGGTAATGATCTTAGGTGTTGGAGGGGTAGGTTCTTTCGCTGCTGAAGCGCTTGCTCGTACCAATATCGGGCACATTATACTGATCGATAAAGACGATGTAGATATAACGAATGTAAACCGTCAAATTCATGCACTGACGACAACTGTGGGACAATCTAAAGTAACATTAATGGAAGAGCGTATAAAATTAATCAATCCTGAATGTAAGGTGACTTCTCTGCATATGTTCTATACAGACGAAACGTATGAAGAGATATTCGAATATGACATTGATTATGTTGTAGACGCATCAGATACAATCATGTATAAAATTCATTTAATGAAAGAATGTCTAAAGCGTGGTATAAAGATTATTTCGAGCATGGGGGCTGCAAACAAAACGGATCCGACACGTTTCCAGATTGCAGATATCTCGAAGACACATACAGATCCTATGGCGAAAGTAATTCGTACAAAGCTGCGTAAAGAGAAGATTTATAAAGGCATCCCTGTTGTTTTCTCTGATGAAAGCCCGATTGTAATACGTGACGATGTGAAATCGTATGTCGGCAACCCTGATGCTCCGATTCGTAAAGCGCAGATGCCCCCGTCTTCTAATGCTTTTGTACCAAGTGTTGTCGGATTAATTTGTGCGAGCTATGTGGTAAATGATATTTTGAAGGATTTCCCTGTGACACGTGTGAAAGATAAACAAAACAGCAATTGAGGTTGCTGTTTTTTAATGTCATTTTACTAGTAATTTTAGCATTAAATGGATAACTATAGTACAATTAAGTGGTAAAAATGATGGAGGTGCATCATGGAAAGTCAGCAATATAGTCTTGAAGTCACTAATCTTCACAAAAAGATTGGTAAGAAAGAAATTATTAAAGATCTGAACTTCACCGTAAATAAAGGAGAAGTATTTGGCTTCCTCGGTCCGAACGGTGCAGGTAAAACGACGACAATCCGTATGATTGTAGGTCTTACAACACCAACAGAAGGTGACATTAAAGTACTTGGAAAGTCTGTCGTGCACAATCGTTCAGAAATAATGAAAGATATCGGTGCAATTGTAGAAAATCCTGAGCTTTATCCATTTTTATCTGGATATGAAAACTTAAAGCAGTTTGCACGTATGCAAAAAGGAATAACGAAAGCTGATATCGATCGCGTTGTGAAGCTTGTAGGGCTCCAGCCACGTATAAAAGATAAAGTGAAGAAGTATTCACTAGGTATGCGTCAACGTTTAGGTCTGGCACAGGCGCTCTTACATAAACCGAAAATTTTAATTTTAGACGAACCGACAAACGGATTAGATCCGGCCGGAATTCGTGAAATTCGTGACTACATAAAGAAACTCGCTAAAGAAGAAAATATGTCAGTAATCGTATCAAGCCATTTAATGAGTGAGATGGAGCTGATGTGTGACCGTTTCGGTATTATTAAAAATGGTAAGATGGTACAAATTGAAGAAGTCAATAAAGTTGTAACATCAGACACTATTGTTAAACATACGTTAGACTTATATCCTTCTGAACGTGCGCAGGCATTTTTCCAGCGTATTGGTAAACAGTATCATCAAGAAGGTGATACGTTTACAATCGATACCGCAAGTAAAGATATACCGGAATTGATACGTAATATCGTAAAGGATGATATTGATATATATAGTGTTACGAAAGAAAAAGTATCACTTGAAGATCGCTTTATGAATATTACGAATGACGGAGGTGTGCACATTGGGTAAGCTGGTTTATAACGAATGGATTAAATATTTCAATCGACTTGGAACATGGATCATGCTCGGGTTAATCATTTTATTTATGTTGCTGCCTAGTTTACTAACGATGCAGTTTGGTTCAACGAAGTATGACCATAAAACGTATGGTGATAACTGGAAAACTGAAGTAAAAAAAGATATTAAGGATATGCAGACGGAACTTGCAAAAATTAATAAAAAGAAAGAAAAAGATAGAGAAGTAGTAGATTATAATAAACTTGCGACGTATGAAAGTCGTATTTCTGAGTTGTCATTCTACTTGAAAAAAGATGTTCAGCCACCTGCTGGTAATGATGTATATGGTGATATGCTCGGTATCAATGGTTTTATCCCATTAATCGCGATAATGATTACAGTTATGTGTAGCGGATTAATGTCGCGTGAATATCAGCAAGGGACGATTAAACTGTTATTAATACGCCCAGCATCACGACTTAAAATATTTGCATCTAAATTAATATTTGCATTTATTGCATCGTTTTTATTCCTGTTATTTGGTTATGTCGTGAAGCTTATCATTAGTCTTATAACATCTCAAATGAATCCAACAAGTAAGATTGCTGTACAGAGTGGTGAAGAGATGAAGTATAAAATGGTAGAATTCATGCCATTACTGATGAGACATTTTGCAAATGACTATATGTACGTTGTTATATTTGCAGTTATTGCATTTAGTTTATCCGTACTGTTCAGAAATACTTCATTAAGTATCGGTATCGCATTTACGTTAATGTTCTTCGGAGATATCGCTGTCATGTTCTTACAAAGTAAAACTGAACTTGTAAAGTTTTTATGGCCGGCGAACTGGGGACTGAATCAATATAATGTTGATAATATTGCACCACTACCTGTAGACGATATGACGTTTACTTACAGTTTAATTTACAACATTGTTGCACTACTCATTGTAATTATCGTAACTGCTGTTATATTTAAGAAACGAGATGTAGCAAACTAAATCAAAACGACAAAAGCGATTAACGCTTTTGTCGTTTTATATTGTCATAAATCTGTTTGAACTGCTGCTCTGACTTACTCGTTGCTTTTGGTTCGTAATAGTGCTTATGCTTTAATGTATCAGGTAAATACTGCTGCACGACATAGCCACTTTCAAAGCTGTGTGGATATTTATAATCAACACCATTTCCTAAGTCTTTGGCACCTTGATAATGTGCATCCTTCAAATGTTTTGGTATCGCACCGACTTTACCGCTCTTAACATCTTTTAGTGCGTGATCGATCGCACTGATACCAGAGTTTGATTTTGGACTTAAACATAATTCAATCACAGCTTGTGCGAGTGGGATACGTGCTTCCGGAAAGCCTAGACGTTCTGCAGATTCTATCGCAGCGAGGGTTCTTGCACCAGCACCTGGTGAGGCAAGTCCAACGTCTTCATAGCTGATAACGAGCAGACGTCTCGCAATTGTCGGTAAGTCTCCACCTTCAATCAGGCGTGCTAGATAATGGAGACTTGCATCAACATCACTACCACGAATGGATTTCTGAAATGCACTCATTATATCGTAATGCATATCCCCATCTGCATCGAAATTAAAACTCGGTTTCTGCAGACAATCTTTCGCATCCTGTAAAGTAATATGAACAGGGTCATCCTGTGCAGATAAAATTGAAAGTTCCAGTGCATTGAGTGCAGTTCTGATATCCCCGGCAGCACTTTGGACAAAGTGGGAAACTGCATCATCATCAATTTGAACATCTTTTTTACCATACCCATTCACATCATCATTTAAAGCACGCGTCAGCGCCTGCTTTACTTCTTTATCACCATGTGGGTACAGTTCGAAAATTTGTGTCCTGCTACGAATGGCAGGATTAATAGCATGATATGGATTGCTCGTCGTTGCACCAATCAGTATAATACTGCCCTTTTCTAGATGCGGCAGCAAGAAATCTTGTTTTCCTTTATCGAGTCGATGAATTTCATCCAGTAATAATATGACTTGACCGCTCATCTTTGCCTCTTCAGCGATGAGCTGCATATCTTTCTTAGTATTTGTTACAGCATTTAATTGTCTGAATTTAACATTTGTACTTCCAGCGATGGCTTGTGCGATACTTGTCTTGCCAATGCCGGGAGGTCCATATAATATCATTGAGGATAAACGTTTCGACTCAACCATACGTCTAATAATGCCACGGGGACCGACGAGATGTGCCTGTCCGATGATATCATCAATCGTATTCGGTCTCATTCTATATGCTAATGGTTCCAAAAAATCCTCCCCTTTTCATATAAAGTGTACCTTATTTTACATAAAAATGTGATAAAATTGATTTATTGAAAAGGAGCATCTATATAATGAAAATATCAACTAAAGGAAGATATGGTTTAACGTTAATGATATCGCTCGCGAAACGATATGATAAAGGTGAAACTGTATCCTTAAAAACGATTGCAGAAGAAAATCATTTAAGTGACTTATATTTAGAACAACTTGTTGGACCACTTAGAAATGCAGGACTCATTAAAAGTGTACGTGGTGCACGTGGTGGTTATAAGTTGATGAAACATCCGAAAGAAGTGACAACGAGTGAAATTATTCGTTTGTTAGAAGGACCGATTACACCAGTTGAGGGCATTGAAGATGAACCGCCAGCACAGAAACAGTTATGGATTGATATTCGTGATGCGGTGAAGAAAGTCCTTGATGAAACGACATTGTATGACTTAATGCATTATAAAGAAAGCAGTCCGATAGAAGGGTATATGTTCTATATATAATGTTTTGTAATGTTTGATTCTATGTTGTGATAGGGAGTAGATGGCGAATGTCGTGAAAGTTCGTCACCTACAAGCTTTAGGGCGACCACCTGGAAGGTCTAGGTGCCGAACATCGTGAAAGTTCGTCACCTACAAGCGTCAGGACGGCTACCTGGAAGGACTAGATGCCGAACATCGTGAAAGTTCGCCACCTACAAGCGTCAGGACGGCTACCTAGAAGGTCTAGGTGCCGAACATCGTGAAAGTTCGCCACCTACAAGCGTCAGGGCGACCAACTGGAAGGACTAGATGCCGAACATCGTGAAAGTTCGCCACCTACAAGTGTCAGGGCGACCACCCAAAACATCACCCCCACATATAACACTAAAAAACTCCCAGATCTATGATCCGGGAGTTTTAAATTATGATGTTAGTGCTTTAAACTTACGATAGCTTTCATGCTGTTTATCAATATCATATATATAACTTACAGCGATAAACTCATCTACATTAAATTCTTCTTGAAATGCTTCCAGCTGTGCTTTCACTGTCTCTTCAGAACCGATAAATCCAGTCGCTGTGCGTGACATGGCCATCAATTTCTCTTGCGGACTCCACAGTGCATCCATATTTTCTACAGGTGGCTGCATCGGAATGCGTGCATTTCGGATAATGCTTAAGAACATCTGGTGCATCGTTGTTGCCAGGTATTCTGCTTCTTCGTCTGTTTCTCCGATGATAACATTTGTTCCGACCATAACATATGGTTCTTTCAAATATTCAGAAGGTGTAAATAAATTTCTGTATATCTGAATGGCTTCTTTCATCTGTTCTGGTGCAAAGTGTGATGCGAAAGCATAAGGGAGACCTAATCGCGCTGCTAGATGTGCAGAATCTGTTGAAGATCCTAATATATAGATAGGAACGTTCGTATCTGCACCTGGATATGCTTTGACGTAGCCTTGTTTTTCTTCTGGTCCAAAGTATTGCAATAAGTCTTTCACTTCATCAGGAAATGTGTAGACACTGTCGTGTCTATCACGTCTTAATGCACTTGCAGTCATCATATCTGTTCCAGGTGCACGTCCTAATCCTAGACTTACACGGTTCGGATAGATTGTTGCGAGGGTTCCGAACTGTTCGGCAACAACAAGTGGTGCGTGGTTTGGAAGCATAATACCACCAGAACCAACTTCGATTGTCTGCGTATGTTGTAATACGTGACCGATTAATATGCTCGTTGCAGAACTTACTAAGTTCGGTGTATTGTGATGCTCTGCTATCCAATATCTTCTGTAATCGAGTTCTTCAGCGAGTTGCGCGAGTGCTGTCATTTGTTCTACTGCTTCTTTATTTGTTGAACCTTTTCTAACAGGTGCTAAATTTAATATTGAAACAGGTACTTTAATATTTGCCAATGTTATTCCTCCTAATACTCTCTCATGTATCGCTATTTTAACACTTCGTCAGAAACAATGAATAATAATTTGCTTTAAGTGATATATTTTATACAATGAAGCTGTTCTTATAGTTTTTTTATAGAAAGGGTGTTAATATAAGTTATTGAAAAAATAGAAAGGATGTTCAATATGAAAGTTTATGCAGATTATGCTGCGACGACGCATGTATCACCAACTGTAGCACAAGTGATATATGATGGGATTACTCAACAATTTGGTAATGCATCAAGTATTCACACAGTAGGTCGTGAAGCACGAAAATTGTTAGATGATGCACGTCGAAATATCGCACGTGAATTTAATGTCGATGCGAAAGAGATTATCTTTACGAGTGGCGCTACTGAATCAAATAATACAGCAATAAAAGGAGCGGCATATCGTCATCAGCATAAGGGGAAGCATGTTATTACTTCTCAAGTTGAACATCACGCTGTACTGCATGTCTTCAATAAGTTAGAGCAAGAAGGATTTGAAGTGACGTACTTACCGGTCGATCGTCATGGTGTGATTAATATTGAAGATCTGAAGCATGCGTTAAGAAGCGATACAATACTCGTCTCAATCATGACCGGCAATAATGAAGTCGGCGCGATACAGCCGATTGATGAAATAGGTGAACTATTATATGGGCATCAGGCATTATTTCACACGGATGGCGTACAGGCAGTCGGTCATATGCCACTCGATTTTCGTGCATTGAACATAGATTTGTTCACTTTAACTGCTCATAAATTATATGGACCTAAAGGTGTTGGTTTACTCTATGTTAAACAAGGTGTGGATTTAGAATATCAGCAGCTTGGAGGGTCTCAGGAGACGAAGCGTCGTGCAGGAACGGAGAATATCCCTTATATTCTTGGGATGACACAGGCGATTAAAGAAGCACATGAAAACATGACAGAACGCAATGTGAAACTTGTTAATTTAAAGATGCACTTTATTAATGCATTAACTGAACGTGATATTCCATTCGAAGTAAATGGCGACTTGAACAATCAGTTACCTCACATTCTTAATCTTTACTTTCCGTTTAGTGATGTAGAGATTATGTTAACGCGTCTTGATATGGCTGGTGTATATGTATCAAGCGGTTCAGCGTGCACAGCAGGCAGTATCGAACCATCACATGTCCTCACAGCAATGTATGGTGAGGATAAGCGTACGAAGCAGTCCGTTCGCTTTAGCTTCTCGTACACAATGACAGAAGAAGAAATTGAATTTATCGCACAAAGTATACAGGAAATATATAATAATTAAGGATTGATAACATGGATAACAGTAAAACAAAAGTGGTAGTAGGAATGAGTGGTGGCGTTGACAGTTCTGTTACAGCTTTACTGCTGAAAGAACAAGGGTATGACGTTATCGGTATTTTTATGAAGAACTGGGATGATACGGACGAATTTGGTGTATGTACAGCGACTGAAGATTATGAAGATGTGATTCGTGTATGTAACCAGATCGGCATACCGTATTACGCAGTGAACTTTGAACAGGAATATTGGGACAAAGTGTTTACGTATTTCTTAGATGAATATAAAAAGGGACGTACACCAAATCCTGACGTGATGTGTAACAAAGAGATTAAGTTTAAAGCATTTCTTGAGCACGCAGTGAAACTTGGTGCGGATTATGTTGCAACCGGTCATTATGCGCAAGTAAGACATACAGAAGACGGTGTAGAAATGTTGCGCGGCGTCGATAACAATAAAGATCAGACATATTTCTTAAACCAGTTAACGCAAGAACAACTCTCACGTGTGATGTTTCCACTTGGACATCTGCAAAAGCCTGAAGTGCGTGAAATTGCTTTGAAACATGATTTAGCGACAGCAAAGAAAAAAGATTCTACGGGCATATGTTTCATCGGTGAGCGAAACTTTAAAGAATTTTTAAGTGGATATTTACCAGCACAAAACGGTGAAATGCAGACGTTGGATGGTAAACCGATGGGCACACATAGCGGTTTAATGTACTATACGATTGGACAGCGACACGGATTAGGTATCGGTGGAGACGGAGATCCTTGGTTTGTCGTAGGTAAAAACTTGAAGGATAACGTTTTATATGTTGAGCAGGGATTTGATCATGATGCGTTATACAGTGATTATTTAATCGCATCTGATGTATCGTTTGTAAATCCTGTTGATTTAACGACGCCACTTGAATGTACTGCGAAGTTCAGATATCGTCAGAAAGATACGAAAGTTACAGTTGAAAAAATTGATGATAACACAATTAAGGTAACGTATGCAGAACCTGTGCGTGCAATTACACCGGGTCAAGCTGTTGTGTTTTATGACGGAGAAGTGTGTCTCGGCGGTGCAACAATTGACGATGTATATAAGACGTCAGGACAGTTAGAATATGTAGTACAGAATTAGAAGACAATTTGTCTTCTTTTTTTATAGTTTGATATAATAGTAGTATTTGGAGGTTATACAATGGATGATAATCAGTTAATGGAATTAATTAAGAATAAAAAGTATGAAGCGGCGTTAAAGTTATTATTTGAAGCAATTGAGTCTGAGCCTGAAGAGGTGACGCACTATATTAATGTTGGTACGATCTTGTTTGATACAGGTAAGCTTGAAGAGGCAGAGCGTTTCTTCCAGAAGGCGATCACTGTTAATCCTGAGCATGGTGGCGCTTATTACGGCTTAGCCAATATTTATTATAATGCTGAACGATTTGATGAAGCGGTGAAGTTGTATCAGAAGGCGATAGCGTATGAGCTGCAGGATGCGGATACGTATTATATGCTCGGTATGTCGTTCGTTAATCTAGGTGAGATGAGTAGCGCATTGCCGTATTTGATGCGTGCACATGAGCTAAATGATGCAGATATTGAGATTGCATTCCAATATGGTCTCGTGATGTGTCAACTTAGTATGTATGGTGACGCTGTCGAGATGCTACAGCGTGTAATGGATCAGGACGCGTCTCATGCGGATGCGTTATATAATTTAACGCTTGCACAATATATGATTGATGAAGATGCAGATAAAGCGATTGAAGGGTTTAAGCGTGTGTTAATGGTGAGTCCGGATCATATGCTTGCTGGTCACGCTGTTAAGCAATTCGAATTACTTAAGGAGGAGTAGCATTGGAAAATATGACTTTGTTTGAGCAATCCTTTGTAAAAGGGACAATAACGAGAATATTATTTTATAACAATGATAATTTCTATACTGTGCTGAAAGCTGAAGTGATTGAATCAAATGAAGATTTCGATGATGATGCTACGATTACAGGATACCTTCCGCAAATTGCTGAAGGTGATACATATACTTTTACCGGTAAGATTGTAACGCATCCGAAGTACGGAAAGCAGCTACAGGCGGATAAATTCGAGAAGGATATGCCACAGTCGCGTGACGGTATTATTCATTATCTATCAAGTGATCTGTTTAAAGGAGTCGGTAAGAAAACAGCGAGAACGATTGTAGAAGTACTTGGTGAAGATGCACTGAACATTATTCTTGATGATAAAAGTAGTCTTGACCAGGTGCCGAAGTTATCAGATGAGAAGAAAGAATTAATCTATAGTACGATTCATGATAATCAGGCAATCGAGAAGATTATGATTCGACTGAATGAATTTGGTTTCGGGCCACAGCTTGCGATGAAGATTTATCAGTTCTATAAGGACGATACGCTAAAGGTGATTAATGAATCCCCGTATCAACTCGTGATGGATATTGAAGGTATCGGATTTAATAAGGCGGATGAACTGGCAGGGAAACTCGGTATCGATAACAATCACCCAGAACGTCTGAAAGCAGCGCTCGTGTTTACGATAGAACAAGCCTCTAACCAGAATGGACATACATATATTCCAGACCAGGTATTACTTGAAACAAGCTTCAATCTACTGACGAAAAATGGCAGTAAAGTCAATCCTGATCGTCTCGTTATCGCACTCACTGAACTGACAGAGGAACATAAGCTCGTTGAACATGAGAAGAACATCTATATCCCGAGTCTATTCTATTCTGAAACAAAAGCTGTACAAATATTGCATCGATTAATGAATCATAAGGATCAGGTGAAACAATTCGAACAGTCAGAAGTGTTGATGGCAATTGGGGATCTGGAAACCTTGTTTGAAGTCAGCTATGCAGAACGTCAGAAAGATGCACTTGTTACGGCGATGAACGCTAAGCTGATGATTCTAACGGGGGGTCCTGGTACAGGAAAGACAACGGTAGTGCGTGGTATTGTGAATTTATATGCCGAGCTGCATGGCTTAAGTCTCGATTATGATGACTACGACGGACAGGACTATCCTATTGTCGTCGCAGCACCAACTGGTCGTGCATCGAAGCGTCTTCAGGAATCGACAGGACTTGAAGCGACGACGATACACAGGTTAATTGGATGGACGAAAGAAAATAAACCGGACGATGTGCTGGAAACCGAAATTACAGCGAAACTGGTCATTATTGATGAAATGTCAATGGTTGATACGTGGCTCATGTTTCAATTGATGAAGGCTGTACCAAACGATGCCCAGATTATATTTGTCGGTGACCAGGACCAGCTCCCATCGGTCGGTCCGGGGCAAGTATTTAAGGATATGATAGATGCACAAATTATGCCTCAGATTGAGTTGAACGAAGTGTACAGGCAGCAGGAAGGTTCATCAATCGTTGAACTTGCACACCAAATTAAGCGTAATGAACCATTTGATATTACGAAACGCTATAACGATAGAAGCTTTATCCCGTGCTCAAGCAATCAAATACCAGATGTGATTGAGAAAATTGTGCGTAGTGCTGTGAGTAAAGGGTATGATATGCGTGACATACAAGTACTCGTACCGATATATAGAGGACCAGCAGGTATACGTGCGCTGAACAAAGTGCTGCAGGAAATATTGAATCCAAGTGATGAAAACAAGCGTGAACTGCAGTTTGGAGATGTTTGTTTCAGAACGGGTGATAAGGTTCTGCAGCTTGTCAATCGACCTGAAGATAACGTATTTAATGGTGATATCGGAGAAGTTATCGGCATCTTTATGGCAGCTGAGAATGCATTAAACAAAGATGTTGTGATTGTTGACTATGATGGTAGTGAAGTAACGTATACGAAAGCAGATTTAATGGAAGTTACGCATGCATACTGCTGTTCTATTCATAAGTCTCAAGGTTCGGAATTTCCGATAGTAATCATGCCGGTTGTCAATCAGTACTACAGAATGCTGCAGAAGAATATACTATATACCGGATTAACGCGTGCGAAACAATCACTTATTTTTTGTGGAGATATACAGGCTTTTAATGAAGGGATAAAGCGTATCGGTAACGCAAGGTTTACAAGCTTCTATCAGTTCCTTATCGAATATTTTAAGACAGATGAAGCGGATGATACACAGCATGTTAATTCAGATGGAAACATATTGCCATTCAATGTTGGTGAGATGACAGAAGACAATATGCATCTCGTTGATCCGATGATCAACATGGAAGGCATTACACCATATGATTTTATAAGTTGACGATTACTGCTTATTTTTTTATAATTTATGTAATTCAATATACTTTAAAGGTGAGTAAGCAAACCGTACTTTTATAGAGACATATCGGCTGGTGAGAGATATGATGTACGTCTGCTGAAGCTACTTTAATAGTTGTAAGTGAATAACGAATGAGTGATGACTTTGTCATAACTAGGGTGGTACCGCGAACACGTTCGTCCCTTTTTTAGGGAGAGCGTGTATTTTTTTAACTAGAGGAGAAGATAAGATGAAACGTTTAACAGCTGCAGAAATAAGACAGATGTATTTAGATTTCTTTGTAGAGAAAGGTCATATGATTGAACCGTCAGCACCATTAGTGCCAATTGATGACGATACATTATTATGGATTAATTCGGGTGTTGCGACCCTTAAGAAATACTTCGATGGACGTGTGATTCCACGTAATCCAAGAATTACGAACGCACAAAAATCGATTCGTACGAATGATATTGAGAATGTTGGATTCACTGCACGTCATCATACATTTTTTGAGATGCTCGGGAACTTCTCGATTGGGGATTATTTTAAGAAAGAAGCGATTGAATTTGCATGGGAATTCTTAACGAGCGAGCGATGGATGGCCATTGAACCTAAAAAGTTATATGTAACGATTCATCCGGAAGATACAGAAGCATATGATTTATGGGTCAATGATATCGGATTAACAGATGACCATATCACACGTATTGAAGGTAATTTCTGGGATATCGGTGAAGGACCAAGTGGACCAAATACTGAAATCTTCTATGATCGTGGAGAAAGCTATGGTCAAGATGATCCAGCTGAAGAAATGTATCCGGGTGGAGAGAATGAGCGTTATCTAGAAGTATGGAACTTAGTATTTTCTGAATTCAATCATAATCCAGATCATACGTATTCTCCGCTTCCAAAGCAGAATATAGATACTGGGATGGGATTAGAGCGTATGGCGTCTATTTCTCAAGATGTTCCGACAAACTATGATACAGATTTATTTATGCCGATTATCGAAGCAACAGAACAAATTTCAGGGCGTAAATATCGCGATAATAAAGAAGATGATGTTGCATTCAAAGTCATCGCTGATCATATTCGTACGGTAAGCTTTGCTATAGGAGATGGTGCATTGCCTTCAAATGAAGGTCGAGGCTATGTGTTACGTCGTTTATTACGTCGTGCGGTGCGTTTTGCACAGAAGATTGATATTAATAAACCGTTCATGTACGAGCTTGTTGACATTGTAGCTAGCATTATGAAACCATATTATCCTGATGTTGATAAGAATAAGAATTTTATCAAGAAAGTCGTGAAATCTGAAGAAGATCGTTTCCATGAAACTTTAGAAGAAGGTTTAGTGCAGTTCAATGCACTTAAAGATAGTGCTAAAGCTTCTGACAATGTCTTAAAGGGTGAAGATGTCTTCAAACTGTATGATACATTCGGTTTCCCTGTTGAATTAACGGAAGAGCTTGCTGAAGAGGCGGGCGTGAAAGTTGATCATGAAGGTTTTGAAGTGGCGATGGAAGCCCAGCGTACACGTGCCCGCGAAGCACGTCAGAAGACACAAAGTATGCAAGTACAAAATGAGGTGTTATCGAATATTAAAGTTGACAGTAAGTTTGTCGGTTACGATACATTAACGACGGATACTGTCATTACTGCATTATTACAGGATGGTGTTGAAGTAGAAGAAGCAGACGACCGTTCTGATGTGCAGTTCGTCATGGCAGAAACGCCATTTTATGCTGTAAGTGGTGGACAAGTTGCAGATAATGGTATTGTTACAGGTGAAGGTTTTGAAATTGAAGTGACAGAGGTTACGAAAGCACCGAACGGTCAAAACTTACACACAGGTACAGTGCGTTTTGGTAAAGTAACGAAATCTGCAGTGAAAGCAGCGGTGAATGCAGAATTCAGAACATTCGTCATTAAAAACCACAGTGCAACACATTTAATGCATCAAGCCTTAAAAGATGTGTTAGGCACACACGTTAATCAGGCAGGATCTTTAGTTACGCCTGAGCGTTTACGTTTTGACTTCTCGCACTTCGGACCTGTTACAAAAGAAGAAATTGCAAAAGTTGAACAAATTGTTAATGAAAAAATTTGGCAGAACATACATGTGGAAATCAACGAGATGCCGATTAATGAAGCAAAGACAAAAGGTGCGATGGCATTGTTCGGTGAAAAGTATGGGGACATTGTACGTGTTGTTGAAATGAGTGATTATTCTATCGAACTATGTGGTGGTGTCCATGTCCGTAATACAGGTGAAATTGGATTGTTCAAGATTGTATCCGAATCTGGAACAGGCGCAGGTGTTCGCCGTATTGAAGCTGTTACAAGTAAAGCAGCATTTAATTACTTATCTGAGTTTGTGGATACAGTAGATACGTTACTGCCAGTTGTAAAAGTAAAAGCTAAAGAACAGTTAACTGAAAAAGTAAATGAGATAACTTCAGTGATGAAAGAGCAAGAAAAACAAATTATTCAGTTGAATAAAGAAATTTCTGCTTTAAAGATGGGTGATATCTCAGATAATATTAAAGAAATCAATGGCATAAAAGTGTTAAGTACTGAAGTAGAAGTACAAGACGCTAAAATGTTACGAGAACTTATGGATGACTATAAATCGAAAGTACAAGATGCAGTCATCTTCCTAGTCGCTGCAACAGATAAATTAAGCTACATGGCGAGCGTTCCTAAGGCTTTAACGGATAAAGTTAAAGCAGGAGACTTAATTAAAGCAGTGGCACAGGAAACTGAAGGTAAAGGTGGCGGACGCCCAGATTCAGCTCAAGGCGGAGCGCCGAACCCTAAAGACGTTACGAAAGCATTACAATTCGTTAATAGTTACATTAATCAATTGTAATTAAAATGTTATCTATAGTATGATGAATGTGTATCAGGTCATACTAAAAGGAGTGTTTCAAGTGGAATTTGACAAGACGATGAAATTTAACATCGAAGACTTACCCAAAGAAGAAGTTCGCACCGTATTATTAAATGTCTACAATACGCTGGAAGAGCGCGGATATAACCCGATTAATCAGATTGTTGGCTATTTATTATCGGGTGATCCAGCCTATATTCCTAGACATAATGATGCACGTAATCAAATTCGCAGATTAGACCGTGACGAAATTATGGAACAACTTGTATCAAGTTATATCAATTCAGAGAAAACCAATGCATAAATCAATAGGACTAGACGTCGGCTCAAAGACTATAGGTGTCGCTCTTAGTGATGCTATGGGATGGACTGCTCAAGGTTTAACAACACTCCGTATCGATGAAGCGAATGAAGATTATGGAATTGAAGCACTTAAAGAAATAATAGAAACAAATAATGTAACTACGGCGGTAATCGGACTCCCTAAAAATATGAATAACACGATTGGTCCAAGTGGAGAGGCATCACTGCACTTTAGTGAAATGTTAAAGTCAAGTTGTCCTGAACTTGATATCATCATGTGGGATGAGCGACTTTCTACAGTTGGTGCTGAGCGTAGTTTGCTTGAAGCCGATGTATCACGTAAGAAACGTAAGCAAGTAATCGACAAGATGGCAGCAGTATTTATACTGCAAGGTTATCTTAACTCTAAATAGAAAAGGATGATAAACATGACAGAAAACAATGAATTAAACCAAGGAACATTAGATATTAATAACGAAGAAGAGCTATTAACATTATTTGATGAAGAAGGTAACGAAGTATTATACCGTAAACTATTAGAATTCTATCACCCTGAATTTGAGAAGACATACATTATCTTAGCTGAAGAAGGCGCAGATGAGGAAGAAGAAATTGAATTAATTCCTATGATTAATGAGCCTAGTGAAGACGGTGAAGGTGGTAAATTACTACCAGTTGAAACAGATGAAGAGTGGGATATGATTGAAGAAGTTGTAAATACGAACTTTGACGGAGAATAATAGAAGGAGACTGTGATGACAAACAGGAACAAAGAAATTAGAGATTCAAAGACGTTCTCTAAACTTCTTTCTTCTATTATCATTGGTATTATTTTATTAGGCGCTGTTGTATTAGGTATTGCAGGCTTTATATATTTTAATGCAAGTCAAAAGCCACTGGATCCAGGAAATAAGACGGTAACGAAAGTTGAAGTGCTTCCGGGTGAAACGGCAACGATGATTGGAGAAAAGTTAGAGAAAAAGAAAATCATTAAGAATAGTAAGATGTTCAAATATTATTTAAAGTTTAATAATATTTCTAACTTCCAGGCAGGGAATTATGAATTCTCACCCTCAATGACTTATGATCAAATCGCAAAGAGCTTACAAAAAGGTGAAGTATATCTACCTGTACTATTCAAGATGAATGTGCCTGAAGGGATGACGATGGATCAAATTGCTGATATCGTATCTAAGAAGACGGATATCTCTAAGGAAGAATTTATGAAGACTGTAAATGATAAAACTTTTGTTAAAAAGATGATGCAGAAGCATCCGAAGTTAGTTACAGATGAAGTATTAGCTAAAGATATCAAGTCCCCTCTAGAAGGTTATTTATTCCCGGCTACGTATGATTTTACTGAAGAGAACCCAACGGTTGAACAAGTTGTTGACAAGATGCTTACTGCCATGGAGCATAATGCCTTTCCTTTATGGGATAAGTATGGCGGTATTATTATTACTGAAGCAGGCAAAGAAAGGAAACTTACTTTCCATGAATTTTTAACATTCAGTTCTCTTGTGGAGCGTGAAGCGACAGGATTAACAGACCGTGCGAAAATTGCATCAGTATTTATTAATCGTATGGGTGAAAATCCAGAAATGCCTCTGCAGACAGATCCAACTGTACTATATGCACTTGGAAAGCATAAAGCAGTAACTTATGAAGCAGACTTAAAAGTGGACTCCCCTTATAATACGTACATTCACACAGGATTACCACCTGGACCGATTGCAACGAGCGGTACTGCGTCTATGGAAAGTGTATTAAACCCGGCGAAAACGGATTATTTATACTTCTTAGCAGATAAAGACGGGAAAAACTATTTCTCTAAAACATTAGATGAACATTTAGAGAAAAAAGATAAACATATTGATAGTGTTGAAAATTAATAATTAAAATCCGGGTGGTGACTTTTCGTCATTGACCGGATTTTAATTATATACATAACGTTTGTTAATGAATTACCTATTACATTTTCTACTAAAATGTGATACAATACTTTGAAAATAAATTTTCTACTACCAGCCGTGTGGTTGGTAATTTTTTCGTTAAAGGATTGTTTAGATGATTAAAGAAGCAACATATATCAGTAATTTAAATCCAGTAAATGATATTGATACGTTAATTCAATATGCAATTGATAATGAAGTGCCAATTATGGATAAGATTTCTGTAGAATTTGTTAAACAGTTGATTCGAATTCATAAAGCGCAATCTATTCTTGAAATAGGTACAGCAATTGGATATAGTGCTTTGCATTTTGCTTCTGTAGATGATGCGATTCATGTTACGACGATCGAACGTAATGAAACAATGTATCAAACAGCGTTGTTAAATTTTGAGACGTTTAACACGAAGCAGATTAGACCGATATACAAAGATGCACTTGAAGCATTTCATGATGTAAATGATAGACAGTATGATATATTGTTTATCGATGCCGCAAAAGCACAGTCGATGAAGTTTTTTGAACTGTACAGTCCACTCGTAAGACGAGGGGGATTAATTATTACGGACAACATTTTATATCATGATTTTGTTGGTAATATTGAAATTGTACGCAGTAGAAATGTAAAACAGATGGTACGTAAAATTGAAAAATATAATACGTGGTTAAGTGAACACCCGGATTATGATACAAACTTTCTTGATATCGGCGATGGCATGAGCATATCAATTAAGAAATAAAGGAGAACACAATGACAGAATTATTAGTAACACCAAAATCGTTATTACATATAGATGCATTAATTGAAGCGGGTGCTGATGCATTTTTAATAGGTGAGTCAAAGTTTGGATTAAGACTTGCCGGTGAATTTAATAGAGAAGAAGTAAGACTTGCTGCTGAGAAAATTCATGCACATGGCAAGAAGGTGTATGTAGCAGTTAATGGATTATTTCATAATGAACATTTAGATGATGTTGAAGATTATATGAAGTATCTGCATACATTAGACATTGATGCGATTAGTTTCGGTGATCCGGCGATTGTCATGTATGCACGCGAACTTGGAAATACGATTCCATTACAGTGGAATCAAGAGACGCTCGTAACTAATTATTTCCAATGCAATTACTGGGGTGAGCGTGGCGCGAATCGCGCAGTGCTAGCACGCGAACTCTCATTAGAAGAAGTAATGAATATTAAAACGCATGCGAATGTTGAGATAGAAGTGCAGGTGCATGGAATGACATGTATGTTCCAGTCAAAACGTAATTTACTCGGGAACTACTTTATGTATCAAGATAAAGTAATGAAGATAGAGAATAGAGCACAAGCTGATAGCATGCTGTTATATGATGAAGAGCGTAATAATAAATATCCAATCTTTGAAGATAGTAATGGAACGCATATTATGAGTCCAAACGATATTTGCGTCATCGAAGAATTAGAAGAGCTGCTTGAAGCAGATATCGATAGCTTTAAGATTGACGGTGTATTGCATAGTGAAGATTATATTACGACAGTAACGAGAGCTTACCGTCAGGCAATCGATCTATTTAACGAAGACCCTGATCTATATGATGATGCGAAGTTTGATTTAATCGATATGATTGAAGAAATCCAGCCTGAACATCGTCCACTTGATCAAGGATTCTTATTTAAACAAACTGTTTACTAATATGGAAATTAAGGAATGATAATATGAAAACTGAAATGGAAATCATCAATCAGCAACCAAAAATTAAAAAGCCGGAATTATTAGCGCCTGCTGGAAACCTTGAAAAGTTAAAAATAGCAGTACATTACGGTGCCGACGCTGTCTTTTTAGGTGGACAGGAGTATGGTCTGCGCTCTAATGCTGATAACTTTACAATAGAAGAAATCAAAGAAGGCGTTGAATTTGCCAACCGATATGGTGCAAAAATATATATAACAACAAATATTATTGCTCATGACGAGAACATGCCTGGATTAGAAGAATATTTACAGAAGTTAGAAGGGGCTGGGGCAACAGGTATTATCGTTGCAGACCCGTTAATTATTGAGACGTGTAAGCGCGTCGCACCGAAATTAGAAATCCATTTATCAACACAGCAATCATTATCGAATGTTAAAGCCGTTGAGTACTGGAAATCTGAAGGGTTAGAGCGTGTTGTATTAGCACGTGAGACTAGCGCAGAAGAAATAAAAGAAATGAAAGAGAAAATAGACATCGAGATTGAAGCGTTTATTCATGGTGCAATGTGTATTGCATATTCTGGGCGCTGTACATTAAGTAACCATATGACAGCACGAGACTCAAACCGTGGTGGCTGTTGTCAGAGCTGTCGCTGGGATTATGATCTTATTACAGTTAATGATGGTGAACTGGATGTAGCTTATGAAGGAGATAACGTAACACCATTTGCAATGAGTCCAAAAGACTTGAAGCTTATTGAAAGCATTCCGAAGATGATTGATATCGGTGTTGACTCACTTAAAATTGAAGGACGTATGAAATCAATCCATTATATTGCAACGGTTGTATCCGTTTATCGTAAGGTCATTGATGCTTATGTCAATGACCCGGAAAACTTTAAGATTGATCCAGAATGGTTAGTCGAGCTTGATAAATGTGCGAACCGTGATACAGCCTCTGCTTTCTTTGAAGGTGTACCAGGATTTGAAGAGCAGATGTTTGGACACGAGCAATCTAAGAAAACACCGTATGATTTCTGTGGTTTAGTACTAGATTATGATGAAACAACTCAAATTGCGACCATTCAGCAACGTAATAACTTTAAACCAGGTCAGGAAATTGAATTTTTCGGTCCGGAAATTGAAAATTTCAGACAAGTTGTAACTGAAATTGTCGATGAAGAGGGCAATGTATTAGATGCTGCCCGCCACCCGTTACAAATTGTACAAATTAAAGTAGATCATCCGGTCTATCCGATGAATATGATGAGGAAGGAACTGAACTGATGAGCAAAACGACGATTATCGGCATTGCGGGAGGATCAGGTTCAGGTAAAACTTCCGTGACATCTAAGATATTAAAGAATCTAGAAGGATATAGTGTTGCTCTCATTGAGCAGGATTACTATTACAAAAATCAGGATCATCTCACCTTTGAAGAACGTCTAAAAACAAACTATGATCATCCTTTTGCGTTTGATAATGAACTGCTCATTCAAAACTTGAAAGATTTGCGTAATGGTAAGACGGTAGAAGTTCCGACATATGATTATTCAAATCATACAAGAAGTGAGAAAACGATTACATTTGAACCAAAAGATGTTATTATAGTAGAAGGCATTTTTGCACTGGAAAATAGCGATCTTCGTGACCTCATGGATGTGAAGATCTATGTAGATACCGATGCCGATCTAAGAATACTGCGTCGTATCGTCAGAGATATTAAAGATCGCGGACGCACGATGGAATCTGTTATCGATCAGTATTTGACGGTGGTAAGACCGATGCATAATCAGTTTATCGAGCCAACCAAGAAATATGCTGATATTATCATTCCAGAAGGTGGAAGTAATTCAGTTGCAATCGATATAATGACAACAAAAATACAATCATTAATTCAAGTTTAGAATTAGGAAAGAAGGATTATTTATGGAAATGCAAAAAGAGTACCCAATGACACAAGAAGGTTTTGACAAATTAGAAGTTGAATTAGAACATTTGAAGACAGTACGTCGTCCTGAAGTTGTAGAAAAAATTAAGGTTGCGCGTAGCTTCGGTGATTTGTCTGAGAACTCTGAGTATGATGCAGCAAAGGATGAGCAGGGTTTCGTTGAACAGGAAATTACAAAAATCGAAATGATGTTACGTCATGCTGTAATCATTGAAGATGACGGTTCAAAGTCAGAGGTACAAATCGGTCGAACTGTAACATTTGCAGAAGTACCTGGAAATGAAGAAGAATCATATAAGATTGTCGGTAGCGCAGAAGCTGATCCATTTGAAGGTAAGATTTCTAATGAATCGCCAATTGCTAAAGCGTTACTTGGTAAAAAAGTTGGCGATGAAGTGAACGTGCCGCTTCCAAACGGTAATGAAATGCGAGTAAAAATTGTTGAAATTAGCTAAATAAATGTTGAAAAGGTTGAGCAGGTGTCCTTTGAACCTTTTATGTGGAGGAAAATTATGATTGGTATTATTGGTGCGATGGAAGAAGAGGTTGCAATTTTAAAAAGTGAAATACAAAACTTAACGACTGAAAAAATTGCACATGTTGAAATTTATAGAGGCTTACTTTTGGGCAAGGAAGTTGTTCTGATGCAAAGCGGTATCGGTAAAGTGAATGCAGCCATTTGTACAACTTTACTGATTTCTAATTTTAAACCAGACTATATTATCAATACAGGTAGTGCAGGTGGTTTAGGTTCAGGACTTACGGTTGGAGATGTATTAGTGAGTACAGATGTTCTGCATCATGATGTAGATGCAACTGCATTTGGGTATGCACAAGGTCAGGTGCCGATGATGCCTGAAACTTATAAAGCAGATGACATGCTAATAGATAAAACTAAACGTGCGATATCCAAACATAACTATACTGCACAAACGGGTTTAATCGTTTCAGGAGATAGCTTTATCGGCTCAGCTGAGATGAAAGCATCGATATTAGAGAAGTTTCCTGACGCAATGGCTGTTGAGATGGAAGCAGCGGCAGTTGCACAGACGTGTTATCAGTTTAATACACCATTCATCATTACGCGCGCTGTAAGTGATTTAGCAAATGGTGAAGCTGAGATGAGTTTCGAGCAATTTTTAAAAGTAGCTTGCGTATCAAGTTCTAACATTGTAAAATCATTATTAGAGACATTATAATAAGCTAGGGGGCTTATATATGATATTTATTATGGCATTAGCAGTGATTGCAACTTCTATTATCGGTTTTGTAATCTATAATGGAACTGAAGTAGATTACGCTCCAAATCAAGAAATCGAATAAGTTGTACAGAGCGAATCAATCGTTTGGTTCGCTCTTTTGTTTTACAGAAGGAATAGTGGGTATCATAAATGTAATAAATATAAGAGGTGTATCATGGGAATATTTAAAAAATATTTGTTACCAAGCAAGTATGCAAAGTCAGTATTTGAAATTACGCCGGAAGAATTAACAGGCAGAGGTGTAAAGGCAATAATAACTGATCTCGATAATACGTTAGTCGGCTGGGATGTTGAACTTGCTACGCCTGAAGTGATTGAATGGTTCAATGGTATGCGTGAAGCAGGCATTCAAGTGACGATTGTGTCGAATAACAATCAAGCACGTGTAGCAACGTTTGCAACACCACTTGAAGTTGATTATATCTTTGGAGCACGTAAACCAATGGGACAAGCATTTAAGAAGGCTGTAAAGGCGATGAATGTGAAACCGGCAGAAACAGTTGTTATCGGTGATCAGATGATGACGGATGTTCTAGCTGCCAACTCAAATGGATTCTACTCTATTATGGTCGTCCCGGTCAAAGCAAACGACGAATGGAAAACGAGAGTGAACCGTATGATGGAGCGTAAGTTTTTAGCGTACTTTAAGAAAAAGGGATATATCACGTGGGAGGATTAATTTTATATCGATAATGTAAAATTAATCCTTTACTTTGTAAAATAATTTTTGTATTATTATCTTACAAAGTTGATATATGCGGGTGTAGTTTAGTGGTAAAACCTCAGCCTTCCAAGCTGATGTTGTCGGTTCGATTCCGATCACCCGCTTCTAAATAGGATGGGACGTATGTCTCGTCCTTTTTTATTGTGACTTGCAATACTAATAACATCATTTATGATAAAATATACAATAGTGAGTTTAATAATGGAGGAATATAATTTGAGTGAACACATGAAATGTATCGGTTGCGGTGCAGAACTTCAGTCAGATGATCAGAATAAACCTGGATATGTACCTGCTTCAAGTTTAAAGAAAGAAGACGTCATATGCAAACGTTGCTTTAGATTAAAGCATTATAATGAGATTCAGGACGTAAATATGACAAGCGATGACTTTTTAACGATGTTAAATGCATTGAGCGAAAAACAAGGAATCATTGTTAATGTGATAGATGTATTTGATTTTCAAGGTTCATGGATTAACGGATTAAAGCGTATCGTAGGTAATAAGAAGGTCATCATTGCTGCGAACAAAATGGATCTATTACCGAAACTGATTAACAAACGCCGTGTAAAACTATGGATTGAAAAACAGGCGAAAGCACTTGGTATGAATCCAGATGACGTCGTATTAATTTCGGCACAGAAAAATCACGGTATTGAAGAACTGCTTGAGTCGATTGAAACTTTAAGATCAAATCAGGACGTCTATGTTGTAGGGACGACAAACGTCGGTAAATCGACTTTAATTAATAAATTGATTGAGACGAGCGTGGGTGAGAAAGATGTTATTACGACAAGTCACTTCCCGGGCACAACGCTTGATTTAATCGATATTCCACTCGATGAACATTCATTTCTGTTTGATACACCGGGTATCATCCAGGCACACCAGATGACCCATTACGTTACTGATAAGGAACTCAAAGTAATTATGCCAAAACAAGAAATCAAGCCTCGTAACTTCCAGTTAAACGAAGGACAGACGTTGTTTCTAGGAGGCTTAGTACGCGTTGATTATGTGTCTGGAGGTAGAAGAAGCTTAAACTGTTTCGTAAGCAATTTACTGAACATTCATAGAACAAAGACAGATAATGCGCAAAGTTTGTGGCATCGTCAGATTGGTGAACTATTAGTACCCCCCGGTAGTGGCGAATTTGATTTTGATAATGTGAAGCAAGTTCAGTTATCTGTGAAAGAAGAGAAACAGGATATCATTATTTCAGGCCTCGGTTTTATTACGGTGGATAAAGGTGCGCAAATCATCGTACATGCACCGAAGCAAGTTGATGTATATTTAAGACCGAGCATATTGTAGAGGTGACATTATGAAATTTGCAGTTATAGGTCATCCTATTAAACATTCACTATCACCGTTGATGCACCATGCCAATTTCAAAGCGTTGCAAACTGATGATGAATACACTGCACTTCACATCAATCCGAAACACTTTCATCATTTGAGAGATATTATTCACGAGAAGGCCATTGACGGCTTTAATATTACGATTCCGTATAAAGTGGATATGTTGCAAGTTGTGGATGTAGTAGACACAAAAGCGCAGATGATTGGTGCAATTAATACGGTGCACATTAAAGATGGTGTATGGTATGGCTATAATACAGACGGTGCAGGATTTAAAGCATCTATAGAGGAACATATTGGTGGAAAGAATATTGTCGTACTCGGGGCTGGTGGTGCGAGTCGAGCGATATGTTATACGTTATTTAAAGATAATAAAGTTACTGTACTGAACAGAAATTGTAATCGTGTTGCAGACTGGCCGTTTCAAATAGACGCTTACAAGTATGAGGAGAGTGACGTGATCATTCAGCAAGCGGATATTGTTATCAACACGACACCGGTCGGGATGGAGGGATTTATGTCGGAGACTTTAATCGATATAGCCCAGTTGAAGTCAAGTGCTGTCGTATGCGACATTATATATACACCTGACACGACACCGATACTGCAAAGTGCAGCACAACGAGGATTAAAGATTATCAACGGCCTTGATATGTTTGTGAATCAAGGTGCGCTGAGTTATGAAATATGGACTGGTAAGCAAGCGAATAAAGCAGCGATGAAACAAGCTGTAATAAATCATTTATAAAGGAGCACATTATGTTAACAGGAAAACAAAGAAGATATTTACGCGCAAAAGCTCATAATTTGGACCCAATCTTTCAAATTGGTAAAGGTGGTATTAGCAATAACTTAATTGAGCAATTAAATGATGTACTGGAAAAACGTGAACTCATAAAAGTCAGTGTATTGCAGAATAATATGGATGATAAAGAGGAGCTTGCAGAAACAATTGCACGCCGTGTGTACGGGGAGCTTGTACAAGTCATCGGTTCGACAATTATTCTGTATAAACCTTCAGTAAATCATAAAAAAATAGAACTCCCACGCTAATGGAAATCATACTTTACGGTGGCTCATTCGATCCTGTTCATATTGGTCATGCATTTGTTGCAAATGAAGTGTATCAGCAGTTTAGACCAGATAAATTTATCTTCATGCCAGCAGGACAAAGCCCGCATAAAACATCAAGACCAAACGTATCAGATCAACATCGGTTAAATATGATAGAACAGACGATTGAATATTTAACTTTCGGTGAAATTGATACGTTTGAAATAGAGCAGTCAGGAAAGAGTTATACGTATCATACTGTTTTATATTTGAAGGAAAAGTATAAAAATTGCACGCTAAAAATATTAATCGGATATGATCAGTACGAAGCGATTGATAAATGGTACAATCTAGAAGCAATTACTTCACTTGCATCGTTCATCGTCGTGAACAGATCGCGTGATGAACTGAATTTAAGAGAGCCTTTTATACCTTTTACATTGCCAAGGATGGATGTGAGTGCTACTGATATTAGGAAGCGTATGCTTAATGGACAGTCAGTGAAATGCTTACTACTAGACGATGTAGAGAAGTATATTAGAGAGGAGCACTTGTATGAAGAGAAAAAAAGCGATTAAATTAGTAGAAGAGAAATTACCTAAGAAGCGATTTGAACATTCATTACGTGTTGCTGAAACAGGTGTTAAACTCGCTGAAATGTTCGGTGGTGACAAAGATGTCGTAGAGATTGCAGGGATATTGCACGATTATGCAAAGTATGATGATTTAAGCGTACTTTATCAGGCAGTGACACATTATGAACTTGATAATGAACTACTGGCTTACAACTCAGAAATATTACATGGACCTGTTGCAGCTGAAATTATGAAGCATGAACATCATATTGAAGATGAAGAAATATATCATGCGATCTATCATCACACTTGTGGCCGTAAGCAGATGAGATTAAATGAAAAAATTATATTTGTGAGTGATTATATTGAGCCGGGTAGAACACAGCCTGGTGTTGATGAGATTAGAGACATCGTGTATAACGAGCAAAATTTAGACAAAGCAATATATGAAATTTCAAAACGTACGACACTCTATTTAGTTGAAAATGATAAGACAATTTATCCGAAAACGATTGAATGTCTTAATTATTATAATTTACAAAGATAAAGGATGGATTTAATGAATAGTAAAGTATTATTGGAGCTTGCATTTAATGCATGTGATAACAAACGAGCAGAAGATATTATTGGTATAAATGTCGCAGATGTAACGGGTGTTACGGATTATTTTGTAATCTGTGAGGGAAATTCTGATCGACAAGTACAAGCAATTGCACGCGAAGTTAAAGACGAAGCACAAAAGAATGGCATTGAAGTTAACCGTCTGGAAGGATTTAATGAAGCGCGTTGGGTACTTGTGGATCTTGGAGATGTTGTAGTGCATGTCTTCCATCATGAAGAACGTGATTATTATAATTTAGAGAAATTATTCCGAGATCAGGAAATCATTACGTACGAGTCGGAAACGATATAATGGAATACGGGCAATTTGCGCACATCTATGATCGATTTATGTATGATCAGCCTTATGACACCTGGGCACAGATCGTTCAGCGATATATCCCAGCAGAGGGCTCGATTCTAGATGTTGCGACGGGGACAGGAAAGTTATTGCAGCTCGTCACTGCCAATGAAAAGATCGGTGTCGATCTAAGTGAGGATATGCTTGCTGTTGCTCAGCATAATGTAGGCAATGCACAATTTATTGCACAGGATATGACTGAACTTAATCTTGCGAAATCATTCGATACGATTACGTGTTTATGTGACAGTCTAAACTACCTGCAAGATGAAGATGCTATAGCCCGCACATTTCAAAATGTGTATGCGCATCTGAAACGTGAAGGTACATTTATTTTTGATGTGCATAGTGTTCAGAAGTTTGAGCGCTACTTCAATAATGCAACCTATAGTGACGATCTATCAGACGTTGTGTATATATGGCATGCCATTAAAGGTGAGACACCATTTTCTGTGTATCATGATATGACCTTTTTCGTATCAGATGGAACACGTTATGATAGATTCGATGAATCTCATGAACAACGGACGTTCCCGATTGATTTCTATAAGATGCAGCTCGAACAGGCAGGATTTGATATCGAGAGAGTATTCTTTGATTTTAATGAAGCGCAAGTGACGGAAACTGACGACGTAGAACGCGTATTTTTTGTCGCAAAAAAACGATGATAGATAAAATAAATTTTAAATTGTTACAAATAAGAGATTTTGTTCACTTCCTGATATAACTATTCAGGAGGTGTTTTTTTGCAGAAATTATTAAATTTCGGGACGCTACTAGACAGATACAATGTGAACAAGCAGATGATCGGATTAACAATCGTAACCTTTATCGTTGGGATGATTGTATTGATGAAATCAATATCAAGTACAGAAATTAGTGAGGAAGAAATACAACAACCGGCTGAAACTTCTGAGGTAGCCTTACAGAAGGAAGAAGAGACTGAGGAAAGTGCAGCACAGAATATTAAAGTTGATGTGAAAGGCGCTGTCAAGTATGGCGGTGTCTATGATGCACAGCAAGGTGAGCGTGTACATGATGTATTAAAACATGCTGAAGTACTGCCGAATGCAGATCTGGAGGCAGTGAACTTATCTCAAGAAGTACGTGATGCCCTTGTGATCTATATTCCATTTAAAGGTGAAGTGAAGACGGACAAATATACGCTCTATCAGAATACCGGGGGTCATCCTGAAAGTAATTCTGGAAGCAACGTACAGAGTAAGATTAATATTAATCAGGCAGAACAGTCTGAGCTTGAGGAAATACCTGGAATTGGTCCGAAGAAAGCGCAGGATATTATTAAGTACAGAACAGATAACGGAGGGTTTAAAGCTATCGAAGAAATTAAAGAAATACGAGGTATAGGAGACAAGACATATGAAAGTTTAAAGGAATATATAGAAGTATGATTGATTTAGCATAAATATCATATTACAATTGTATCAAAATGACTTGGAGTGGATGTTATGGAACGTATACAGTGGAAAGAGTACTTTATGGCGCAAAGTCAGTTGTTAGCATTACGCTCAACGTGTACAAGACTCAGTGTCGGTGCAACAATTGTCAAGGATAATCGTATTATCGCAGGTGGATACAACGGTTCAGTATCAGGTGAAGTGCACTGTATAGATGCAGGATGCTATGTTGAAGATGGACACTGTATCAGAACGATACATGCCGAGATGAATGCATTATTACAATGCGCTAAAATGGGTGTAACGACTGAAGGCGCTGATATTTATGTCACACACTTTCCGTGTATTCATTGTACGAAGTCACTCATTCAGGCAGGCATTAAGAAAATTTACTATGCAGAGGATTATAAGAATCATCCTTATGCCATAGAACTGCTGGATAAGAATCACGTTGATACTGAGAAGATTGACTTTAATCCACAGCATGTTGTCCATTATTTTGAACAAATGTAGAACGGAGGATATGTGGGCTTAATTGCAGTTCTTGTAGTGATATCTGCAGTTTTATGTCAGTATGATTATTTAAGCAGCGTTATGTTGATGTTCGTAGGGGTAATGATTATCTATAAGAAGCGTTTATCACGCTTTATTTATATTTATGCAGCATTATTTTCATGTACGTACCTTTATTATGAGAGCCATTCATTCAGCCGGATTGTTACTCAGTTTAATGACCAATCGGATATTAAGATAAATACGACCGGCTATTTTACAACGCAGTTTAAAGTGGATGGCAACTTGATGATGGGTGATATTGTCATTGATAACGATACGTATAAGTTCGTTTATAGGATTAAAGATCAAGCTGAACAATTACGTCTTAAACGTGGAATCCACATCTATCAGCAATGTGCATTCAGTAGTGCAGCTGAATCGCCATTGCCGAATACAAATCAGCCGGGCTTTCATTATGATGAATATTTATATTATGGCACCTATAAAGGCACACTTACAATCGAAGAGGTTAATTTTGATTCATGCAGACAACACCCGTTAACGATATTGGATCACATACGTCTGTATCGCTATCACTTAGGCGAACAGATGGTGCAATTAAAGTACGGTGCCTATATCACGGCGCTGACTACAGGCGATACGAGATATTTAGATCATAAGACATTAAATGATTTGAAAACATTAGGCATCTATCATCTCTATGCGATTAGCGGCAGCCACGTTGCACTGGTTACAGTTCAGCTCTATTATTTGTTTAAACGACTTTATGTACCGTTACATATAAGCAAATTGATGATATTAATTATTCTGCCGGGCTATGTTATATTGACAGGAGAAGCACCAGCCGTTGTGCGTGCAGCACTATTTATGGCATTCGTATTGGTGAAGCCAAGATTTATCTCGATGCTCGATGCACTCGCAATTACATTTATCGTAAATTTAATAATGACACCTTTTATAATCTTTAACATTGGATTTCAGCTATCTTATATTATCTGCTTTTCGTTTATCTTCATATTACAAAGCTATGAATTAACGCCAATCAAACTTTTTTTATTAACCAATTTCATTTCACAAGTTGCAACGTTACCCATTCTTTTTTATCATTTCAATATCGTCTATTTTATCGGATTGTTGACTAATCTTTTATTTATACCACTTTTCTCTTTCGTTATTTTCCCGCTTTGTACTTTCATTTTACTTTGTTTAATGTTGTTTAATTTTATACCGGAGATACTGGACGCATTGACCCACTATGCATTCTTATTCCATGATATATGTGTAGAAAAATTTTTGTCGTTACATGCATTGCCACTTGTTATTAAATCACAGCATATAATCTATTATGTCATCATGATAGGCGTAATCTATTATTTATTTCATCAGAAACCCCGTATTCAAGTGACTGCAATATGTCTATGTATAGCGCTTATTCTTATTAGTCGCATACAAAATGAAGACGCACTACATGTTCTGGATGTTGGGCAGGGGGATTGTATCGTTATTGAATATAATGGCAGAGTTGTGATGGTGGATACCGGCGGTAAGTTTGATTTCAATGAAGGGTGGGAGAAACGGAGAGACGCACGTTCCATCAGTGAGAAAATTATCGTACCATTCCTATATCATAAAGGGATCACACAAATCGATGATTTAATATTGACACATCCGGACTTGGATCATATCGGAGAAGCAGAACAACTTATAAAATTAAAGTTTGTAAAGCGCATTATCATAAATAAAACAGCTGCATCGATACCGAAATACACATCACTTCAAGCGATTGCTCATCAATACAACGTTCCAATATTCGATGAATCAGAGGTCAAGATAGCTGGGATTGATTTAATTACAGCAAGTAAAGGGGATGATATTAACGACGAAAGCATCGTCACATTTATTCAAGGAGAAAAAGTCAATGCATTGCTGACGGGAGATTTGAGCAAAGCGCAGGAAGAAGAGGTGCTGGCTCATATTTCATCAAGGATCGATATCGTTAAGATTGGCCATCACGGATCCGATACAAGTACAGGTGATGCACTATTAAAACGTGAATTTAAAACAGCAATGATATCTGCCGGGCGAAACAACAGGTATGGTCATCCGCATGAAGAGACAATCAAACGACTAATTGAGTATAATAAGCTGATTTATAATACGCAGTCAGATGGCAGAATAACAGTAAAGTTAGGCCAAAATGAAATCTCTACGATGCGCAAGGAATTAAAGGATAATAAATAAAAACCCGAGCAATAATGGCACGATAGTGTGCATTATTATTCGGGTTCGTGTGATGTACGAAACGGACACACAGATAAGTACATTATTTTGCAATCAGGTCAAAGATTTGAGCGATGATGTAAATTGTGGCAAATCCACCAAATCCAAATAAGAATGCATAACCAGAATCTTGTACGTCATTATTTTTTGATTGAACATTTTTTTCGAATTGATTCATAATTTCTCAACCTCCTAATGTATCTATTTAAGTATATGATAACATATAAAAAAAAGCTATAATGAAATAGAGATTTTTATTTTAAGGAGTAAATGATGCGCTATATTTATTTAATACATGGAAGTACGAAGCCTTTAGTTGAATCAGAAACAGAGCAGCTGGTTGCAAAGTTAATCGGTACGAAAGATGAATTTAATTATAGTCAGTACGATATGAAGGAAACCGAAGTTAAACCGATATTAGAAGATGCGATGACAATTCCTTTTCTGTCCGATGCGAAAGCGATTGTCATACATAATGCTTTTGTGTTTACAGGCGAGAAAGTCAAGACGACATTTGAAATCGATATAGATGAAATATTGGCGTTTATTGAAAGATTTGAAGGCCCGAACTATGTCATCTTCACCGTATATTCAGATAAGCTCGATGAACGTAAGAAGATTGTGAAGAAAATAAAGGCCAACCATGAAGTGAAGAAGATTGAACCACTGGATGAACAAGGGATAAAAAAAATTATTAAATCAACTTTAAATGAAAATTTTAAGGATATTAAAGAAGATGCACTTAATGAAATGATCCATCTCACCGGGATCGATTATGGAGCGGTTATGAAGGAACTGGATAAGCTAGTGTTATATAGTGGCGACGCACCTATAATAACGAAAAGCGATGTGTCACAGGTCGTCAGCAGAAGCCTTGAACAGAATGTGTTTTTGCTCACAGACTACATAACGTCAGGGAAGAAGGCAGAAGCTATTCATCTATTGAAAGACTTGATACATATGAAAGAAGAACCGATTAAACTGCTCGCGCTTATAACAAGTCAGTATCGATTGTACTATCAGGTGAAGATATTGTCTGAAAAAGGATTTTCTGAGCAGCAGATCGCACGCGAAGTGAAGGTGCATCCATATCGTGTAAAACTATCGATGCGTAAAGTACGACAAATTCCGTTAAAGCATCTGCTGAATGTTATCGATGCATGTGCCGAAGCAGATTATGAACTGAAGTCATCTTATATGGATAAAGTATTGATACTGGAACTGTTTATCTTGAAGGTATAAAAAACAAGGCGATAGTGAAACTATCGCCTTGTTTCTCTTGTGACAGAACACTTCTGTCACGACATTTTATTTACTTTTCATGATTTGTGATTTTAAACGGTCAGCTTTGTTTGAGTGGATTAAGTTGCTTTTCGCAGCTTTATCAATCTTTTTAACAGCTACTTGTACTAATTCTGATTTATTGTCAGCGTTGTTTTCAATTGCCGCTTTAGCGTTTTTCACAGCAGTACGCATATCATTTGTTTGAGAAATGTTAGCATCGTGTGCTTTGTTACTTGTAGTAACGCGTTTAATTGCAGATTTGATGTTTGGCATAAATTTCACCTCCTAAAAATGTCTTACACTTGCATAAAATTATAAATTTGATTGCAACAAGAAATATTTTATCAAATTCAAGCGCTATATGCAATCTAATTTTTTGAAAACTGATTGATACACTTACATTTAGTTGTTATAATCAAATATACGAACAATTTAAGAAAGTTGGACAATAACTATGAATAATGAACAACGTTTAAAGCGTCAGGAACGAATTAGAAACTTTTCGATTATTGCCCACATCGACCACGGGAAGTCGACTTTGGCGGATAGAATTTTAGAGAATACGAAATCTGTAGCAACGCGTGAGATGAAAGCACAGCTTCTTGATTCTATGGATCTTGAACGTGAACGCGGGATTACAATTAAATTAAATGCAGTACAGTTAAATTATACAGCGAAAGATGGCGAGACCTATATCTTTCATTTAATCGATACACCTGGTCATGTGGACTTCACATATGAAGTTTCTCGTAGTTTGGCTGCATGTGAAGGTGCGATTCTCGTAGTGGATGCGGCACAAGGAATTGAAGCGCAAACGCTGGCAAACGTTTATTTAGCACTTGATAATGAGTTAGAACTTATTCCTGTTATCAATAAGATAGATTTACCAGCAGCAGAACCTGAGCGTGTGCGCCAGGAGATTGAAGATGTTATCGGTCTTGATGCGAGTGATGCGGTGCTTGCGAGTGCGAAGGCAAATATCGGTATTGAAGATATTTTAGAACAGATTGTTGAACTTGTTCCGCCGCCGATGGGTGACCCAGAAGCACCGCTTAAAGCGTTGATCTTTGATAGTGCCTTTGATGCTTATCGTGGTGTTATTTCATCAATCAGAATTATTGATGGGACGGTTAAGGCAGGCGATAAGATTAAGATGATGGCGACAGGTAAAGAATTTGAAGTTGTCGAAGTAGGAATCAATACACCGAAGCAAATGCCGGTTGCTGAATTAACGGTTGGAGATGTTGGTTATTTAACAGCATCGATCAAGAATGTTGGCGATTCACGTGTCGGTGATACAATCACACATGCCAGCAATCCTGCTCTTGAGCCACTTCAAGGATATAAGAAGATGAACCCGATGGTATTCTGTGGGGTGTATCCGATTGATACGGGTAAATATAATGATCTTCGTGAAGCATTAGAGAAACTTCAGTTAAACGATGCATCGCTAGAATTTGAACCAGAAACGTCTCAAGCGTTAGGATTCGGCTTCCGTGTCGGCTTCTTAGGGCTATTGCATATGGAAATTATTCAGGAACGTATTGAACGTGAGTTTGGTATTGAATTAATTGCGACTGCGCCGAGCGTTATCTACAAATGTGAGATGACAGACGGTAGTGAAATTGTTGTAGACAATCCTTCTAAGATGCCGGACCCACAGAAGATCGACAAAATTTATGAACCATACGTTAAAGCAAGTATTATGGTACCGAATGATTATGTTGGTGCAGTGATGGAACTATGCCAGAAGAAACGCGGAAACTTCCAGACGATGGATTACTTGGATGATATTCGTGTTAACATCATTTATGAAGTGCCGCTTTCAGAAGTTGTATTTGATTTCTTCGACCAGCTGAAATCAAGTACCAAAGGGTATGCTTCATTTGATTATGAATTGATTGGCTATCAGGAAAGTAAGCTTGTGAAGATGGATATATTATTAAACGGTGAAACAGTAGATGCACTAAGTTTTATCGTGCATAGAGACTTTGCATATGATCGTGGTAAAGTCATCGTTGAGAAACTAAAGACTTTAATTCCAAGACAGCAGTTCGAAGTCCCTATACAAGCAGCAATCGGTCAGAAGATTATTGCACGTACAAATATTAAATCGATTGGTAAGAACGTACTTGCGAAATGTTACGGTGGGGATATCAGCCGTAAGCGCAAATTACTTGAAAAACAAAAAGCAGGTAAAGCAAAGATGAAATCAGTAGGATCGGTTGAAATTCCTCAGGATGCATTCTTAGCTGTACTGAAAATGGATGAAGAATAAAGACGTGGGTAACCATGTCTTTATTTGTTAGGAGGCATAATGAGAAGTTTATATATTCATATTCCATTTTGTAATCGTATATGCACGTACTGTGATTTTAATAAGTTCCTCATTAAAAATCAGCCAGTAGATGAATATCTGGACTGTTTAATCAAAGAGCTTTCATCCATTGATGAACGCGATTTGCTAACGGTATTTATTGGTGGAGGTACACCTACAGCGCTGAATGAAGGACAACTTGAACGATTGCTCAGTTATATTGAACAGTCATTTACGATACATGAAGAATTTACGATGGAAGCAAATCCTGATGAATTGACGCGTAACAAGATTGCATTAATGAAGCAGTACGGTGTCAACCGTCTATCACTCGGTGTACAGACGTTTGATAATGATCTATTAAAGTCGCTTGGCAGAACACATCAAGAACAAGATATATTTAACGCGGTGAACGCCGCAAACGAGCTGGGTATAGAATCTATCAGTCTCGACTTAATGTATCATTTACCGACACAGACATTAGAGCAATATCGTCGTGATCTAGCACTTGCGACATCACTGGATATACACCATATTTCAAGTTACTCCCTAATATTAGAGCCGAAGACACAGTTTTATAATATGTATAAAAAGGGCATGCTTCAGCTGCCGGATGAACAGCTCGCTGCAGAGATGTATACGCTCACGATGAATACTTTAAGAGATCGTGGCTTTCATCAATATGAAATCTCTAATTACGCTAAAGGACACCATGAATCAATACACAATAAAGTATACTGGCAGAATAAAGAATATTATGGTGCCGGTGCTGGAAGTCATGGGTATATCGACGGAGTACGCTATTATAACATTGCACCTGTTCCACACTATATTAAGGCGATGCATAAAGGAAATGCGGTTAAAGAACGTATACCTGTCACAGTTGATGCTGCGATGGAGGAGTTTATGTTTTTAGGGTTAAGGTTGAATGATGGCATCAGCAAGAATGAATTTCTTGCGCGATATAAAACGTCGTATGATAATGTGTTTAAAGATGTCACGACCAAGCTCGTAAATGAAGGGTATTTAATTGAAACAGATGACCGAATCTCTTTAACAGCACTTGGAAGAATGCGTGGGAATGATGTATTTGAGAAGTTTCTACTTACTGTTTAGTAAATAGAAACTTCTTTTTTTATAATTATGAGTGTTAATGTTGACATACTTTGACCAATTTGATAAATTAGTATTAGCACTTGAGGTAAGAGAGTGCTAACGAGGTGAAATATGCTAACAGATAGACAATTACATTTGTTGAACGTAATTGTTGAGGATTTTGTTGATAGTGGAACGCCTATAGGATCTAAGAAGTTGATTGATGATCATCACTTTAATGTCAGTCCTGCAACCATACGTGCAGAGATGAAACGTCTAGAAGATTTTGGTTTGATCGAGAAGATGCACACATCTTCAGGACGTGTTCCTTCAGAAACGGGTTACAAGTTTTATGTAGAATCGCTGCAGGAAGAATTTCCTTATGAACCGAACTTTGATATTAATAACAGTGATGCACTTGACTTCAGAAGACTTGCACAATTAATCGCAAGAGATACAAGACATTTGTCTATTGCAACAACATCTCAAATCGATATGAAGTCTATTTCCCAGATTCATTTAACATACTTAACACCGACGAAGCTGGTGTTGATTATCGTATATGAGAACGGAAATGTTGAACATCAGCAAATTTCATGGCAGGTACGTTTAACGAGACTTGAAATTGAGAAGATGAATAATTTTCTGAATGCGAATTTGGCATCAATTAATAAGTCGAATTTACATCAGGAAGGATATCCGTCGATAAAGCAACTTCCTTTAACACATATTAAATCAGAGATTATTAAGAAAGCGACAACGAATACGAACGCGGTGTTCTTTGAAGGTCGTGAGTATTTATACGAAATTATGGACTCTGATAATCTAGAAGCGATTAGAGAAATGTTGAAGCTTATCGACTCTAATACATTACCAGATCTAATAGAATCAAAGCAGTCGAATCAGATTGAAGTAATATTAGGTCAGGAGATTAGTGAGAATTTACAAGGGATATCGATTGTAACGACACCGATTCATATGCATAATATGAATGGTAACATTTCAATCATCGGACCAACTCAAATGAGTTACCGTGATATATTTAATAAATTATCGAATTTACATCGAATGTTTAAGGAGGACTAGATTTGTCAGAAGAAAATAAGCAGGATGTAATGAAAGACGAAAGCATCACAGAAACGAATGAAACTGAAAGCAATGAAACAGATGTTGCATCAACTGAAACTCCAGATGAAACAGTAGTAAGTGAGGCGCCTGTTGAAGATGAAAGTACCGATCCGGTAGCTGAACTTGAAGCAAAGCTTGAGCAGTCAGAAGAGAAGTATTTAAGACTGTATGCAGAGTTTGAAAACTATAAGAAACGCACGCGTCAGGAATTAGATACCGAAAGAACATATCGTGCGCAGAGTGTGTTACGTGATATATTACCAGCAATTGATAATATTGAACGTGCATTAGCGCAGCAAGGTGAAACAGATGAGTTTAAATCACTTCACAAGGGTGTAGAGATGGTTTATGAAAGTCTGTTACATTCACTTAAAGAGAATGGATTAGAAGTCATAGAAGCACTTGACCAGCCATTCGATCCAAATCTTCATCAAGCAGTGATGCAAGAAAGTGATGAGCGTAAAGATTCAGGTATCGTACTTGAAGAACTACAGAAGGGCTATAAATTAAAAGAACGTGTACTAAGACCGTCAATGGTTAAAGTAAACGAATAATTTTTAGTTTTATAACATTTCATAAATTTTAAATTAATGGAGGAATTATACAATGAGTAAAGTAATTGGTATTGACTTAGGAACTACAAATTCATGTGTATCTGTATTAGAAGGTGGAGAGCCAAAAGTAATCGCAAACCCAGAAGGTAACCGTACAACACCTTCAGTTGTAGCATTCAAAAATGGTGAAACACAAGTCGGAGAAGTGGCGAAGCGTCAAGCAATCACTAACCCTAATACAATCATTTCGATTAAACGTCATATGGGTACAGACTACAAAGTAAACATCGAAGGTAAAGAATACTCACCACAAGAACTTTCAGCAATGATCCTACAAAACTTAAAAGCAACAGCCGAAAGCTACTTAGGTGAAAAAGTAACGAAAGCAGTTATTACAGTACCTGCATATTTCAACGATGCAGAACGTCAGGCAACTAAAGATGCTGGTAAAATTGCAGGATTAGAAGTTGAGCGTATTATTAACGAACCAACTGCTGCAGCGCTTGCTTATGGCTTAGATAAAACCGATAAAGAACAAAAAGTATTAGTATTCGACTTAGGTGGCGGTACGTTTGACGTATCTATCCTTGAACTTGGTGATGGTGTATTTGAAGTATTGTCTACTTCAGGTGACAACAAATTAGGTGGAGATGACTTTGACCAAGTAATCATCGACTACTTAGTAGAAGAATTCAAAAAAGAAAATGGCTTAGATTTATCTCAGGATAAAATGGCAATGCAACGTTTAAAAGATGCTGCTGAAAAAGCGAAAAAAGACTTGTCAGGTGTATCTTCAACACAAATTTCATTACCATTCATCTCTGCAGGTGAGGCAGGACCACTTCACTTAGAAGTGACGTTATCACGTGCGAAGTTTGAAGAACTATCTCATACATTAGTAGAACGTACGATGGGTCCTACACGTCAAGCGATGAAAGATGCTGGATTATCAAATGCAGATATCGATGAAGTAATTCTTGTTGGTGGTTCAACTCGTATTCCAGCAGTACAAGAAGCAATCAAGAAAGAATTAGGTAAAGAACCAAACAAAGGTGTTAACCCAGACGAGGTTGTAGCGATGGGTGCTGCAATTCAAGGTGGCGTTATCACTGGTGATGTAAAAGATGTTGTATTATTAGACGTAACACCATTATCATTAGGTATCGAAACAATGGGTGGTGTGTCTACAGTGTTAATCGAACGTAATACTACAATTCCAACATCTAAATCACAAGTGTTCTCAACTGCAGCGGATAATCAGCCAGCAGTAGACATTCACGTATTACAAGGTGAGCGTCAAATGGCAGCAGATAACAAAACGTTAGGCCGCTTCCAGTTAACTGACATTCCACCAGCACCACGTGGTATGCCTCAAATCGAAGTGACGTTTGATATCGATAAGAATGGTATCGTAAACGTTACAGCGAAAGATCTAGGTACGCAAAAAGAACAGAAGATTACAATCCAGTCTTCATCTTCATTAAGTGACGAAGAAATCGATCGTATGGTTAAAGATGCAGAAGCAAATGCTGAAGCAGATAAGAAGCGTCGTGAAGAAGTAGATTTACGTAACGAAGCAGATCAACTTGTATTTGCAACGGATAAAGCAATCAAAGATTTAGAAGATAAAGTAGATGCTGCTGAAAAAGAAAAAGCAGAAGCAGCAAAAGAAGACCTTAAAAAAGCGTTAGAAGGTAATGACCTTGAAGAAATTAAAACGAAAAAAGACACACTAAACGAAATTGTTCAAGGCTTATCTATGAAACTTTATGAGCAAATGGCACAACAGCAAGGCGAAGGAGCACAAAGTGCTGAATCTAAAGATGACGATGTTGTAGATGCTGATTTTACTGAAGTGAAAGACGACGATAATAAATAAGTACTCTTTTAAAGTCAAAGTCAATTTATTGGCTTTGACTTTTTCTTTTAAAACATGCGATACACTGATATAGTAATAAAGAAATAAGAAAGGGAGAATGAAACGTGGCGAAAAGGGATTACTACGAAGTCCTTGGATTATCTAAAGGTGCTTCTAAAGAAGAGATAAAAAGAGCATATAAGAAACTATCAAAGAAATACCATCCGGACATTAATAAAGAAGCGGATGCTGAAGATAAATTCAAAGAAATTGCTGAGGCATACGAAGTGTTAAGTGATGATCAGAAAAAAGCACAGTATGATCAGTTCGGTCATGCAGGTATGGGCCAAAGTGCAGGATTTAGTGGCCAGGACTTTGGTGGTTTCGGTGGATTCGAAGATATCTTCAGTTCATTCTTCGGTGGCGGCGCACGTCGTGACCCGAATGCACCGCGACAAGGGAATGATTTGCAGTATCAGATGAATGTAACGTTTGAAGAGGCTGTATTTGGTGCTGAGAAAGAAATTTCAGTGAAGAAGGAAGTCGAATGTGATACGTGTGATGGCAGTGGTGCGAAACCAGGAACAAATATTAAGACATGCGCTACTTGTGGTGGACGTGGAAATGTGCATGTTGAACAGAACACACCATTTGGTCGCGTGAGAAGTGAACGTACTTGTCCAGATTGTGGTGGTACTGGTAAAGAGTTTGAAGAGAAATGTTCAGATTGTGGTGGTACTGGCAGAAAGATTAAGACAGTTAAGATTAGTGTGAAAGTACCAGCAGGTGTCGATACAGGTCAGCAAATTCGACTATCAGGTCAAGGTGAACCAGGTATAAATGGTGGACCGGCTGGAGATTTATATGTTGTATTTAACGTACAGGACCATGCTTACTTTGATCGCTCCGGTGAGGATATATTCTATACACTTGAACTCTCAATCGCTCAAGCAGCGCTTGGTGATGAAGTCGAAGTGCCAACGTTAGAAGGTAAAGTGAAACTAACAATTCCAGCAGGAACACAAACGGGCAAACGTTTCCGATTAAAGGAAAAAGGTGTTCAGAACGTACACGGCTATGGTCGCGGTGATGAATATGTAACGGTTAAAGTGATGACGCCTGTTAAGATGACGAACAGACAGGCAGAGTTATTAAGAGAATTCGCAGAGATCGACGGACATGATATTACAGAACAGCCTTCAAATTTCTTTGATAAAACGAAACGCTTCTTTAAAGGAGAATAAAGATGAACTATGTAGAGATAACGATGATGATCAATCATGAACTTGAGCCATTTATTGCAGAGATCCTGAATGAAGTCGGTGCGAATGGTGTAGTGATTGAAGATAGTCTTGAACTTCAGAAAGGTCGTATTGAAACATTCGGGGAAATTTATGAATTAAATCCGGATGATTTTCCAGAAGAGGATGTACGCGTTAAAGTTTACTTTAGTGAACTAGATTATGATGCGTCTGTTATCGAGCAAATTAAAGAAAAAGTAGACGCATTAAATGATGTCGACGTCACTCGTCTGGAATTCAGTACACATACCGTGCAGGAAGAAGACTGGGCTAATGAATGGAAAAATCATTTCCATGCCTTTAAAGTTTCAGACAAGTTCGTTATCGTACCGAGCTGGGAAAGCTATGACGGTTTACAGGACGGTGAGCATGCGATACACCTAGATCCTGGTATGGCATTTGGTACTGGTGATCATGCGACGACTTCGATGTGTCTCAAGTTAATTGAGAAGTATGTAGAAAGTGATCAGTCTATAGTTGACGTAGGGACTGGGTCTGGCATACTAAGTATCGCTGCACATAAACTTGGAGCAAAGCCAATTAAAGCACTCGATTTAGATTCTGTTGCTGTGAAAGTAGCAGAAGACAATTTCGAGAAGAATGACTGTCTTGACGCGATACAAGCAGAACCAGGGAATCTCCTTAAAGGTGAGACAGAGAAACGCGATGTAATATTTGCTAATATATTAGCTCATATCGTGGATATGATGATTGATGATAGTTATGCATTATTAAATGATAATGGTCTGCTTATAACGTCAGGCATCATTGACGAGAAAGAAGAGATGATCATCGACCACTTAAAACGCGTCGGTTATACGATTGTTGAAGTGATGCACGATAGCGGATGGGTTGCCATTGCAGCAAGAAAAGAGGCATAGTATGCAGCGTTATTTTCTTGGTATAAAAAGTGTTATAAACGAAAAATATCGGATCAGTAGTAAGGACGACGTCCATCATATTAAAAACGTTATGAGACAGCAAACGGGAGATAAGGTGATCGTTAACTTTACGAATGCAACGATGATCTGTGAAATTACCGATATTCAGGCTGAGATTACAGTGAAACCGATTGAGCACATTGATATTCAGACAGAGATGCCTGTGTCTGTGACGATTGCCAGCGGGTTGCTTAAAAATGATAAGTATGAATGGATGATACAGAAGGCGACAGAACTTGGAGCTGCGTCGTTTATGCCGTTTGTTAGTGAAAGAACGATCGTAAAAGTGGACGAAAAGAAGTTCCAGAAGAAGTTAGAGCGTTTTACGAAGATTGTTAAGGAAGCGGCTGAGCAGAGTTACAGACAAATTGTCCCGTCTATTGAGTTTGTCGCGAGCGGGAAAGCATTAGGACAAAAGCTGAAAGACTTTGATCATGTGCTGATTGCATATGAAGAAACAGCGAAGTCAGGTGAGATGAAAAGCTTTACTGAAGCGTTACAAAATGTGCAGCATGGTGATAAAGTGTGCGTGATATTCGGTCCGGAAGGTGGACTGAGTGAAGCGGAAGTGGCTCAGTTTGGAAGTATGGTTATTGGACTCGGACCACGTATATTAAGAGCTGAGACCGCGCCGTTATATGCATTGTCAGCAATGAGCTTTCATTTTGAGTTGAATTAGACACTGAACTTTCAGTGTCTTTTATTGTATATCAATAACATTCCATGCAATGACATTGAAAGTTATTGATATTCATGGTATTTTTATATAATGCAAAGAATTATAAATGAGGTGAACATATGTCAACAGTTGCATTTCATACGTTGGGTTGTAAAGTAAACCATTATGAAACAGAAGCGATTTGGCAGTTATTTAAAGATGCTGATTATGAGCGCGTTGATTTTGAACAAAGTGCAGATGTCTATGTTATTAATACGTGTACAGTAACGAACACGGGTGATAAGAAGAGTCGTCAGGTGATCCGTCGTGCGGTTCGTCGCAATCCTGATGCGGTCATTTGTGTTACGGGGTGTTACGCACAGACGTCATCTGCAGAAATTATGGATATTGCCGGTGTAGATATTGTTGTCGGTACACAGGATCGTCATAAGATGCTTCCTTATATCGAACAGTATCGCGCGGAACGTCAACCGATTAATGGTGTGACGAATATTATGAAGAATCGTACATATGAGGAGTTAGATGTACCTTACTTTACGGACCGTACGCGTGCGTCACTTAAGATTCAGGAAGGGTGTAATAACTTCTGTACGTTCTGTATTATTCCTTGGGCGCGTGGTTTAATGCGTTCTCGTGATCCTAAAGAGGTTGTCCGTCAGGCAACGCAGCTTGTACAGTCTGGTTATCAGGAGATTGTATTAACAGGGATTCATACGGGTGGTTATGGTGAAGATTTAAAGGATTATAATTTGGCACAATTACTCCGTGATCTAGAGACGATTGATGGTTTGAAGCGTATTCGTATTTCTTCTATCGAGGCGAGTCAGCTAACGGATGAAGTGATTGATGTAATTGACAAGAGCAATAAAGTTGTGCGTCACCTACACATTCCGCTTCAGTCCGGTAGTGATACGGTATTAAAGCGTATGCGTCGTAAATATACGATGTCACATTTCTCAGAGCGTCTGAAGAAGCTGCATGCCATTATGCCAGGTCTTGCTGTTACGAGTGATGTTATTGTCGGTTTCCCTGGTGAGACTGAAGCAGAGTTCCAGGAGACATATGACTTTATTTTAAAGCATGGTTTCAGTGAACTACATGTCTTCCCGTATTCAATGCGTACGGGTACGCCTGCTGCAAGAATGACGGATCAAATTGATGAATCTGTGAAGAATGACCGCGTACATCGTTTAATTACATTAAGCGATCAGCTTGCAAAAGAATATGCAGGTCGTTTTGAAGGTGAAGTGCTGGAAGTGATTCCAGAAGAGAAGGCTAGTAATGGTAATATGCTTGTTGGTTACACGGATAATTACCTTAAGGTACAGTTTGAAGCAGATGAGCATTTAATCGGTGAGCTTGTTAAGGTGAAGATTGACAAGAGCGGCTATCCAATAAATGAAGGAACGTTCGTAACGGTCATACCAAATACTTATAAGAAGTCAGAGATGCAAGTTCAATAACCTTCAAATTCGTTATTGACCTCGTGTAACTGTTGTATTATAATGTTTTAGTACATAGAATATTTTACTTATATCTATGTTTAAAATGTTCCGTTGATATTTGGAGGGAGGGAAATTATATGTCTAAAACTGTAGTTCGTAAAAACGAATCAATTGAAGATGCTTTACGTCGTTTCAAGCGTACTGTTTCTAAAAATGGTACAATTCAAGAAGTACGTAAACGTGAATTCTACGAAAAACCAAGTGTAAAACGCAAAAAGAAATCAGAAGCAGCGCGTAAACGTAAAGTCAAATAATATTTGCTCCCTCAAATGTTATTAATAGATGTAGAAGTCTGGATTATCCAGGCTTCTTTTTTTGTAACTGTTATTTGTGAATTTTTCATAAATTTTATGTTTATACATATATTGTGAGTGAATTTTCTGTATAATGAAAATAAGGAGGTGTTCAGTTGGATTTACAATTACAGGATATCATCCTGCTTATGTTAATGATTGTTATGACAGTGTCATGCATATGGCAGCTTTATACTCCGAGAATCAGCAGTGCTGGAATAATATGCGCAATTGCGAGTTTATTATTTTTTGTCATGAACATCTATAACGGTGATATGGAAGCACTGGCGATTATTTTGTTTATCGGTGGTATACTTCTTGTCATTTTAGAGTTGTTTATTATCGGTGCTATTATTGGAATTATCGGTATTATATGCATTATCATCAGTTTTCTGCTTATTGGAGACAACATGACGATGATGACTTTATTCGTATCGATCTGTTTAATCGTCGCACTTATAGAATGGGTGATCATAGTGAAGTTTTTCAAGAAGAGAGTTCCTCTGCTTCAGCAAGTCGTGTTACATGACTCAACGAATAAGGAGGCAGGCTACACATCTCATGATGACAGGTCATATTTAGTAGGGCAGGTAGCTGTTTGTCTAACTGACTTAAGACCTTCTGGTATTATCGTGCATAATGATAAGCGTATTGACGCCGTGAGTGAAGGTGCATTTATCAAAAAAGATACTTCGGTGAAGATAACCGAGGTTGAAGGTACGCGTGTTGTAGTAAAAACATTATAAATAAAGGAGTGGAATGAATGTCAGGTTTAATAGGTATTGGAATAATTACATTTATCGTTATCGTCTTCTTGATGATATTATTCTCGTTTGTACCAGTAGGGTTATGGATTTCGGCGTTAGCTGCAGGTGTTAAAGTCGGCATTGGTACACTTGTTGGTATGCGTTTACGTCGTGTATCGCCACGTCGCGTTATTGATCCATTGATTAAGGCGCATAAAGCAGGTTTATCATTGACGACGAACCAGTTAGAGTCGCATTATTTAGCAGGTGGGAACGTTGACCGCGTCGTAGATGCAATTATTGCAGCACAACGTGCAGACATTAACTTACCTTTCGAGCGTGGTGCTGCGATTGATTTGGCAGGACGTGACGTGCTAGAGGCGGTACAGATGTCAGTTAACCCGAAAGTTATAGAAACGCCATTTATCGCCGGCGTTGCGATGAATGGTATTGAAGTTAAGGCGAAAGCGCGTATTACAGTGCGTGCAAACATCGAGCGCCTTGTTGGTGGTGCAGGTGAAGAGACGATTGTAGCCCGTGTCGGAGAAGGTATCGTTTCGACAATCGGTTCAAGTCGTTCCCACACATCTGTATTAGAGAACCCGGATATGATTTCTCAGACAGTATTAGGAAAAGGTCTAGACTCTGGAACAGCGTTTGAGATTCTGTCGATTGATATTGCTGATGTAGATATCGGTAAGAATATTGGTGCAGATCTTCAGACAGAGCAAGCGATGGCAGATAAGAATATCGCACAGGCGAAAGCTGAAGAACGACGTGCGATGGCGGTTGCGCAGGAGCAAGAGATGAAAGCGCGTGTTCAAGAGATGCGTGCGAAAGTTGTGGAAGCGGAAGCAGAAGTGCCGCTTGCAATGGCTGAAGCATTAAAGTCTGGTAATATCGGTGTTAAAGAATACTATAACTTAAAGAATATCGAATCAGATACAGGTATGCGCAACGCGATTAACAAGATGACAGATAAGAATGATGATACGCCTAAAAAATAAAGGGTGATTACATGAGTGTAGGTACGATAATATTTATATTGATTGCGGTAATTAGCGGTGTGTCTTCTTTGTTAGATAATGATAAGAAAAAGACCGCTCCTGGTAAAAAGGCTGGAACATCAAAAGGTTTGCGATCAGAATTTCAGAAACAGTTACAGCAAATCGAGGCAACGATAAATCAAGGTATGAATGATAAGTCGACTCGTAATGCCACTACTCAAGCGCGTGGGCAGACAGTTGGTCAAGTGAAGCCGAAGAAAGTTGTGCAGCATCAAAGCAATATAAGAGAGAATGTGAAAGCAAAGGCAGAACAAGCAAGTCTTTCAAGACAGAGTAAGACAGTTGTAACCCAAACTTTCACGTTGGCTGAACAAATCTACAAAATTGAAAATGATCAGAATCTCACACCACGCCAAAAACAGAATCGCATTCAAAGTTTAGTGATGGCACAGGACATTGAAGTTGCAGTAGACGATTTGACGTTTGACAAAGCTGCAGTATTAAATGGTATTATTATGAGCGAAGTGCTCGGCAAGCCGAAATCAATGCAATAATGGTTAACCTTAAGTGATTGTTTCAGTCACTTAAGGTTTTTTAATTTTAATGATGATAATTTATTAGTTTATAGAGAAACTATTAACGTATCATGAATAAAATTTGATAAAATAGAGGTAAGAGGTGATGGCATGAGATATAAAAGTATCGTCAATTCATTTCAGAAGTCGCTACTCGTCATTATTGTTACACTCGTTTCCATTGCATTCTATTTAAATCCATTGACGAGTGGTGTCGCTTCTTTTGTACTTGGGAGTCTCCTTATCTATACGCTGTTAAATGAATTTTATGATATAGAGGGAAATGCGCTTAATATTACGAAAGGTTTTGAGCGTAAAGCGATTAATATTCATGATATTGAATTGTTAAATTGTATGAAAGTACGAGATAATGTGCTGGTAGAAATTTATGGTAAAGAGCAGAAGGTTGTTGTGAAACCTAAGTTAACCTTAGAATTTATTGCGCACTTGAAGAAGGTTAATCCGGATATTCGCATTCAGAACTTCAGTTTAGCCGATTCAATGCTTGATAGAGTCGCTGATATAAAATAATTGTGTGTTATTTCCCAAACTGATAAAGTTAAGGTAACGATAAATAAAGGAGTTTTTGAATGTCTGATATCATTCGCTTTGACAATATAAATGAAGCCCAGGCAATGCTTGGCAATAACGACGAACATTTAAATTATCTTGAGGAATTTTATGGTGTGGAATTGCATACGCGTGGTCAGGAACTTACGATACATGGTCAAGCTGATGCGATTTCGAAGGCTGAGGTCGTTATCAGAAGTTTGCTTAAGATTATTCAAAAAGGTACGAATATTACGTTACGTGATGTACAGTCTGCTGTTCAGATGTCTGAGAAAGGCACGATTCATTATTTAAGTGATCTGTACGATGAAGAAATAACAAAAGACGCTACTGGAAAGTCTATCCGTGCAAAGACGATGGGTCAACGATTATATGCCCATCAGATAAAGAAGAATGATCTCGTGATTGGTATTGGACCTGCTGGGACAGGGAAGACATTTCTAGCAGTTGTAATGGCCGCCCAGAGTTTACGTAGCGGAAAGGTGAAGCGTATCGTATTAACACGTCCAGCTGTTGAAGCGGGTGAGTCCCTTGGATTCTTACCCGGAGACTTGAAAGAGAAGGTAGATCCATACTTACGTCCGTTATATGATGGCTTGCATTTTGTACTCGGTGCAGAGCATACAGCTCGACTCATTGAACGTGGGGTGATTGAAATTGCACCGCTTGCATATATGCGTGGCCGTACATTAGAAGATGCCTTCGTTATATTGGATGAGGCACAGAATACGACACATGCTCAAATGAAGATGTTCTTAACACGACTAGGGTTTGGCTCTAAGATGGTCATTACGGGTGATGAAACACAAATTGACCTACCTAAAGGTGTTAAGAGTGGTCTGATTGAAGCGGTTCACCGCTTAAACGGTGTAAAAGGGATAGAAATCCATTATTTTGATGGTGCTGATGTTGTGAGACACCCGCTCGTTGGAAAGATAATCAATGCATACGAAGGAGACGTTTAAATGTTAACAGTAGATTTTATTGATGATAATGCACAAATTGATGCAAAGCACTTACCAGAAATTGAGCGTTTGCTCATTTTTGCTGCCGAGCAGGAAGGAATTAATGAAGAGGCTGAAGTTGCAGTGTCATTTGTAGACGAAAATGAAATTCAGGCAATTAATAAAGCATACCGCAATAAGGATGCAGTAACAGACGTCATCAGTTTTGCCCTTGAAGAAGGCGAGGATGACTTTGAAATGCCTGATGCACCACGTGTGCTGGGAGACATCATTATCTGTGTAAAAAGAGCTTTGGAACAGGCTGAAGAGTATGGTCATTCTTTTGAGCGTGAGCTAGGTTTCTTATCGTTGCATGGTTTACTACATCTTCTAGGATATGATCATATGAATGAAGCAGATGAAACACGTATGTTTGGGCGTCAGGATGAAATATTAAATGCATTCGGATTACGAAGAGATGTATGATCAAACGATTTAAACATCCAATTGCAGGACTTGTTATATTATTACAAAAGGATAAAAATTTTATCCTGCATTTAATTGCTGCTTTATTCGTAATCATTATTAGTGTATTATTTAATATCACGAGAACGGAATGGTTGTTTATCATTATTGCAATAAGTGCAGTTCTCTTTATGGAAGTGATCAATACGTCTGTTGAATATGTTGTAGATCTCGTAACAGATGAGTATCACCCGTTAGCGAAGTACGCAAAAGACACAGCAAGTCTTGCGGTATTAATTGCATCCATGATGAGCCTGCTTATTGGTATGATTATTTTTATACCGTACATATTGAAGTTATTCTAGGAGGAATGATCATGGAATTCAAACAGGAATGGTTAGAGGGCGTAATTCGCGCTCAGGAAAAAGCACATGCACCGTATTCAAACTTTAAAGTAGGTGCCTATTTAATTACGAAGGACGGCAAAACTTTCGATGGTTGTAACGTAGAGAATGCTGCATATGGTGACTGCATCTGTGCGGAGCGTACAGCGCTAGTATCAGCGATTGCAGATGGTTATAAGCCAGGTGACTTTGAAGTATTGGTTGTTACAACAGATACTGATGCACCATCATCGCCATGTGGTTCATGTCGACAAGTGATCAAGGAGTTATGCGATGATGAAATGCCTGTATTCTTAACGAATGTTAAAGGTGATGTTATCGCACGTACTGTCGACGATTTATTGCCGCTTGGTTTCTCAGGAAAGGATTTGAAATAATGTCAAATGAATTTAAGTCAGGGTTTGTTGCGATTATTGGACGCCCGAATGTAGGGAAATCTACATTTATGAATAAAGTACTTGGACAGAAAGTAGCGATAATGTCAGATAAAGCACAGACGACACGCAATAAAGTACAAGGTGTTTTAACGACAGAACAGTCACAAATCATCTTTATCGATACACCTGGTATTCATAAACCGAAACATATGCTTGGTGATTATATGATGAAAGTAGCGAAGAACACGTTACGTGAAGTTGATGCAATCATGTTCATGGTCAATGTAGAAGAGAGTATCGGCCGTGGAGATGAATTTATTATTGAACTACTTAAGAATAACCGCACACCGATATTCTTAGTATTAAACAAAATCGATAAGATACATCCTGACGAGCTGATTAAAGAAATCGAGAAGTATAAGGACTTATTGCCGTTTGCAGAGATTGTACCGATTTCAGCATTACAAGGTAATAATGTTGACCATCTTGTAAAAGTCATTGAAGGATATATGCCGGAAGGACCGATGTACTATCCGAAAGATCAGATTTCAGATCATCCGGAAGAGTTTATCGTGGCAGAACTTATCCGTGAAAAAGCGCTTCATTTAACAAGCCAGGAAATCCCGCATGCAATTGGTGTGCAGGTGGAGAAGATGGTCAAAGAATCAGAAGAACGTGTTCATATTGAAGCGACGATCTATATCGAACGAGATTCTCAAAAAGGGATTATTATCGGTAAACAAGGGTCAATGCTTAAAAAGATTGGACAGCTTGCCCGTAAAGATATCGAGATGTTACTAGGTTCTAAAGTGTATTTGGAGCTATGGGTGAAAGTACAGAAGGACTGGAGAAATAAACCGAATTTCATACGACAAATTGGCTATAGAGAAGACGAGTATTAATGCTTAAGAAAGCTGTAGGTATCGTCATTAGACGTGTCGCTTATGGTGATAATCATCTGATTATCACCTTTTTGAATGAAGCGGGGGTTAAAGTTGCGTTAATGGCAAGGAATGCCCGTAAATCAACAAAGTATGGTGCGGGATTAGATTTGTTCTATGAAAATTTGTTTATTTTCTCTCAGTTCAAAGGAATGGGTACATTGTCTTCGGTGGATACAATTAACAGTCATTATGAAATACGTGAAGATATCTATGTGATGACGTATGCACAGTACGTTGTTGAACTGATTGATCGTGCACTTGAAGAAGATGAGACGAATCCATATGCATATCAGTTACTTAAAGTCGCGTTGACACATATGGAGCGAAGTGATAATGCGAGACTTATTGCGCTGCTAGTGAGTATTAAATGTATGCCGCTCTATGGCTATGTACCAAATTTTAAGTACAGTACTTATGATGGCAACATGGCACATAAAGATTTTATTGCGTATTCGTTTCAATTTAATAGCGTGATAACGCAAGAGGCACTCAATGAAGATCCACATGCAATCCCTATGACGAATAAGAGTCTCTATATGCTTTATCTGCTCAGTGAAGTACCGATTGAAAGTTTAAGCTCTATAAATATTGAACACAGTTTAATCGACGAGATGGAAACACTCGTGTATAAGATGTATGATGAATTTATAGGTGTCTTTATCAAGTCTAGGAAGATTCTGGAGCAGATGAGAAGACTAGATAATTGTAAATAAAGAAGCGAGTTCATGAAAATGAACCCGCTTTTATCATTTTAAAACTTAATTTTTTCATCTAAAAATGCTTTTACTTCGCTGATTGGCATACGTACTTGTTCCATCGTATCACGGTCACGAACTGTAACTTGATTATCTTCTAACGAATCAAAGTCAAATGTGATACAGAATGGTGTACCGATTTCATCTTGTCTTCTGTAACGTTTACCAATTGACTGACTTTCATCAAAGTCGATGGCAAAGTATGTGCTGAGTTCTTCATATACTTTCATCGCATCTGGTGAGAGCTTTTTACTCAGTGGTAAGATCGCAGCTTTATATGGTGCGAGTGCCGGATGGAAGTGCATCACTGTACGTGTATCTCCACCTTCTAATGTCTCTTCTTCAAATGCATCGCATAAGAATGCTAACGTTACACGGTCTGCCCCTAATGAGGGTTCAATACAGTATGGTACATATTTTTCGTTCGTTTCCTGGTCGTGGTAGCTGAAGTCATCTCCACTTGCTGCCATATGCGCTTTTAAGTCGAAGTCTGTACGGCTTGCGATACCCCATAGCTCACCCCAGCCGAATGGGAACTTATATTCGATATCTGTTGTTGCATTAGAGTAGTGAGATAATTCGTCTTCATCATGGTCACGAAGTTTCGTATTCTCTTCTTTAATACCTAAATCTTTCAGCCATTTCGCTGCAAAGTTCTTCCAGTATTCCTGCCACTCAATTTCAGTGCCTGGTTTACAGAAGAATTCTAATTCCATCTGTTCGAATTCTCGTGTTCTGAAGATAAAGTTACCTGGTGTGATTTCATTACGGAATGATTTCCCTACTTGTGCAATACCGAATGGAAGTTTCTTACGCATTGAGCGTTGAACGTTCTTGTAATTTACAAAGATACCCTGTGCTGTTTCAGGGCGTAAGAAAATCTCATTTGTAGATGATTCAGTGACCCCTTGGAATGTTTTGAACATCAAGTTGAACTGGCGGATTTCAGTCCAGTTTGCTGTACCTGATACAGGACATACAATCCCTTTGTCATCGATAAATTGTTTCATTTCGTCAAAGCTCATACCGTCAGCGATAAAGTGTTCATCACCTTGTGCGTGCATATAATCTTCAATTAATTTATCTGCACGGTAACGAATCTTAGAATCTTTGTTATCGATCATAGGATCGTTAAAGTTAGATAAGTGACCACTCGCTTCCCAAGTTTTTGGGTTCATCAGAATCGCGGCATCAAGACCTACGTTATAAGGTGATTGCTGAACGAATTTTTGCCACCATGCACGTTTTACATTGTTTTTAAGTTCTACACCTAACGGACCGTAATCCCAAGTGTTAGCAAGCCCACCGTAGATTTCGCTGCCAGGAAAGACGAAGCCTCTGTGTTTTGCAAGATTAACAATTGTTTCCATGTTTTTTTCTGCCATAATATGACCTCCTATTAATTTAGAGTAAACAAAAAAGTCCCAAGGCAATCAAGCCTTGGGACGAGTATATAAACCCGCGGTTCCACCCAAATTAGTGTTTACTCACTTTTATAAATGTTAAGTTATGATATTGCGCCAATTATTCTGTTAAGCTCACACCACCCTTAACTCGCTTAATATGAATATATCATCTTTCTTACTAAGACTCAAGATGTTAGACATGTCATTTGTAAAAATTGCAGTTGATGGGTATAATAAAGTTATTAAATTGTGCATGTTTGGGGTGTTTACGATAGAACTGAATAAAAGGCAGGAAAAGATAATACAGATTGTAAAAAACAATGGCCCCATTACTGGAGAGAAGATTGCTGAGAAATTGAGTTTAACACGAGCAACATTAAGACCAGATTTAGCAATCCTGACTATGGCTGGCTACTTAGATGCGAGACCACGAGTGGGTTACTTTTACACGGGTAAGTCAAGCACACAGCTCTTATCAGCTTCTATTAAGAAGTTTAAGGTGAAAGATTTTCAGTCTATACCGGTCGTCATCCACGAAGACATTTCAGCTTATGATGCAATTTGTACGATGTTTCTGGAGGATGTAGGTACACTTTTTGTGACAAATCATGAAAATCATCTTGTTGGTGTATGCTCTCGTAAAGATCTGCTCCGTGCATCGATGGGTAATCAGGAGATTCATAATCTGCCGGTAAATGTCTTTATGTCCCGTATGCCAAATATTTCTGTATGTGTACAGGATGATCTGCTCATATATGCGGCAAATCTATTGATAGAGAAACAGATTGATTCGTTACCAGTTGTACAGAAGTCAGGAGAACATTATGAAGTGACAGGGCGTATCACTAAGACAACGATTACGCGTGCCTTTGTGTCACTAATTGAGGATGAATAGGGGATAAATTTATGAAAGAAATTAGGTTAATCATCGCATCGGATTCTGTAGGGGAGACTGCAGAACTCGTTACGAAAGCATGTGTATCTCAATTTAATCTACTTAATAATGTGATTGATACGATACGACTACCTTATATCGAGACAACCGAGAATGTTGATGAAGTTATTAATCTGTCAAAGGAACAGGAATCGATTGTTGTCTATACACTTGTTAAACCAGCGATCAGAAAGTATATGCAGCAGCAGCTTGAGGCTTTTGCTATTAAGAGTGTCGATATAATGGGTCCTTTGATGACAGTGCTGGTTGATGTTTTAGACGAGCATCCCTTAAATGAACCAGGTATCGTACATAAGTTAGATGAAGATTATTTCAAGAAAATAGAAGCCATTGAATTTGCCGTAAAATACGATGACGGAAGAGATGTGCGTGGTTTAGCTAAAGCAGATATCGTGCTGGTAGGCGTCTCTCGTACATCTAAGACGCCGCTAAGTCAATACTTAGCGCATAAGCGATATAAGGTAATGAACGTGCCGCTTGTACCCGAAGTTGATCCACCTGAGCAGCTGTTTGATATAGATCCATCCAAGTGCATCGCCTTAAAAATTGATCCAGCTAAGCTAAACAAGATAAGAGTGGAACGTCTTGCTCAACTTGGGTTAAAGAATGATGCGAACTATGCTAAGGATGACCGTATTCATGAAGAACTTGACTATTTCCATTCGATTGTCGATAGAATTGGATGTAAGGTGATTGATGTTTCGAATAAAGCGATAGAAGAAACAGCGAACGAAATTATTAAGATTGTTACTGAGAATCAACGTTAAAGAGGTGCATAATTTGCATATAGAGCCAGAGTTAATACATGAAATCCAACAGAAGAACGATATATTGGACGTTGTCAGTCAATATGTGAAATTAGAAAAAAGGGGACGAAACTACATCGGTTTATGTCCCTTTCATGATGAAAAGACTCCTTCGTTTTCTGTCTCGGTAGAAAAACAGATCTGCCACTGCTTCGGCTGTAAAAAAGGTGGTAATGTTTTTCAGTTTATAGAGCAGATTGAAGCCATCAGCTTTATAGAAGCGGTGAAGATACTAGGTGAGCGTGCAGGGATAGAAGTTAAGACTGACGACGGTACGCCTCAAGCAGATAATGAACAGAGCAAGATGATTGCGATGCATGAAGCGATGGCACATTATTATAACTATGTGCTTAAGGCGATTGAACAAGCTGAGCCGGCACTTAAGTATTTGTATTCAAGAGGATTTACAGATGAACAGATTGCACGTGAGAAAATAGGTTATAGTCCTAACGTGTCAACATTTACCCGTGATTATTTAAAGAATAAAGGCTATGATGAGGCACTTGCCTATGATGCAGGTCTGCTGAGTCGTAATGAAGAAACGATATCCTACTTTGACCGGTTTAGAAACCGTATCATGTTTCCTATCAAGGACTTCCGCGGTAAAGTTATCGGTTTTTCGGCGCGCTCGATTGATGGGAGCGAACCCAAGTATTTAAACAGTCCTGAAACTTTAATTTTCCAAAAAAGAAATGTGCTTTATCACATTGATGTTGCAAGAAAACCGATTCGTAATCAAGATGAAGTTATTTTGCTGGAAGGATTTATGGACGTCCTTAAACTTAATGAAACTGGAATATTAAACGCGATTGCAACGATGGGTACGGCACTTAGCCGTGAGCATATCCTACAGCTGAAGAAACTGGCATCGAATATTACATTGATGTATGATGGCGACCGAGCGGGTATCGAAGCCACTCTTAAAATCGGTAAGCAGTTAAATCAAGAAGGTATGAATGTATTTGTTGTACCGATGAAAAAAGGATACGATCCTGATGAGATGATTACAGAACTTGGAACGGATAAATTTTTAAGTTATTTTAATCATAATAAGCTTACTTATGTGAGCTTTTATATGCGCCATTATCTCGATGAAATTAAGAATAATGATCTTGCCTATGAAAAACATTTGAATAACGTTATCGAAGATGCTAAACTAATGAATTCCGAGCATTTACAGAAAAAAGTATTGCATGAAATCACCGAGTTGTTTAATGTAGACTTTGACAGCTTAAAATTCAAAGTACAGAAGGATAATAGAAGACAAGCGCGTATGCCGACATTTGAAAGTGAGACACTGTCACGACAATTGTTAGCTGAGCGTACTGTGCTGAAATATTTTATGAATGATCGTATGCTTTTTATGCAATTTGAAGATCAGATTACAGAAGAGCATTTTAGCGTCAAAGTTCATGAGATGATTTATAAAGCATTAAGTGGGTACTATAAAATAGAAGAGACATTTATGCTAAGCAAATTCTCATCACATGTTCCACATGAATGCCATGAAACTTGTCTGAAAATTGATGCTATGCTCGTAAATCATGAGCCTTCTATCGAAGAAGTCAATGATTACCTTTATGTCTTTCAGCAGGAACCGAAAGAAATAGAACAGCTGCAATCGTTAAAGGCACAACTTAGCGATGCTGTAAGTACAGAGAATCATGAAAAGCGTGCGCAGCTTATGCGTGAAATTATTAATTTACAACGACAAAAGAAACAGTAGATTCTACAGGGGGTTAAACATTATGGCCAAAAAAGAAACGAAAAAAAATAAAGACGATGTATTATTAACAATTGACCAGGTTAAAGCACAGTTGATAGAGACTGGTAAGAAAAATGGTCATCTCAGTCACGAAGAGATTGCAGATAAACTGCAGAACTTCGAAATGGATTCTGATCATATGGATGAATTCTTTGAAGCAATTGCTGAGAATGATATTACATTAATTAATGAAAAAGATGCACAAGATACGGACGACAAGATTAATTTAAACGATCTTTCAGCACCACCAGGTGTTAAGATTAATGACCCTGTACGTATGTATCTAAAAGAAATTGGTCGTGTAAATTTATTAAGTGCAGAAGAAGAAATTGAACTTGCGAAACGAATTGAACAAGGTGATGAAGAAGCGAAAGCGAGACTTGCAGAAGCAAACTTACGTCTTGTGGTTAGTATTGCGAAGCGTTATGTTGGGCGTGGTATGCTGTTCCTTGATTTGATTCAGGAAGGAAATATGGGTCTTATAAAAGCGGTTGAGAAATTTGACTTTACAAAAGGCTTTAAATTTTCGACTTACGCAACGTGGTGGATTCGTCAGGCGATAACACGTGCAATTGCTGACCAGGCACGTACAATTCGAATTCCGGTTCATATGGTTGAAACAATCAATAAGTTAATTCGTGTACAACGTCAGTTACTGCAAGATTTAGGTCGTGATCCTTCTCCAGAAGAGATTGGCGAAGAAATGGATCTGCCAGCGGAAAAAGTAAGAGAAATCTTGAAGATTGCTCAGGAACCAGTTTCTCTTGAAACACCGATTGGAGAAGAAGATGACAGCCATCTAGGTGATTTCATTGAGGATCAGGATGCACAAAGTCCCGCAGATCATGCAGCTTATGAACTTCTGAAAGAACAGTTAGAGGACGTACTTGATACCCTGACGGACAGAGAAGAAAATGTCCTGCGCTTAAGATTTGGACTAGATGATGGTCGTACACGCACACTTGAGGAAGTTGGTAAGGTGTTTGGAGTAACACGTGAACGTATCAGACAGATAGAAGCAAAGGCACTCAGAAAGTTACGTCATCCATCAAGAAGTAAACGCTTAAAAGATTTTATGGATTAATTAAATTAAATTGTGAAAAGTCTTTGACAATCCTACTTTTTAATATAAAATAGATATGTATATGGTGAATTTAAAGGGAGGTTAATTGAATGAATCGTAATCCAGTGATACCGTTTATACTTATTATGCTTATGGGTGTAGGTCTTATTTTCTTTATGTCAGCACACGGTGCAAACAAAGGAGAAGAGAAGGGCGAAGACGGTGCTAAAACTGAACAGAAATTTGATGCAAAAACATTTGCTAAAGACAACTGTACTTCTTGTCATGGTCAAAACTTAGAAGGCGGTATGGGTCCTAAATTAGCGGGGAACTCTAAAGACGCAGGTGCTTTAAAGAAAGTTATCCGTGAAGGTAAAGGTGCGATGCCAGCACATGACGAAGCAACAATTTCTGATAAAGATCTAGATACTTTAGTTAAGTATCTTAAAGATGGTGCTAAATAATAATTTACAATATGAGAGGATGGGACAACGTTGTCTCATCCTCTTTTAGATTGAATGAAATGAAAGGATAAACGCGATGATAAATAACAGATTATTGGCAGTTGCAACATATATCAATCACGAAAAACTAGCAGATATCGGTTCAGACCATGCGTATCTTCCGATATATGCAATAGAACAAGGCAAAGTAAAAAGTGCTGTTGCAGGTGAAGTTGTAAAGGGTCCATTTATGTCAGCAGTAGAAAATGTAAAGAAGTATGCACTGGACAGTAAGATAGATGTCAGACTTGGAGACGGCCTTGATGTAATTGAGCAGAATGAAGTAGACTGCATTACCATTTGCGGGATGGGTGGTCCATTAATCAGTGAGATTTTAAATAACGGTAAAGGAAAACTTACACATTATCCGACACTTATACTGCAAAGTAATATTCATACAGAAGCAGTTAGGCGTAGATTGATAGCATTAGGCTACATGATAAAAGATGAAGTCATTATGAAAGAGCGTAAACACGTATACGAAATTATCGTTGCTGAACGAAATGATATAGACGTAACGTATAATGAAAGAGAGTTAAAGTTTGGTCCGGTGTTATTAAATAAAAAGGACGATGTTTTTAAGGAGAAGTGGTTACGTGAGTATCATCATCTGCAAACAGTATATGAAGCGATAAAATTAGAAGAAAGACACTCTGAAAAAGCATCACAGCTACTGAACGATATTGAAACTCTAAAGGAGGTCTTAGACATTGAAAATTTGTGAATTACAGCAGATTATTCATAACGAAATTCCGAAGTACACAGCGGAATCCTGGGACAATGTTGGACTATTAATCGGAGATGAATCGACAGAAGTGACAGGGGTTCTGACAACATTAGACTGTACAGAGGAAGTTATTGATGAAGCAATTACGTATGGTATCAATACAATTATTTGTCACCATCCGCTTATTTTTAGCGGCATAAAACAAATTAATGCCGGAGGATACGGCAATGTCATGCGCCATGCAATTAAGCATGATATTCAAGTGATTGCGATGCATACAAATTTAGATAACTACAAATATGGTGTGAGTTATATGATCGGTAAACAAATTGGTTTGAAGGATCAGACGATTCTGTTACGTGAATCTAGAAAGCTTTGCAAATTACAGTTGTTTGTACCGAATGATCATGCCGCGCAAATGAAAGGTGCATTAGCGCAAATTGGTGCCGGACAAATTGGAGAATATGCACATTGCTTCTATACAACAGAAGGTACAGGAGAATTTATGCCATTATCAAGTGCAAATCCATTTGTAGGTAAGAAAGGTGAGATCCATTACGAACAGGAAATGAAGATTGAGTGTGTATTTGAACCTCAATTAAGGCAGCAAGTAGAGAAAGTCATTATGGATGTACACCCGTACGAAACGCCTGCATATGATATATTTGAATATGACGTTCCGGCAGATTATGGTACGGGGACTATCGGTAGGATTGAAGAAATGAAGGTTCACGAGCTTGCTGAAATTTTAAAAGATAAGCTTGATATTCCGTCTGTTAAAGTAATTGGTAATTTAAATGCCCAGCTTACGTCAATTTCTATTATTGGTGGTGCCGGCGTATCGTATATGGATCAAATTGCAGGACGAGCTGATGTGTTTTTAACTGGGGATATCAAGTACCATGAAGCACATGATTTACTGATGAAAGGACAAATCGCAATTGATATCGGTCATTATAGTGAATATGTAATGAGAGAAGGACTGAAAGTGATAATTCATGGCCTGATACCTGAAATTACAGTTATCGCATCAACGACAAATACTAATCCGTTTAATGAAATATAAATAAAAGTGCCATCGTCTACTGACGATGGCACTTTTGTTAATCTAATATTTTGACAGGGGCTGCGTTTTTAATTTTAGGTAAGATCTTTTCAACTGGTACACCAGACGTTTCAGGTATAGGAGTAATATTTAGTGGATCATAGCCTTTAATATAGTCAATCACTTCTTTAACGATCGGTGTAGGTGTAGAAGCTCCTGCTGTAACTGCAATCGTTGATTTTCCCTCAAGCCACTCTAACTTTAATTCACTGATATCTGAAATACGATAGGCTTCGGTATGTGCGATTTCTTTTGAAACTTGTGCGAGTCTGTTAGAGTTATTACTTTTAGGGTCACCGACAACGATTAGAACATCCGCACTTGGAGCCTGATTTGCAACGGCTTCCTGTCTCACTTGTGTTGCGAGACATATTTCTTCATGCACTTCAATATGCGGAAACTTCTCTTCTAAGTCTTCCATCAGATGTTTAACATCCCACTGACTCATTGTTGTTTGATTTGTTACAATGAGTTTCTGATCATTTAATGATTCAGGTAATTGTTCGATATCCTGCTTGTTTTCTACAAGATGAACGATATCCGGAGCAACACCCACTGCTCCTTCAGGTTCAGGGTGACCTTTCTTACCGATATAGATGACATGATATCCGTCAGCTTTCTTACGACGAATCAATGTATGTGTATTTTCAACATCTGGACAAGTGGCATCGATACAGACAAGGCCTTTTTCTTTTGCAAGACGTTTTACTTCTGGACTTACACCATGTGCTGTGAAGATGACCGTTCCAGTTTCAATCTGTTCTAAGATTTCAAGTCGGTTAGGACCATCCAATGTAATAATGCCGTCACTTTCAAATGCATCTGTGACATGTTTATTATGAACGATCATACCAAGTATATAAATAGGACGTGGTAGGGTTTTGTCTAAGGATGCGTTACGTGCGATGACCATTGCATCGACTACGCCATAACAATAGCCACGAGGTGTAATTTTAATGATTTCCATTATTGTGCCTCCAATTCATGAATCAGTACCATTATCATACCATTTATAATATGGTTTTAAAAATGTTTACTTTCTTTTTAGTAATGTTTCCTATATAATACATTAGATGAAGAAAAAGAGGAGGATTATGATGGACAAACACCCATTTGAACATTTTGAACTTGCACCATATTTAATAGAAGCGGTGAAGGATCTAAATTTCAACCAGCCCACAGAAATCCAGAGAAGAGTTATTCCAAAATTAAAAAAAGAAACACATTTAATCGGACAATCTCAAACTGGTACAGGTAAATCACATGCATTCCTGTTGCCGTTAATTAATAAAATTGATAAAGATTTAATTCAGCCGCAAGTGATTATTCTAGCGCCGACACGTGAACTTGCAAAACAATTATATGATGCAAGTGAACATCTTATTTCCTTTACTGAAGGCATTAAAGCAGGCCTGTACATCGGAGGAACAGATAAGAATAAAGATATACAGAAATCAAAAGTACAGCCACAAATCGTAATTGGCACACCAAACCGTATTAAAGATCTAGCTGAGGAAAATGTACTGCATATTCATTTGGCGAATGCAGTGGTAATTGATGAAGCGGATTTAATGATAGATCTTGGATTCTTACCAACAGTTGATAAAATTGCTGCGAACGTATCACGTGATGCTCAGATTGCTGTCTTTTCAGCAACGATTCCTAAAGCATTACATCCATTTTTAAACAAATATCTATCAAAGCCGGAATTTATCGAAATCGAACCAGATAGTAAGACGAATAAGAATATTACCTTCTACCTCGTTCCAACAAAGAGTAACGACAAAAAAGAGAAGCTAGTGAGCGTTATGAACACGTGTAACCCATATTTAGCCATTATCTTTGCGAATAGTCGTGACCGCGCAGATGAACTTGCTGAGTACTTACAGGATCAAGGAATGAAAGTAGGTATCATGCACGGAGGACTGGCACCTCGTGAACGTACTCAGATGATGAAACGTGTCAAGAACTTAGAATTTCAATATATTATAGCAAGTGACCTTGCAAGCAGAGGGATTGATATTGATGGTGTAAGTCATGTATTTAACTATGATATTCCAAAAGATATCGATTTCTTCACACACCGTGTAGGGCGTACAGGACGTGGTAATTACACGGGCGTTGCGATCACACTTTACACGCCTGACGAAGAAGACTTAATCAACCAGATTGAGAAAAAAGGGTTCTCATTCATTCATTCGGATATTAAAAATGGTGAACTTACAGAAATTAAGGATCGTACTGAGCGTAGAAGTCGTCAGAAAAAAGAAGATAATATTGAAAAATCTTTAGTTCATAAAGTGAAAAAGAAAAAGAAAGTAAAACCAGGTTATAAGAAGAAGTTCAGATATGAATTAGATAAGGTTAAACGTAATGAAAAGAGAGCGCACTCCAAACGTGTAAACAAGCAGAACAGAAAAGGTTAAGGTGAAACTTATGTTAATCGGATCACATGTTTCAATGAGCGGAAAGAAGATGCTCCTGCAGGCATCAGAAGAGGCGGCAAGCTACGGTGCTTCTACCTTTATGATTTATACAGGTGCACCTCAAAATACTCGACGTAAAGCAATTGAAGACTTAAATATTGAAGCAGGACAGGCACATATGCAAGCAAACGGTTTATCAAATATTGTTGTCCACGCACCATATATTATCAATATTGCAAATACAGTAAAACCTGAAGTATTTGCTTTAGGTGTTGAATTTTTACAAAAGGAAATCGAGCGTACTGAAGCACTTGGTGCAAAAGATATTGTGCTGCATCCAGGTGCACATGTAGGAGCTGGAGAAGAAGCAGGTATTAAGAAGATCATCGAAGGTTTGAATGAAGTTTTATCGAATAATAACGATGTGCGTATTGCACTTGAAACAATGGCGGGTAAAGGCTCTGAATGTGGTAAATCATTTGAAGAACTTGCCGAAATTATTTCAGGTGTAACACATAATGAACGACTCTCTGTATGTTTTGATACATGTCACACACATGATGCGGGATATGATATTATCAATAACTTAGATGGGGTATTACAGGAATTTGATGACGTCGTTGGATTAGATCGTATTAAAGTTGTGCATGTGAACGACAGCAAAAATGTTACAGGTGCAAGAAAAGATAGACATGAAAACTTTGGTTTCGGAAATATTGGTTTTGATGCATTAACAAAACTCGTTTATCATGAAGCATTTGAAAATATTCCTAAGATTCTAGAAACCCCTTACGTTCAAGTTGGAGACGATAAGAAAAATAAAAAACCGCCTTATAAATTTGAAATCGATATGATTAAAAGTAGAACTTTTGATCCTGAATTATTAGAAAAGATTAAATTGCAGTAGAATTTGACAATAGAAACAGGGATTAATCTATGATTAATGCTTGTTTTTGTTTATAGAAGGATGAGGATATGGAACCCGTATTTGAAATTAAAGATGTATCTTACAGTTATCCAGATAAGAAAGCGTTATCCCATATTAATATTAGTGTCTATCAAGGTGATTTTCTGGCAATTGTGGGTCCGAATGGGTCTGGGAAATCAACTTTGCTGAAACTGATACTTGGTATCTTGAATTTGCAGGATGGCAGTATTCTGATGAATGGTACGGACATTCGCAAGCTAAAGAATCGTACGGGCATTGGTTACGTGTCACAAAAATCAAATGCAGGGAATTCAGGTTTCCCGGCAAATGTTTTTGAAGTTGTAAGAAGCGGTTTAATACAGATAAAACCTATGTTTAAAAGATTTGACAAGAATGATCATAAAAAAGTGGATGACATTTTAAGACGTCTCCATATCGATCAGCTAAAAGATAAAAATATATCTGATCTTTCTGGTGGACAACAGCAGCGTGTATATATCGCGCGAGCCTTGATATCAAATCCATCGGTGCTTGTGCTCGATGAACCGACAGTAGGGATTGATGCAAAAAATGTGGCGGAATTCTATGCGTTACTTGAACAGCTGAAACAAGAAGGTATCACAATTCTACTTGTCTCCCATGATATTGGTGTAGTTGTTGATACAGCAACACAAGTCGCTTGTCTCAACGAACATCTGCATTTCCACGGAACAACACATCAATTTAAATCGCTTGATGAAGTAGAAATTTCTAAAATTTATGGTCATCCTGTACAGTTCATCGATCATAGTGGACATGATAGGGAGTGCTGTTTATGAGTCTGATTGATGCGCTAATAGAATTTGACTTTATTCGTTATTCATTTATATCTGGAATCCTGATTGGATTACTTGCACCATTAATAGGAACTTTTATCGTTGTCAGAAGACTGTCATTAATAGCGGATGCACTCAGTCATGTTACACTTGGTGGTATCGCATTTGGTATGTTATTGACTAAAGTATTGGCATTTACGATTAATCCTGTATGGACGGGGATATTATTTTCAATTGCAGGTTCACTTATGATCGAAAGATTACGAAGTGTCTATAAACATTATCAGGAGCTTGCAATTCCGATAATTATGAGTCTTGGTATCGGATTGAGTGTTATATTTATTTCTTTTGCAGATGGTTTCAATCAGGATTTATTCGGCTATTTATTTGGAAGTATCAGTGCAGTAACGTTCAATGATGTTGTAGTCATCTTTTCTATTTTTATAGTCGTAGTGTTGTTTATTGGACTGCTGTACAAAGAATTATTCATCCTTTCATTTGATGAAGAATATGCTTCGATTATTGGCGTGCCAAGGTATGTACATATTTTGTTTATGCTTATGGTCGCGCTTGTTATCTCTGCATCTATGCGTGTCGTGGGAATACTGCTAGTATCTAGTTTAATTACGTTACCTGTCGCTAGTGCCATGCGACTGACAAGAAGTTATAAAGAACTGATGGTATGGAGTGTCGTCATCGGTGAATTTGCTGTTATTGCTGGTTTAGTAACAGCATTCTATCTTGATATAACGCCAGGCGGTGTTATTGTCATGTTACTTGTAGCGATTTTGATATTATCGATTATAATCAAGAAAAATAAAGAAAAAGCAGGTAGTTTAAATGGAAATTAATGATGCAATTCAAATATTGAAGGACAATGGGCACAAATATACTGACAAAAGAAAAGATATGATTACTCTTCTGCATGATAATAGTAAATATTTAAACGCTAAACAGATGCAGCAAGCTCTGAACGATAAATATCCTGGTATTTCATTTGACACAATTTATCGCAACCTACATCTATTTGAATCATTAGGGATTATAGAAACAACTGAGTTAGAAGGAGAGAAGAAGTTCAGACTTGCCTGTAGTCATCATCATCATCATCATTTTATCTGCAGGCATTGTGGAGATACGCGTGTTGTGGAACATTGTCCAATTGAAATATTTAAGGATGAACTTCCGGATGTTGAAATAGAAAGTCATAAAATTGAACTCTATGGATTATGTGAAAAATGCAAATAAAAAAGATGCCGAGAGGCATCTTTTTTATTTTGTATTAAAATGTTGTTGAATAAGTCGATTCGTTTCAATCCAGGAGTGCACACGAAACACATCTTCAGGTAACTCTGCCTGGTTGTATGGTGTATCAAACAGATAGACCGGAATATCAAGCGCCTGTTGAATATCAAGTGCATTATCAAGTTTATCTTCAAAGAAAGCATCTACCTTTAGATTGCGCGCCGCTTCAATTTTATTATGCGAACCTGTAAGTTCGATATGGTGATAGGGGATATTATGTCTATCAAACCAATCATAGGTGATATCTGTTAGTAAAGTATGTCTTGCACTGATAAAGAATAGCTCAAATTGTTCTGACCACTGTCTTAATATTAAATCCGCATCTTTATGCACAGGCGAATCTTTATATAAAGCACGCTCGTTTTCTTTGAACCACTGTGCAACTTCATCATTGCTAATGCCTAGTACAGTTGTTAGTTCGTATGCAGTAATATCTTCGTACTTAAAGTGGGGGTTAAAGGATTTCTGAAGATATGGGACAAGTGCTGTCGGACATGTGACAGTACCATCAATATCAATGCCAAATCTTATTTTATTTTTCTGCATTCGCTAACTTTTCTGCTTCCTGTTTTTTAAAGTATTCTTCAGCAAGTTTGTCGATTTCCATCTTCAATTCTTCAACCATTGTCTCTTCAGGCACTTTTCTTACCGTCTTACCTTTCATAAACAATAATCCTTCTCCACGTGCCCCTGCGATTCCAATATCAGCTTCTCTTGCTTCTCCCGGGCCATTTACAGCACACCCTAATACTGCGACTTTGAGCGGTGCTTTGATCGTTGAAATGTATTCTTCAACTTCGTTGGCAATTGAAATTAAGTCGATTTCAATACGACCACAAGTAGGACATGAAATAAGCGTTGCTGCATTACTTGCCAGACCGAAAGATTTCAGTAGTTCTCTCGCCACTTTAACTTCTTCTACAGGATCTGCAGATAATGAAATACGTAACGTGTTACCAATACCTAAACTCATAATTGCACCGAGACCTGCTGCCGATTTTACAGTCCCTGCAAATAATGTTCCGCTTTCTGTAATACCTAAATGTAGCGGATAATCAAATGCTTGCGCAGCTTTTGTATATGCCTCGATTGCTAAGTTAACATCACTTGCTTTCATCGAAACGATAATATCATGGAAATCCAGGTCTTCTAATATTTTAATATGATGCAGTGCACTTTCCACCATACCATCTGCTGTAGGATAACCATATTTTTTCAATATATGCTTCTCAAGCGAACCTGCATTTACTCCGATACGAATTGGAATACCTTTCGCTTTACAAGCTTTTACAACTTCTTCAACTTTTTCACGGCGACCGATATTTCCCGGATTGATACGAATTTTATCTGCGCCACCTTCAATTGCGAGCAATGCAAGTTTATAGTCGAAATGAATATCGACGACTAATGGAATATTAATTTGTTTTTTGATTTCTGCAATTGCAAGTGCATCTTCTTCTTTAGGACAGGCTACACGGACAATTTGGCATCCCGCTTCTTCAAGACGTTTGATCTCTGCAACTGTAGCTTCAACATCATGTGTCTTCGTTGTCGTCATACTTTGGATTACAAGTTCATTTGAGCCCCCAATAGTAAGATCACCGACTTTAACCGGGCGTGTATTTTTTCTATGTGTAATTTCAGGCATTATAATTCTCCTTCATAATTTAAACTTATTAATTACTATCCTTACTAGAATAACACTTCTATTATATAGTTGGAAATCAAATTTGTTTAGCTTTATGCTTGTTTTTCGGTAGATTCTTGATAGTTACTAGGTTAAGTATTATTAAAGCAATCCATGAAGCTATTGTTAAGACGACAGAGTTTAGGATAATACCGAACAGCAATATTAAAGTAGGCAGTGTGAGCAAGAATGTATTGATTTTCAGCCAGTTCATATAGCGTGATTTTTTGTTTGATTTATTTGAAATGATATGGCTGACTATGCTTATGATGATAATCTTTAATATAATAATTACATATTGGGAACTGATTATCAGTATTGCCAGGATGAAGAAATAAAAATAAATCGAGTCTGTAAATGTTTTAAGAAACTGAATCAATGTCTCCTTATCCTGGAACATATTGATGTTTGAATATTTTACACGTGAGCTTTTACTGATTAAAATTTCATCCTTATCTAAGATGATAAAGTTTGAACGTGGCTGTACATTTTTTTCGGTGAAAAATAAAGTGACTGCACTCAGTTCAATCTGCTTTTCCTGTGAAAGGATAAGCGAGTGATCTACAACTTTAAAATCTGGAATAGCAGAAAGTTCCTCATGACTAATATGATTAATAGACTGAAATGTTTGAAAATAATTAATCATTGCTGGCGAAGACATGGCTATTGAAAGTATCAATATATGTAGTAAAATATATCTCATCTTGACAATTCTATATAAAGGATATCGTTTTGGCTGGAATAAACGTTTTAGATGTTGTTTATACAATGGATTACCTCCTGACTTCTATTATTTTATCAGAAATCGTCTCAAAATAAGCAAACTATTTGAGAACATTCGATGAAATTGATACTATTTAATTGTAAACAATTTTCGTAAAACACAGGAGGATGATTTATTATGGCATTTGAACTACCAAAATTAGAGTATGCATATGATGCATTAGAACCACACATCGACAAAGAAACGATGGAGATTCACCATACAAAACATCATAATACTTATGTAACGAAATTAAATGATGCAGTGGCAGGTACGGAGTTTGAGAATGTATCTATTGAAGATTTAATGAAGAGAATTGATGAAGTTCCTGCAGATAAGAAAACTGCTGTAGTTAATAATGGCGGTGGTCATTATAATCACTCATTATTCTGGACATTACTTGCTCCAGGTAAAGAAGCAAAAGGCGAAGTTGTTGATGCGATTGAATCAAAATTTGGGTCTTTAGATGCATTTAAACAAGAATTTGCTGATGCTGCAGCTGGTCGCTTCGGTTCAGGCTGGGCATGGTTAGTTGTTAATAACGGAGAGCTTGAAGTAACTTCAACGCCAAACCAGGAGAATCCATTAATGGAAGGTAAAACACCAATCTTAGGATTAGATGTTTGGGAACATGCTTACTATTTAAACTACCAGAACAAACGTCCAGATTATATCGCAGCATTCTGGAATGTTGTTAACTGGGACAAAGTAAACGAATTATACTTAGCAGCGAAGTAAAGTTTTTAAAACACCGTTCTTATGAACGGTGTTTTTTTATGTTTATTATAGAAAACTGACAGCATTTCATATATTATAGAAGGATAATGTATCAATGGGGGATTTTTTTTGAAACGTGTTAAACAGGAATCCAATGAACTAAAGCAAAAACGAATGACTAATCGAAGAATCGGCGTCATTTTTATGGCAATTGTTTCCTTGCTTATAATTCTTGTATTAAGATTAGGTTATTTGCAGATTGTAAAAGGTGAAGCGTATCGACAGGCAGTAGATAATAATGAAAATATTGAAGTCAATGAATCAGTACCACGTGGAAGAATTTATGATAGGAATGGTAAACTACTAGTCGATAATACATCAAAAAAATCAATCACATATACAAGAGATCGTATGACGACGAGTAAAGAAATATTAGTCGTTGCAAAGAAACTGCAAAAGATAATTGATATGCCAACAGGGGCACTCACTCAAAGAGATAAGCAGGATTTCTATATATTGACGCATAAAGAAGCGATAGATCAATTGATGAAGAAAGAGAATACGTTACTTAAAAATGGAGAAATTACTGAAGAGACTTATAACACAGCGCTCTATAAAAAATTAACGGAACAGCAAATCAATAAACTATCGAAAAAAGAACTGCAAGTCGCTGCAATTTATAGAGAAATGTCTAGTGGCAGCCAATTAAGTCCACAAATAATAAAGAATGAAGATGTTACAGAAAAAGAATATGCATTGGTATCTCAGAACCTAGGAGAGTTACCGGGCGTCAATACGTCTATGGACTGGGATAGAAAGTATTTATATGGTGATACGCTGCGTACTCTGTTTGGTCGTGTATCCTCTAAAGAAGAAGGATTACCTAAGGAACTTACAGATTATTATTTAGCGAAAGGGTATTCTAGAAATGACCGAGTTGGGCAAAGCTACCTAGAATATCAATATGAAAATGTCCTGCGCGGTAAAAAGAAAAAAATGAGGTATATTACGAATAAATCAGGTAAGATTATCGATTCAGAAGTCCTCGCAGAAGGGTCCAGAGGAGACGACCTCGTTTTATCCATCGATATAGAATTGCAGCTCAAAGTAGAAAAATTAGTCGATAATAACATTCGAAAACTGAGAAGCATGGGTGCTAGAGATATGGATAAAGTACTGGTCGTTGTACAGGATCCTCATAATGGAGATATATTGGCGTTAGCAGGCCGTCAGATTGATAAATCAGGTAAGATAACCGATTATCATTATGGCACATTCACTTCACAATATGCAGTAGGGTCTTCGGTTAAAGGTGCTACGTTACTCACAGGATACAGTAATGGCGCAATTAATGTCGGAGAGACGATGACGGATGAGCCGTTAGTATTTAAAGGTGGGATACAGAAACGTTCTTATTTTAACCAAAGTGGGAGTCTTGCTATTAATGATAAGCAGGCATTGATGCACTCATCAAACGTCTATATGTTTAAGACGGCGCTCAAACTTGCTGGACTCGATTATTCATCTGGAATGAGCTTACCAGATGATATAACTGAGGCAGGGCAGAAATTAAGAAAAGGTATGAACCAATTTGGTTTAGGTGTAAAGACAGGCATCGATCTGCCGAATGAAGTGACAGGACAAACTGGTATTCTAAAAAATAATCCAGGGAATTTTCTGGATTTAGCAATTGGACAGTATGATACATATACACCATTACAGCTTTCTCAATATGTATCTACAATTGCTAATGACGGGTATCGTATTCAGCCGCATATCGTCAGAGAAATTAGAGGAGCGTCTAAAACAGGTAAAATAGGTCCCATTAAAAGTCACTTTAATGGAAAAGTGTTAAATAAGATTAATAATACAGATAAAGAAATTGAACAAGTAAAGTCTGGTTTCGAAATGGTCTTTAACCAAGCAGAAGGGACAGGATATGCTAGTTTTAATGATACTGCTGTTAAAGCTGCAGGTAAAACAGGTACAGCTGAAGTAACTCAAGATGGTGAAGCTCGAGTAAATTCAACATATATAGGGTATGCGCCAGTGAAAAAACCTGAAATGAGTTTTTCTATCATTTATACGAATCAGCCAGTACCACCTCCATGGTTACCAGGTGGAGATCTAGGTAAAGAAATTATCAATGAATACTTTAAAGATAAAGAAGCAGCCGATAAATAGTCGGCTGCTTTTTAATTTGTGCGTTCTTTACAAAATATTTACAATACATTCACTCTAAATTAACAATAAATCTATATAGTTAGAAATGTAATAACAAATCAAAAAATTTATTCGTCTTTATATTAGGAGGATTCTTAACAATGAAAAAGTGGCAATTAGTAGGATCAACAACTGTTTTAGGTACTGCATTATTATTAGGTGCATGTGGTGGTGCAGCTGAAAATTCTGACTCAAAGAGTGAAGATAAAGCCACAGACACAGCAGCTAAAGATGTTAAAGGTGAAGTAAATGGTGACGGATCGTCTACTGTAGCTCCTGTTACTGAAAAAATTAACGAGCAATTCAATGCTGAATATCCAGATGTTACTGTTTCAATCGGTACTTCAGGAACTGGTGGTGGTTTCGAGAAATTTATCGCTGGAGAAACAGATTTCTCAAATGCATCTCGTGATATTAAAGATGAAGAGAAGAAGGCACTAGAAGATAAAAAAATCGAGTATACTGAATTCAAAATTGCAAGTGACGGTTTAACTGTTGCAGTTAATAAAGAGAATGACTTTGTTGAGTACTTAACGTTTGATGAGTTGAAAAAAATCTATTCTGGTGAAGCGAAAACTTGGAAAGATGTTCGTGCTGACTTCCCGGCTGAAGAAATTAAAGCATTCTCTCCAGACCAATCACATGGTACTTACGACTTCTTCAGTGAAGAAGTTTTAGATAAAGGTGAAATTACAGCTGAGAAAAATGCTGATACTAACGTTATCGTTAAATCTGTACAAGATAATAAAAACGGTGTTGGATTCTTCGGATATAACTTCTACCAAGAAAACAAAGATAACTTAAAAGCGGTTAAGATTCAAAAAGAAAGTAAAGGTGAAGGTGTTGAAGCAACTGAAGAAACGGTTAAAGATGGTTCATACCCATTAAGCCGTCCTTTATATATCTATGCGAAAAACGAATCACTTAAGAGTAATGAAGCATTTAAAACATTTATGAAGTTTACTCTAGATAATGCTAAAGATGCTTCTAAAGAATCAGGTTATGTGCCTTTAGAAGATAAAGTTTACGAAGAAGATCTAAAGAAATTAGAAGAAGTTAAATAGTTAATAATATATAAGAAATTTTTCAGGGACGAAATTTTTCGTCCCTTTTTAAAATGAAGGAGTCAATGCTATGGAAAATAAAGTATCTGTACAGGAATTGATTCAGCAGCGTCAAAGTAAAGGTTCTAAAAATATTATCGAGAAATTTATCCCGATAATACTTGCTGTAATTGCATCTATTTCTATATTAACTACAATTGGGATTCTGATTACATTATTAACTGAGACGATTACTTTCTTTACAAGAGTATCATTCAGTGAATTTTTCCTTGAGAAGACATGGAATGCTTTCGGACAGGATCCAAAATACGGAATTATCTCTTTAATTTTAGGAACATTGAAAGTAACACTTATTGCGACAATTTTTGCTGTTCCGGTTGGATTAGGCGCAGCGCTTTACTTAAGTGAATATGCAAGTGACAAAGTAAGAAGAATCATTAAACCAATTTTAGAGATTCTTGCAGGGATTCCAACAATTGTATATGGATTTTTTGCATTAACTTTTGTTACACCGATGCTTCGTTCTGTTTGGACAGACTTAGGTTCATTTAATGCAATCAGTCCTGGTCTAGTCATCGGTATTATGATTGTGCCAATGATTGCGAGTCTTTCTGAAGATGCGATGAGTGCAGTACCACAAGCAATTAGAGAAGGGGCGCTAGGACTAGGTTCAACCCGATTAGAAACGGCGCTTAAAGTTGTGTTTCCAGCTGCCTTATCTGGTATTTTAGCATCAATCGTCCTCGCTGTATCACGTGCAATTGGTGAAACGATGATCGTATCACTTGCAGCAGGTAGTTCACCAGAATTCTCATTAGATTTTACAAATTCATTGCAGACTATGACAGCATTTATCGTACAAGTTGCTACTGGTGATGCAACATTTGGTTCAGATATTTACTATAGTATCTATGCAGTTGGATTTACATTGTTTGTATTTACATTAATTATGAATATGATTTCACAATGGATCACAAACAAATTCAGAGAGGAGTATTAGAATGGAATTAATTAATCAGGAAAGAGTCGCGAAAAAACTCTCTGGACGTCTGACTAAAAACGCGATAGTTAAGTTTATTTTCTTCTTATGTACGATTATCGGATTAATTGTTCTAGCAATGCTTCTTTTTGACATTATCAGAAAGGGTGCAGGTTATCTAACACTAGAGTTCTTTACGAACTTCTCTAGTACTACACCTTCAAAAGCTGGTATTAAAGGGGCTTTAATCGGTACATTATGGCTTATGATGACGATTGCACCGATTGCAATTACTCTAGGAGTTGCGACAGCTATTTATATGGAAGAGTATGCTAAAGATAATTTCTTTACACGCTTTGTTAAAGTAAATATTGCAAACCTAGCGTCTGTACCATCTGTAGTATTTGGTTTATTAGGATTAACACTATTCGTTCGTGGTGGCGGAATAGAAGCACTTTCATTAGGAAAATCTGTTTTAGCTGCAGCATTGACGATGTCTCTTATGATTCTGCCGGTTATTATTGTATCGTCACAAGAAGCAATTCGTGCAGTGCCAAACGCCATTCGTGAAGCATCTTTAGGATTAGGTGGAACGAAATGGCAGACGATAACGAACGTTGTACTTCCGGCGTCTATTCCTGGGATATTAACTGGAACGATTCTTGCACTATCCCGTGCAATTGGTGAAACAGCACCATTAGTAGTTATTGGTATTCCGACGATCTTTATGAAAACACCAGATAGTATTATGGACCGTTTTCAGGCTTTACCAATGCAAATCTTTACTTGGGCGAAATTGCCAAAAGCAGAGTTTCAGTTTGTATCATCAGCAGCGATTATCGTGTTACTTATTATTTTAATTGCAATGAACTCAATCGCTATATTTATCCGCAATAAATATCAGAAAAAATTCTAGCTCATTTTTGAGAGGAGTCAATATAATGAATTCAAAAGTAAACGTTATTAATAGAAATGAAACTTCAACTGAGAATAAGAAAATTGTTGCTGAAAGTCAACCTGCATTAACGAATAATGAACATACGATAGTTACAGGAGAGACACCAAATCCAAATAATCGTAAGATCGTTTATCAGACAAGAAATTTAAATCTTTGGTACGGTGACCATCATGCTTTACAAAATATCAATCTTGATATTTTAGAGAATGAAGTAACTGCAATTATCGGGCCATCTGGTTGTGGTAAGTCGACGTATATTAAAACGCTCAATCGCATGATAGAATTGATCCCTAGCGTGCGTACTTCAGGTGAAATTCTTTACCGTGGAGATAATATCTTTGATAAAAGCTATAAAGTTGAACATTTAAGAACCCGTGTAGGAATGGTCTTCCAAAAACCAAATCCATTCCCAAAATCTATCTATGATAACATTACGTATGGTCCTAGAATTCACGGTATTACTGATAAGAAAATATTAGATGAAATTGTTGAAAAATCTTTACGTGGTGCTGCAATCTGGGATGAGACGAAAGATCGTCTGGACAAGAATGCTTACGGCTTATCTGGTGGGCAGCAGCAACGTGTCTGTATCGCACGATGCTTAGCAATTGAACCAGATGTTATCCTGATGGACGAGCCTACATCAGCATTAGACCCAATTTCTACATTAAAGGTGGAAGAATTGGTACAGGAAATCAAAGATAAGTATTCAATTATCATTGTTACGCATAATATGCAGCAAGCTGCACGTATCTCTGATAAAACCGCATTCTTCTTAAATGGATATGTAAATGAATATGATGCAACAGATAAGATCTTCTCTAACCCAGCTGATGAACAGACTGAGAGATATATCTCAGGAAGGTTTGGTTGATATGAGAGAGATTTACGAAGAAAGTTTACAGCATCTGGAGGCAAGTGTTCTTAAACTGGCTGATGAAGTATATAGAGCAATCGAAAAAAGTATCAATGTACTGAGTGATAGTGATAAAGCGATGGCTAGAGAAATTATCGAACATGACCGTGTTATCAATTCGATGGAAAGCGATATTGATGACCAGATAATTAGTTTGATTACAAAGCAGCAGCCAATCGCTACAGATTTAAGGGTTATTCTTTCTTCAAGTAAAGTATCATCTGAACTAGAAAGAATGGGTGATAATGCAGCCAACATTGCTAAGATTCGTAAACGTGTGAAGATTGAAGATGCATATATTCTCACGCGTCTGCAAACGATGGGAAAGCTTAGTATGATGATGCTCGCTGATTTAAAGGAAGCCTATGAGAGTAAAGATGTTAATTTGGTTAAAGAGATTATTGAGCGTGATAATGATATAGATGACTTATATAAAGAAATCATTAACAGTGCTTACTTAATTGATAATGATCCATATATTTCAGGTCAGGCCCATTTAGCAGGTAGATATCTCGAGCGCATTGGTGATCATATTACAAATATTGCGGAAAGTGTTTATTTCACGATTACTGGTGAAAGATTTGCCTAAATCACAAATTTACACTAGATAAATCATGCTTCTCATGGTATTATATAAAAGTCGTATGGATATTTAGAAACGTGAGGAGGGAACAACTATGCGCGTTAATGTTACTTTAGCTTGTACTGAATGTGGTGACCGTAACTACATCACTAAAAAAAATAAACGTAATAACCCAGAACGTATTGAAATGTCAAAATACTGTGCAAGAGATAATAAGAAAACTTTACACAGAGAAACTAAATAATATTTTAAACAGACACATTTTGTGTCTGTTTTTTTGTTAAATCATAAAATTTTGATCAGTTTATTGTATAATTATATATGGGTGATGTTATGACTAAGAAAGAGTTAAGGAAGGCAACGATAAATCAGTTAAAATCGTTAACAGACAAATACACTAAAGAAAATATGATCATTGAGAAATTAATAAAGCACCAACATTTTAAAGATGCGGAGTCTATTGGTATAACGTTATCAATGGATCATGAGATGGATACACGATTTATCATCCGTTATGCACAAATGCTTGGTAAGACTGTATTTGTCCCAAAGTGTGATTACAGTAAACAACAAATGTATTTTACGTACTTTACATCTGCGGAAGATATAGTTGAAGATCGTTTTGGAATTGATGTAATGAAACATGATGACGGAAAAAATGAACAGCCAGCACTTCTTATTGTTCCGGGTGTACGTTTCGATGAATCAGGATACCGTATAGGTTATGGTGGCGGTTATTATGATAAATATTTAAGTACGTATGAAGGGCATACAATTAGTCTTGTATTTGAAGCGCAGATAGGAGAAGTGATCATTGAGCCACATGATATTCCCGTAGCGTATATCATTACTGAAGAAAGAGAATGGCATACAGGTACGAAACAATGATAGAACAAAAAAAGATATGGAGAACGATTTATGAATACACAAAATACAGTGATTTTGAGTACTTTACACACGGAGAAGCAGAAGACGATATATGGCTGATTAATAGAAAAAAGGGTATCATTAAAAGGGTTATCCTAAAAAAAGAGACAGCACAGTCCACACTCTTTATGGTACAAAAAATTATGGATCATTTTAATGATATTGAGGATACAGTAGGTCATACAATCAATAGATTTGAAATTATTCTCGTAAATCAGACAAATCATTTTCAGGATAACATGCCGAATCATATATTTATCGAACAGTGTAATGACGAGAGCGATTTAAAGCGCCTATTTGGACATCCATATCAGAAGATTACAGGCAAGAATAAGGATAAGGCAATTAAAACGTATAAGAAAAGTGTATTAAATGGAAATATGATTGAAAATGCAATCAGAAAGTTTTCCCCGCTGACATATTTAATTATGCTGCTCAATGTCGTTATTTTTATTCTTATGAGTATCGTTCAACATATTCATAAAGTAGAAATGATAATTGATAAAGGAGGGCTGACACATTTTAATTTTGTGCATGGAGATTACTATAGGATCATTACTTCTATCTTCATACACTTCGATGTGCAGCATCTGCTTTACAATATGATGACGCTTTTTATATTTGGTAAGCTTGTAGAATATTTATATACGCGCTGGCAATATTTATGTATTTATTTTATAGGTGGTATTATTGGTAATCTGATTTCTTTGACATTTGATAATATATCGATATCTGTAGGAGCCAGTGGTGCCATCTGTGCGCTTATCGGAGCACTGATGAGCCATTTGATATTCAGTGGAAAATTCGAGAAAAAATTTCTCATACAGACTTTTATCGGCATTCTTATCTTCTTAATTGGCAGTGCAATCTTTGAGAACGTAAATCATTATGCACATTTTGGTGGATTATTTGGTGGATTGTTCATTGCTTCAATGTTTTTTATTTATCGATACAGTAAAAGATATTTCTATTATATGGCACTCGGCCTGGTTGTTATTTTAGGATTACTCATCATCAATATTTTTTCCGAGCGTGAACATCATATATACAATGAATATGCTAAGCAATATTTGATGGAAGGAAAAGATAGTGAGGGCATTGAGATTATTCGCAAGACCATTGATAGAGGCTATCAGAATGATGAAACTTATGTACTCTATGGCCTGTGGAAAACAAAGGATGAAGGTTTATCAAGTGGTTTGTTAGTCTGGTTAGATGCTCTGAAAAAGTATCCTAATAGTGAACGGCTGAACTTTCAGCTTGCATTAGCATACCGAGCAATGGATGACTACCCGAAAGCAGAGAAATATATTGATAAGACCATTACAATCAATAAAAAGGAAGAATACATAAAATTAAAGAAAGAGATTCAGGAATTCAGGTGAGAAAATGAAGCAATTCTATGATGTACAGAAACTATTGCAAAAATTTGGAATTATTATCTATTTTAAAGATGAAAAGAATACGTTAGCGATGATGGATGAAGAGTTAAAGTCATTGCATGATGCAATGTTAATTGATAATGAGACTTATATCCAGGCGCGTTTACTGATCAATCAGAGAAGGATGAATAAACTATGATTTTAGCAGCAGATATAGGTGGAACAACTTGTAAGCTAGGTATATTAGACTCAAACCTCAATATTATTAAAAAATGGGAAATCGTTACGAATAAAGAGGATAACGGAACACATATATTAAAGAACATTTATGATTCATTTATTAAACATTTAAGTGATGTAAATTTAAACATTAAAGACTGCATAGGTGTGGGTCTCGGTGTTCCGGGTCCGGTAGATTTTAACAATGGCATCATCAATGGAGCGATTAACTTAAACTGGCATGGTAAGATCGATATTAAAGCGCAGTTTGAAGCATTAAGCGGATTGCCAGTATATGTAGATAATGATGCAAATGTAGCAACGCTCGGTGAAAAATTTCGAGGAGCAGGCAGAAATGAGTCTGATGTCGTATGTGTAACGCTAGGTACAGGCGTAGGTGGGGGTATCGTCAGTAATCATGAGCTTATTCACGGATTCAATGGTGCAGCAGGGGAATTCGGGCATATTACTGTAGATACGAAGCAGAGATTTAAATGTAACTGTGGAAAACATGGCTGTCTTGAGACGGTTGCAAGTGCTACAGGGGTCGTAAATTTAGCTTATCATTATTATGAAGAGCTTCAATTCAAGACGGTGATCGAAGATGCAATCAGAAATAAAGAGCTTCAGGCAAAGATGATATTTGATGCCGCAAAAGCAGGGGATGAGTTTTCGATATATGTGATTAAGAAAGTAGCGAAGCACCTCGCTTATGCATTTAGCATTATCAGTGTCATGACAAATCCTAAGCACATTATTATTGGTGGGGGAGTCTCTAAAGCAGGACAGTTTCTTGTAGATCATATCGAACAGTATTATAAAGACTTAACATTCCTTCCAGCTTATGAAGGAACAAAGATTGTAACTGCTGAGCTAGGCAATGATGCAGGGATGATTGGTGCTGCAGGTTTAATCAAAATTTATATTCTAGGAGAGAAAATATAATGGCGATAATAGATGTTGTAATCATACCGATGGATGGAAAATCTATCAGTATCAGTAAATATGTTGCGGAAGTACAGAATATACTTGAAGCGATGAAACAAGAGGGAAAGATAGATTATCAACTGACACCGATGAGTACATTGATTGAAGGAGAGCTTCACGACTGTCTCGTAGCATTAGAACGCATTCACGAATCTCCGTTTCAGGCAGGGGTTGAACGGGTGTGTACGAATATTAGAATTGATGATCGAAGAGATAAGCAAAGAAAGATGAATGACAAGCTTGACGCTGTAAAGAAACATATGCATTAAAAAAAAGACATCGAATGATGTCTTTTTTAATGGTGTAAAATTGGATATCCATAAGTGAAGATTGTTGCTAACGAGAAGAATCCAAAAGACAAAGTTGCAAGTAGACCAAAAATGATGCCTAATACATTTTTAGACTTTAATGAACTTAATAGTGCTTTTATTGAAAATAAGAAAACTAAAAACATTAGAATCGCAAAAATATTCACACCGATGTGAATTTTTACGCCAAAAACTTCAAATAGTTCGCCCGTGTTAATAAATGGCATAGTATAACCCCCATGATTTTCTTTTGTTATCATTAATATTGTATAATTAAAGTATATATTTGTCGAGTAAATTTTAGGAGGAATTCAGTTTGAAGAAAAAGAAAATTGCTTTAGGTATGATTGAAACGAACTGCTATATATTAGAGAATGAACAAGAAATTTTAATCATTGATCCAGGAAATGAAGCGGATAGGCTCATCGCTACAATCGGTAATACAGATAAAAAAGTAATTGGTGTGCTGCTGACACATGCACATTTTGACCATATTGGAGCAGTTGATGCAATATGTAGCTATTATCAGTGTGAAGTTTATATGTCTCAAATTGAGAAATACTTTTTAACAGACCCGCTTAAAAATGGTTCAGATAAATTCAGTCAATACGGAATAGAATCCACAATAGTGAAGCAACAGCCGAAATTTATGGATAATGGTTTCCATCAAATCGGAACATTTAGTTTTGAAGTACGACATACGCCAGGACATTCGCCAGGGAGCTTAAGTTTTATATTTAAGAATTTTGCGATTGTTGGTGATACTTTGTTTAAGGAAGGTATCGGAAGAACAGATCTTTATCAAGGAGATACGTCGCAATTACTCAATAGCATCGAAAGGGAATTACTTTCATTAGATGAAGCATTCATCATTTGTCCGGGTCATGGTCCTGAAACGACTGTCGGATATGAAAAAACACACAATCCATACTTATAGAAAAAAACCTTCCGATTCCGGAAGGTTTTATTCGTGGTGGCCAAAGCTTGGCTCTAATAAAAATGTAGAATAATAAGTGAAGCCTACGAAACACACGATTAAGTATGCTGCAAATATATACATGTACATTCTTTCTGATAAGTTTAAGTATCCAAGTAATACAAAAAATCCTGTTTGAGCAATGAATACAAATGACATCATAGACATTCCGCCTACATAGAACATTACTGCAAAGATTGCTGTCCAGAACCCTAAAGTTTTAAAAACCTTATCCATTTGGCAATTCCCCCTAATTTCAGACTCTTCATATCACTTATTATTATAAAGTTAACGATAAGATAAGTAAACCTTAATTTTACGAAATTTGTAACATCCAATTCTTTCTTTTTTATTTGTAAATTTAGATAAATTTATTTATTTGTATGATATTAAATAGCTTAAGAAGAAAGATCAAGAATAAGCTTATATGATAGATGAGGAGGTAGAGATGGAGAGATTATTCAATGAAATAATAGAGCAGGCAATTTTACAAAGTGCATCAGATATACACTTCATTCCTGGTGATAAAAGCATATCTATTAAATTTAGGATACAAGGTGATATTGAAGACTATAGCGACATCGACGATATATTATTTAGAAAACTACTTTCATATATTAAATTTACAGCACATCTTGATGTATCAGAAAAGAATAAGGCCCAGAGTGGCATAATACATTTTAACCTGAATAACTTACGATACAATATTCGCGCATCTACTTTACCTCGGTCATTAGGTGATGAAGCATGTGTATTGAGGATTATCAGACAAAGTTTTATAGATGAATATCAGACAGATGATCAAATATTGTTCAATCAAATGAAAAAATCAAGCGGTATAATTATCATTAGTGGACCAACTGGAAGTGGTAAAAGTACATTAATGTATCAACTTGTACATTTTGCGAAGAATACATTGAAACGACAAGTAATTTCAATAGAAGATCCTGTAGAACAGCATATTGACGGTATCATACAAGTTAATGTTAACGAAAAAGCAGAGATAACGTATCAAACCGCGATAAAGGCAATCCTTAGATGTGATCCAGATATCATTATGCTAGGTGAAATAAGAGATTCAGTCGTAGCCCAGCAAGTTATCAATGCAGGGTTAAGCGGGCATTTAGTTTTAACGACATTACATGCGAATGATTGCATCGGCGCATTATTTCGACTTAAAGAAATGGGAATTAATGCTGTTGATCTATATCAAAGTATTAATTTAATTATCAATCAAAGACTTGTAAAAAGAATAGATGGAAAGGAGCGTGTTTTAGCCTATGAATTTTTGACAAAAAAGGATATTGAAAAATATTTAAAGGATAAACATATAAACTATAGAACGCTGGCTGACATATTTAAGGAGATGTATGAAACAAATCAGATTTCACAACATGAATTTGAAAAATTTGATCTATAAAAATCGTCTGAGAATATATCACAAAGATTTCTTAATCAGAATTTCTGAAATGACAAATAACGGATTCACTCTTTATGAAGCAGTCTCTTTCTTGAATACGCAATATATAGAAATTGAAAAAGAGATAAAGGAAGAGGCATTAAAATTACTTGAATCAGGAAAGCAGTTATCCGAGTTGCTCGACTACTTTAACTATAGTGATGATATTGTAATGCAGGTACAGTTTGCTGAGCGGTACGGTGATGTAAATATGACATTGGTACGATGTTACGATTATTTAGAAAGTAAAGCAAGGCTTGCCTCACAACTTATAAAGACAATTCAATACCCTCTTATTTTAATCCTCATATTTATTGCGCTTATATTTACAGTAAACTTAACGGTACTTCCTCAATTTCAATCTATGTATGACACTATGGATGTAGATGTAGGGACAGAAATAAAAGTTATGACTGCAATTTTATTTTCTCTACCTTATATCATCTATAGTTTTATACTATTATTCATAGCACTTATTTTAGCTTATGCTTTCTATTTTAGGAAACAGTCTGTTGCTAGTCAGCTTAAAATATTATATTCTGTACCGCTGATTAAAGATTTGTATCGCTTGTACATTACCTATCGCTTTAGTGAAATGCTTTCTTTCTTTCTGTCCAATGGTGTGATGATGAAAAGAATATTGCAAATATTATCGTCACAAAATAAGAATGAAACCTTTCGATACATTGCGCTCATGATCAATCATAAGCTTTTAGAAGGTAGACCGCTCCCTGATGCTGTCAAGGAGATGAATATATTCGAGTCTTCACTTGTTCAATTTATGGAGCATGGAGAGCGAAATTCAAAATTAGATAAGGAACTAAAATACTACAGTGAATTTATATTTGATCGATTTCAACATCGATTATTACGCTGTATAAAAGCAATTCAGCCAGTAATTTTTATGATATTAGCATTGTTAATTGTGACCATGTATCTCGTCATCATATTACCGATGCTACAAATGATGGAAGGTATAAAATAAGGAGGAGTTATAGTGAAACGCATAGCGAGCAGATTAAAAAAACAATTTAGTAAGAATGAAGGATTTACTTTAATTGAAATGTTATTAGTATTACTCGTAATTTCGATTTTAATCATCGTTATCATTCCGAATATTGCTAAACAATCTAAGACAGTACAGGCTAAAGGATGTGAAGCTCAAGTAAAGATGGTACAAGGTCAGATTGAGGCATATCGAATTGATACGGGTAAAACACCATCTACAATAAATGAGCTTGTTCCTGAATATTTAAAAGAAAATCAAGTGAAATGTAAAGATGGAGCAGACATAATAATCAATAATGGTGAGGCATCATTAGGTGCTTAGAGCATTTTCATATATAGAAATGCTCATTGTACTAATGATTGTCACCGTAATACTCACTGTTGTGCCTGTAAACAGGTTTAAACTAGATGAAATAAAACATGAAGAGATTAATGATGAAATAATTTCACTACTAAATTACTATCAGACAAAAGCCATTGTATCTAAGGTGAATATCTATGTGTCATTTCCTCCGGGAAGTGACACCATTTATATTAAATCAGCCGCGCTCGACATTAATGCTTCCTATCAAATAGATGATGGTTATATTGATCGGCACAATAGTTCGAATAATATGCAGTATTATTTTGATGGGAGAGGGATTAATAAAGGTGGCTCAGTTATTTATCATATAGGCGATAAAAAATATCGTCTAATCTTTCAGATTCATTGGGGGAGAATGAGAATTGAAACGTTATAGTGGTTTTTTATTGATAGATAGCATGCTAGCATTTTCTGTCATCATCCTAATCGTAATGCTGCTACTTCCAATGTACAACGAAATGTCCATGACATATCAGAGTAAGCAAGCTACGCTTGAAAAGATTCGGTTACTGTATATGCATATCGTAATTAGAGAAGGAGAATACACACGTGAAGCAGATACAATCTGTATTAAAGCATCTAAGATATGCCATACGTTCAAATAAAGCATTTACGCTGCTTGAGATGCTTATTAATATGGCTGTAGTTATGATTGTTATATCAATTATACCGATGATCTTAATTCAGATATATCAATTTAACGGACGTTCTACAGATCATCACGATATAAATACGGCTTTATTTTTAAGGGAGATTGCTACTGAACTTAAAAATGCGAAGGACGTTACAGTTAGGGATGGCAAACTTCGAATAGCACTTCGAGCAGATTTGATTACATATGAATGTGTGCATAATCGCATCGTACGAAAAGTAAATGGAGAGGGTTACATCATCATGCTGGAAGGCATTAAGGAAGGAGTCTTTTTTATAGAAGATGAACATCTATACATATCTCTGCAATCAAAAAATGAATCTCTCGCAAAGAAATATCAGGTTCTATAATGGGTTTATAACGCCATATTTACTGATTCTATTATTTTTAACAGTCTTTTTTTTAAGTTATTATAGCAACAGATTCATGTTAAAATTAAAGACAATGGATCATCTTGAACAGTATTATTATGAAGAGATTCTAAAGTCTGTAGAAAAAAGAGGTGTTTAGTTGGCTTATGTACTTGTAGGATTTATGGGTGTTGGAAAAACAACAATCGGTAATTTATTAGCACGAAAGCTCGGGATAAAGTTTGTTGATATCGATGAACAAATTGAATTAGAAATGAATATGAAGATCAAGGATATATTTGACCAGTACGGAGAAACTTACTTCAGAACGTTGGAACATATCGTTTTAAAAAAACACATAAACATGAATATTATATTAGCTACAGGTGGTGGAATTGTCGAAAATCCGAACAATATTTCACTTTTAAAAGAAAATAAAATGAATATATGGGTAGATACGAACATTAACACTGTGTATAATAGAATTATAAATGATGCTAATCGTCCGAATGCGATGAATAGATCATTTGATGCCATTAAAGACTTGTACTTTGGAAGACGTTCACGTTATAATGAAATCGCATACATTAGCGTTAACAATGATGATGAACTGTCAGACTGTGTGCAGGAAATTCACAATTTTATTATTGCGGAAGAAGGAAGTTAGAGAGAATGATAAATCATCGCCGAAGGGGCATCGCTATATTAAACTCTCAGGCAAAAGGATAATTTCCGGACAAACCCTGTAATGAAGCAGGATAGCACTATGCTATGCTGTTTTTATTTTTAACAATTAGGAGGAATATCATGTCAGAATTAAAGAAAACACCACTTTATGAAAAATATCTGGAAGATGGTGCAAAAGTAATTGATTTTTCTGGTTGGGCTTTACCTGTTCAATTTTCTAGCATTAAAGAAGAACATATCACTGTTAGAGAAGGCGTAGGGATGTTTGATGTCAGTCATATGGGTGAAATTATTGTCGAAGGTGAGCATGCACTTGAATATCTTCAGTATGTACTTACAAATGATGCATCTAAAATGACTGATAAAAAAGCTCAGTATACAATGATCTGTAATGAAGATGGTGGTGTCATTGACGACCTTGTTGTATATAAATTAGGAGAGAATAAATACTTACTCGTAGTAAATGCCGGAAATACTGATATTGACTTCGAATGGTTAAAATCACATGAAAAAGATGGTGTAACAATAACGAACGTATCTTCTGAATATGGACAAATTGCAGTACAAGGGCCTAAAACTTTAGAAAAGCTTGCACCTGAAGTTAAGGAAGATATTTCGGAAATGAAATTATTTGAATTTTTAAAAGATGTTGAAATTTTCGGTAAAAACGTAATCTTAAGTCAATCAGGTTACACTGGTGAATATGGCTTTGAAATTTATTGTAAAGCCGAAGATACGGTAGCAATCTGGGAAGCACTGCTTAATTTAGGTGTTACGCCTTGTGGTCTTGGTGCTCGAGACACGTTACGTTTAGAAGCGGCATTACCGCTACACGGACAAGATTTATCAACTGATATAACACCTTATGAAGCTAAGATGGGCTTCAGCGTTAAACTTGATAAAGGCAACTTTATCGGCAAGTCAGTACTTGAAACTCAAAAGTCAGAAGGTGTAAAGCGTAAATCTGCTGGTATTGAACTGTTAGAACGCGGGATTGCACGTACTGACTATGAAGTGTTTGATAATAAGGATAATAAAATCGGTTATGTTACTAGTGGAACGCAATCACCATTAACTGGCCGTTCAATTGCTTTAGCATTAATTGATACAGATTTTACAGCAATTGATACAGAAGTTTATGTACAAGTTCGTAAAAAACGTATTCCAGCAAAAGTTGTTAAAACTCCATTCCATAAAAATTAAGGGGCGAAGAAAATGAGTCATCGTTATATACCATTAACAGAAACTGATAAAAAAGAAATGATGGAGACAATCGGTATCAACTCAGTTGATGAGTTGTTCCAGGACATACCTGAGAAAGTACGTTTCCAGGGCGATTTAAATATCAAGCCACGTAAATCTGAAACTCCGTTACTAAGAGAATTACAGGCGCTTGCAAACAAGAACGTAACGAGTGATACACATGTGTCATTTTTAGGTGCAGGCGTATATGATCATTATATTCCGACAGTGGTAGATCATGTGATTTCACGTAGTGAATTCTATACTGCATATACTCCTTATCAACCTGAAATTTCACAAGGTGAATTACAAGCCATCTTTGAATTCCAGACGATGATTGCAGAACTTACTGGTATGGATTGTGCGAACTCTTCTATGTATGATGGAGGTACATCATTTGCGGAAGCAGCAATGCTTGCATGTGGTCATACGAGAAATAAGAAGATTATTGTTTCAAAAGCAGTGAACGATCAATCACGCGCAGTATTACACACTTACGCAAAAGGTCAACATCTAGAAGTAGTTGAAATTGATGTGAAAGATACCGTTACGGATTTAGATGCTTTAAAAGCAGCAATTGACGAAGATACTGCATGTGTAATGGTGCAATATCCAAACTTCTTCGGAAGTATAGAGGATTTAGAAACAATCAAATCTTTCACTGAAGGCACTAAGGCCTTATTCGTAGTTTCGAGTAATCCGATGAGTCTAGGTCTATTAACACCACCTGGAGAATTCGGGGCAGACTTAGTTGTTGGAGATGCACAAGTATTTGGTATTCCAGCACAACTGGGTGGGCCACACTGTGGTTACTTTGCAGCAACGAAGAAGTTAATGCGTAAAATGCCGGGACGCCTTGTTGGACAGACACAGGATGATGAAGGAAACCGCGGATTTGTATTAACATTACAAGCGCGTGAACAACATATTCGTCGTGATAAAGCAACATCAAATATCTGTTCTAATCAAGCTTTAAATGCTTTAGCTGCGTCAGTTGCAATGAGTGCATTAGGTAAGAATGGCGTCTATGAAATGGCGAACCAGAACTTACAAAAAGCAAATTATATGAAATCACGTATGATTGAAGAAGGATTCGAAGTGCTTGAAGGAACAACATTTAATGAATTCGTAGTGAAATTTAATCATCCGGTTAAAGAGATTAATGAAAAGCTTCTTGATGAAGGTTTTATTGGTGGATATGACTTAGGTCAAGTTGAAGAGACATATCATAACCATATGTTAATTGCAGTAACTGAATTACGTACGAAAGAAGAAATTGATACATTTATCGCGAAAGTAGGTGTGTTCAATGCTTAAAGGAAGCTCTCCGTTAATTTTTGAACGTTCAAAAGAAAATCGTTTCAGCTATTCATTACCAGAATTAGAAGTAGAAAATAAAAAAGTCGAAGATTTATTAGATAGTAAGTTCATCCGTAAAGAACGCCCGATGCTGCCTGAAGTAGCGGAACTAGATTTAATGCGTCATTATACCGAACTTTCAAATAAAAACCATGGTGTAGACTCTGGGTTCTATCCACTAGGTTCTTGTACGATGAAGTACAATCCAAAGATTAATGAAAAAGTCGCACGTATGTCAGGCTTTGCGAACGCTCACCCGCTTCAAGATGAAAAAACAATTCAAGGTTCTTTAGAAGTAATCTACGATTTACAAGAACACTTAAAAGAAATTACAGGTATGGATGAAGTAACGCTTCAACCAGCAGCGGGGGCTCATGGTGAATGGACTGCACTTATGATGATTCGTGCTTACCATGAAGCGAATGGAGACCATAACCGCACAAAAGTCATCGTACCTGACTCAGCACACGGTACTAACCCTGCATCTGCAACAGTTGCTGGCTTTGAAACAGTAACCGTTAAATCAAATGAATTCGGGCTAGTTGATATCGGGGACTTAAAGCGTGTTGTAGGTGATGATACGGCTGCAATCATGTTGACAAACCCAAATACTTTAGGTTTATTCGAAGAAGATATTTTAGAAATCCGTGAAATCGTACATGCTGCCGGCGGTAAATTATACTATGATGGCGCAAACTTAAATGCGATTATGAGTAAAGTACGCCCTGGAGACATGGGATTTGACGCAGTTCACTTGAACTTACATAAAACGTTTACTGGACCTCACGGTGGTGGTGGACCAGGTTCTGGACCAGTGGGTGTGAAAGCAGATCTAGTGCCATTCTTACCAAAACCACATATCATTAAAGGGGAAGATGGTTTTAAATTTGATAACGACCGACCACAATCAATTGGTCGCGTTAAACCTTTCTATGGTAACTTTGGTATCTACTTACGTGCCTATACGTATATTCGTACGATGGGTCCAGATGGTCTGAAAGAAGCTTCAGAAGTTGCAGTGCTAAATGCGAACTACATGATGCGTCGTCTGCAGGATTACTTCGTATTACCATATGACCGTCATTGTAAGCACGAATTCGTAATTAGTGGATCTAAACAGAAGAAACTTGGTGTTAGAACTTTAGATATGGCGAAACGCCTGTTAGACTTCAACTTCCATCCACCAACAATCTACTTCCCGCTTAACGTAGAAGAATGTATGATGATCGAACCGACAGAAACAGAATCAAAAGAAACGCTAGATTCATTCTGTGATACGATGATTCAAATCGCTAAAGAAGCTGAAGAGAATCCGGATATCGTACTAGAAGCACCACATCACACGGTGATCGGTAGATTAGATGAAACATTAGCAGCACGTAAACCGGTTTTAAAGTATGAAGGTTCAAACGAGAAGTAGTATAAAAAAACAAGGTTAAGACGCATGTCTTAACCTTGTTTTATTTTGACTTAATTTTGCCAGTCCAGCCTTTATAGCCATTTTTAAGCATATAGATATCATTATATCCATGCTTCTTCATCATTCGTGCAGCACGATAGCTTGAAATACCGTTCGCATCGACGAAGTAGATGGGCTGATCTTTACGTAGACCTAGCATACGTGTTCTAAATATTGACATCGGAATATTTCTTGCCCCGATGATATGACCATAATCATAGTCAGCCTTCTCGCGTAAATCGATTACTTGTGCTCTTCTTAACCCTTGTTGAAACTCATCTTGACTTAACTCAGTAACAGCTTTACGATTAATAAAGTAATTAACAAGTATATAGATGAATAGTAAGAGAAGAACAATACCTAACACATACCAGAAATTCATACAGGTATTCCTCCTTTTTATTTCATAGATATATTATAGATATAATATACTTTATTTTCAAAGTATTTTTTAAAACTATAGACATACAGTAAAGAGGGTTGCATATGCAGGAAGAATGGTTGTTTATCAATACACACAATAATGATCCATATTATAATATGGCGATGGATGAAGCATTGCTTAACTTAGTAGCACAAGGAAAGCTGCCGCCTGTCATCAGATTCTATGGATGGAATCCGAAAACATTATCGATCGGTTACTTTCAAAAACTAGAAAAAGAAATTGATCTTGATAAAGTGTCTACCGGAGGATACGGACTTGTCAGACGTGCGACAGGTGGACGAGGAGTTCTGCATGATAAAGAACTGACGTACAGTGTGATCGTACCTGAATCTCATCCTATGATGCCGGAGTCGATTACTGCTGCTTATAAAGTGATTTCAACAGGGCTGTTAGAAGGGTTTAAGAATTTAGGGTTCCAGGCGGAATTTTCGGTGCCAAGGACGAAAGAAGATAGAGAACGCCTAAAAGACCCGCGAAGTTCAGTATGTTTCGATGCTTCGAGCTGGTATGAACTAGTTGTTGAAGGCAAAAAGATTGCGGGTAGCGCACAGACCCGTCAAAAAGGAGTGATTCTGCAGCACGGTTCAATATTACAGTCGATTGATGTAGATGAACTGTTTGATTTGTTCATCTTTAGTAGCGAACGACTGAAAGAACGTATGAAACGTAGCTTCTATTCCAAAGCAGTCAGTATAGCTGATCTGACCGATGAAGAGATTACCATTGCAATGATGGAAGAAGCATTTTATGAAGGGTTTGAGAAAGGTCTCGACATTAAGCTCAAGCCTTTTGAAGTAACTGCTGAGATTGAACAGGAAGTTTCTGTACTAATAGAAAAATATAGAAGTGAAGAATGGTTAAAAAGAAGGTAAGCGCATGCGCTTACCTACTCAATTGTTAATTTGTCAAATGCATCTATCGCATCGTGAAGCATCGCTTTACCTTGCGTTATTTTTTTTGTATCAGAAGTTTCGTAGCCATTATGGATTAAACTGAACGCCTTATCAAATTTATGGTTCGCATCATTAACCTGGCGATGCACATCTGTAAATGTTGAGGGGGGTTCGCTATTTTTAAATACATGATTATATTGCTGGATTGTGCCTTTGACGTCGGATTTAATTGTGCTTAGTGTTTCTTTTATCTGGATATCATTCTGTTCTGAAAGCTTACTTTCAATCGTTGAAAAATCTTTAATCGCTAAGGCAAGTGAAGCTGCATAAGAATTAAAGTGCATTGTATATTCATGATTAGCCATCTGCATGCTCCCTTGCAGCTGTTTTAATTCATTGTCAGTAGCATTTAAAGTGTTTTGCTTGGTGATTAAATCTGTTTTTTGATCTTCGATTTTTGATTTTAGTACTTTAATTTCCTTATTTAAGTCCTTGGATTTTTCGGTTAGGTCAGTTTCAGCACCTCCGCCACAGGCAGTAAGTGTTATAGTAGAAGTCATTATTAATGATAATATTTTGAATTTTTTCATTTTTTACTCCTCGAATGATTCGTTTTTCTAAATACTATGGTAACATGTATATATTCAGAAAATATAGTCAAAATACATATACTAAGGAGAAAAAGATGAAAATAGAAAAAGTCAGACATTTATTAGAAGAAAAGCAGCTGGACGCAGTCGTAGTCCTTTCACCACATAACAGAAGATATTTATCTGGATTCACAGGCAGTAGTGCAGGCTTGATCATCAGTAAGGAAAGAAACATACTCGTTACAGATTTCAGATACATAGAACAAGCAACGAAACAGGCACAATCTTTTGAAATCGTAAAACAAAAAACATCTTTACTAAATATGATAACTGAAGTAATTAAAGAGTTAGAATTAAAGACAGTAGGATTTGAAGGGAATCTTGTCACTTACCAAGAGTACATGCAGCTTGCAACAGGTGCAGAGCTTATTGATGTTACTGGTGAAATTGAAAAGATTAGAATGATAAAAGAACCATTTGAAATCGAGCAGATACAAAAAGCTGCGGATATCGCAGACGCTACGTTTGATTATATTTTAAAGATTACAAAACCTGGTGTAACTGAAATGTATCTAAATAATGAGATGGAGATGAAGATGAGAGCATTAGGTGCTACAAGTTCTTCTTTTGAAACAATTGTCGCATCAGGCATCAGAGGTGCATTACCACACGGTGTTGCAAGTAATAAAGTGATTGAATCTGGTGAAATGATTACATTTGATTATGGTGCACTTTATGAAGGTTATATTTCGGATATTACACGAACAATTGCAGTCGGAGAGCCACAAGACGAGATGGTTAAAATCTATAACATTGTTTTAGAATCGCAGCTTAAAGCACTTGACGAAATTAAACCTGGAATGACTGGCGTTGAAGCGGATAAAATTGCGAGAGACGTGATTGCAGGATATGGTTATGGAGACGCATTTGGCCATAGTCTTGGACACGGCATTGGACTTGAAGTGCATGAAAACCCTATGCTTTCACAACGTTCTTCTCATACTTTGGAAGAAAATATGTGTGTAACGCTTGAACCCGGAATCTATGTGCCAGGTTTAGGTGGCGTTCGTATAGAAGATGATGTTTTAGTCACTAAAAATGGTCTAAAGCGCTTTACACATTCCACAAAAGACCTTATTATTTTATAGTAGGTATATTGAGGAGGAAAATTCATGATTTCAGTAAATGATTTTAAGACAGGTTTAACAATCGAAGTAGATAATGGTATATGGCGTGTTATTGAATTCCAGCACGTTAAACCGGGAAAAGGTGCTGCATTTGTACGTTCAAAGCTAAGAAATTTAAGAACAGGTGCAATCCAGGAAAAGACATTCCGTGCAGGAGAAAAAGTCGGAAAAGCTCAAATTGACAACAAACGCATGCAGTATTTATATGCTTCAGGCGATCAGCATGTATTTATGGATACTGAATCATATGAACAGATTGAATTATCTGAGGATACAATTGAATATGAATTAAAGTTCCTGAAAGAAAATATGGAAGTTCATATCCAGATGTATGAAGGGGAAACTTTAGGTGTTGAATTACCGAATACAGTGACGCTTCAAGTTACTGAGACTGAACCTGGTATTAAAGGTGATACAGCTCAAGGTGCGACGAAAGCTGCTACTGTTGAAACTGGATACACATTAAACGTACCTTTATTTGTTAATGAAGGGGATACATTAATTATCAACACAACAGATGGTTCTTACGTATCTCGAGGATAATTTTTATGAAAGACATGTTTTTATACATGTCTTTTTTATTTTTATTGTTGAATTGGTCAGACCACTAGTTTACAATTGATTAGTAGCTAGTCTTAAAACTATGTATAAAGGAGTATCTTATGAATCTTGAACATATAAAATTACTGATTGATATGGTCGATAGATCAGAAATCACTGAATTTAATTATGAAGATAAAGAATTGAAGGTTGTATTGAAGAAAGAAAAAGAAAAGGTGGCAGCACCTGTAAAGCAACTGACACAGGAGCAAATTCAAGTTAAAGAGATAACTACGACTGAAGAACATAATGAAGATACTATTACGATTAATGCGCCTATGGTTGGAACATTTTATAAATCTCCATCCCCTGAAGCGGATCCTTATGTTAAGGTAGGGGATAAGGTGACGAATGATAGTATTGTGTGCATTTTAGAAGCGATGAAACTGTTCAATGAAATTCAAGCTGAAGTAAGTGGAGAAATCATTGAAATTTTAGTTGAAGATGGTCAGCTGGTAGAATATGGTCAGCCCCTCTTCAAGGTGAAGTGATATGAAGAAGGTATTAGTGGCAAATCGAGGAGAGATAGCGGTACGTATCATTCGAGCACTTAAAGATTTAGGAATCCAGTCCGTTGCTATCTATTCAGAAGCTGATAGAGATGCACTACATACACAGCTTGCTGATGAAGCATATTGTGTAGGTCCGAAACAGTCTAAAGACTCTTATTTGAATATCCCGAACATACTGATGATTGCGAGTAGTACAGGATGTGATGGGATTCATCCAGGTTATGGCTTTCTAGCAGAGAATGCACGGTTTGCCGAAATGTGTGAGGCATGCCAAATTAAGTTTATCGGCCCAAGTCATCAATCAATCAGTAAGATGGGAATTAAAGACGTTGCTAAAAAAGAGATGATAAAAGCTGGTGTTCCAGTGGTGCCTGGGAGCGATGGGTTACTGGAAGATGTTGAAAGTGCGCTAAAACTTGCTGAAACCATGAGTTATCCGGTCATAATTAAAGCGACTGCTGGCGGTGGTGGCAAAGGCATACGTGTTGCCAGGAATGAGCAGGAGTTAAGAGATGGCTATCGTATGACAGAACAGGAGGCAGAAACTGCATTCGGAAATAAAGGCTTATACTTAGAAAAGTTTATAGAAAATTTCCGTCATGTAGAAATTCAAGTCCTTGCGGATCAATATGGTAATACACTGCATTTCGGGGAACGTGACTGTACGATACAGCGTCGTATGCAGAAACTCGTCGAAGAAAGTCCTTCGCCATATATTGATGAAGCTACGCGATATGCGATGGGTCAGGCAGCAATTAATGCAGCTAAAGCTGTTAACTATGAAGGTGCCGGAACTGTTGAATTTATATATGATATAGATACGAAGCAATTTTATTTCATGGAGATGAACACGCGTATTCAAGTTGAGCATCCAGTTACAGAAATGGTGACAGCGACAGATCTTGTTAGATGGCAGATAAAAATTGCGAGTGGTGAAAAACTTACGATGACACAAGAAGAGATAAAGGTTAACGGTCATGCGATTGAATTTAGAATCAACGCAGAAAATCCATATCATAATTTTATGCCTTCTCCAGGGTTAATTACCCAGTATATTGCTCCTGGGGGTTATGGTGTCAGAGTAGATTCGGCATGTTACACAAACTACAGCATTCCACCTTTTTATGATTCGATGGTTGCCAAGCTTATCGTTCATGATAAAGACCGAGAAACTGCACTAAACTCAGCGTATCGAGCGCTCTCAGAATTTATTATATTAGGTATAGATACAACGATTCCATTCCATATGGCATTAATTCAGAATGAAACATTTCGTTCAAATGACTACAACACTAAATTTCTTGAAGACAACAATATATTGTCAGATTAAAAACGCGTTTAGCGTTTTTTAATTTCTGTTTTTATTTTATAATAAATTCATGGTATAGTTATTGTTATAGACAGGAGGTTATGTCATGATCGAAACAAATAAAAAAGGTAATCTTGGGACAGTTGAAATTGCGCCAAGTGTTATTGAACTCATTGCCTCAATTGCAGTTTCAGAAGTGAAAGGTGTGTCACTTGTACAAAAAAGTAAATCTTTAGAAAAGCTTGGTGTTAAAAATCAACGTGGTGTACAAGTTGATACGAAAGATGACACGATAGTTCTAGATGCGTACTGCGCATTTGACTATGGTACAAAGATTGCAAAGACTGCTACACTTGTACAAAAAGCAATCAAGAATGCACTAGGAAATATGACTGCGATTGAGCCGTCACAAATAAATATCCATATTGTAAATGTTAAATTTAAAGAGAATTAATCAGGGATGCTTGCATCCCTTTTTGATTGAAGGAGAAACTTTATGTCGAGAACAGAATCTAGAGAACATGCGATACAAATATTATTTCAGATAGAAAATGAAGCGCACGAAATATCAGTGGAAGATGCAACACGTTTTATCGTGGAACCTCCAAACAGAGATGTATTTGCTGATGAATTAGTTCGTGGTGTCAGTTCAAAACAAAATGAACTGGATGACAAGATTACGCCACACCTGAAGTCATGGGCATTAGAGCGCCTCAATAAAATTGACCGTATTATACTGAGACTAAGCGCATTTGAATTACTGTATACAGATGCACCAGAAAAAGTAATTGTCAACGAAGCAGTGAACTTAGCGAAGAAATTTAGCGACGATGAAAGCTATAAGTTTATCAACGGAGTTTTGAGTGAAATTATTAAAAATAAGGCGTAGTGATAATTATGGAGAAGTATCTAAGTGTAAGTGCATTAACGAGATATATTAAAACGAAGTTTGATAAAGATCCTTATTTAACAAATGTCTATATTAAGGGTGAACTGTCAAATTTTAAGCGTCATTCAAGTGGCCATCTTTATTTTGCATTAAAAGATAATGACGGTGTTATTAGCTGTATGATGTTTAAGCGTGATGCAGCACAGCTTACTTTCTCTCCAAAAGAAGGAGACAGTGTTCTTATTACGGGACGTATCAGTGTATACGAAAGTAGAGGGAGCTATCAACTTTATGCCAAAGATATTCGATTAGATGGTATTGGTATATTATATGAACGACTAGAAGCTTTGAAGAAAAAGTATTTCGAAAAAGGTTATTTTAATGTAGAAAATAAGAAACAGCTACCAAAATATCCTGAACATATCGCGGTGCTTACAGCGAGTACTGGAGCTGCTGTACAAGATATTAGAACGACGTTATCCAGACGCTATCCTTTAGCGGAAGTTACGTATATTTCAACAATCGTTCAAGGTGAAGCAGCAAAAGATGATATCGTCAATAATTTAAATGCAGCTGATCAGTTAGGTGCCGATGTTATTATCGTGGGACGTGGTGGGGGTTCTATTGAGGATTTGTGGGCGTTCAACGAAGAAATTGTCGTCGAAGCGATATATGCATGTAATACACCGGTCATTTCTGCAGTGGGACATGAAACGGACACTACACTCAGTGACTTAGTGGCAGATCACAGAGCCCCTACTCCGACTGCAGCAGCCGTAATGGCAACACCAGATAGCAAAGAGCTGCTCGTCGGGTTAAAGCAAGTAGATATCACGATGCTGCGCGCAATGAACCAAAGACTAAAGCATAATAATGAACGATTAAATTATCTTTCTTCATATTATATCTTTAAAAATCCATATATGCTGATCGAACAGAAGATGCAGAAAATAGATGAGTTTGAGCAGAGAATGAAGCATGCATCATTTAATTTGATCAATCAGAATAAGATGGATTTTCATTTCATTTCGAATAAAATTGATGCGCAGAAGTTGAATACGAAATTAAAGTATCAATATGAGCAGATTCATTCGATGCAGAATGTTATGAATCGAATGCTATCATATAAGCTGTCAAACTATCATCAGCAGCTCAAACACCATATCGCTTTACTGTCATCTTTAAGTCCAGCAGAGACTTTATTACGAGGCTATGCGATTGTGCGAAGTGAGGATAAGATTATTAAATCTGTAGATGATGTGAATGAACATGATTATGTACATATACAGCTTAATGATGGGGAAATTAAGGCAGAAGTGATGCATATTAATAAATAAGAGGTGATTATCATGGCTAAGACATTTGAAGAAATGATGCAGCAGCTGGAATCAATCGTTAAAGCGCTTGACGATGAACAGGTGAGTCTAGAAAAATCTATAGAACTGTATGAACAAGGTGTAAAATTATCTCAAGCCTGCCAAATGAAGCTTACTGAAGCAGAAGCGAAGCTTACCAAGCTGAATAGTGCTGAGGAAAATCCAGATGAATAAACAGTTTCTCCAAAATATTGAAGATGTGATTGCAGGGTTATATAACTCAAAGGACAACCGGTTATTTGACTCCATGCACTATTCATTAAGTGCTGGTGGCAAGAGGATACGCCCATTATTTGTCTTGACGACTATAGATAGTTTGGGTGGTAATGCTGTTGACGGTCTATCTTTTGGTGTGGCTTTAGAGATGATCCACACGTATTCGCTTATCCATGATGATTTACCTGCCATGGATAATGATGATTATAGACGAGGTAAATTAACAAATCATAAGCATTTTGATGAAGCAACAGCAATATTAGCCGGGGACGCATTATTGACAGACAGCTTTCGTATGATTACAGAAAGTAAGTTTGATGCAGATATCAAGCTGCCGCTTATAAGTCTGTTAAGTGAAGCTGCTGGCTCTAAAGGAATGGTTTACGGACAAATGCTTGATATGGAAGGCGAACATCAGGCACTCGGACTCAATCAGCTGGAACGAGTACATAGTTATAAGACAGGTGAGCTGATTAGAGCGGCATTCGTTGCAGCAGGGATAATCATGAAGCTTTCGGACGAAAAGATGCAGCTTCTAGACCAAATTGGAAGAAATGTGGGGCTCATGTTTCAAATACAGGATGATATATTAGATGTTGAAGGCTCATTTGAAGAGATTGGTAAACCTGTAGGCAGTGATGTCGAAAATGATAAAAGTACTTATGTTTCATTGCTCGGCCTTGAACAATCTAAAGCACTGCTGAAAGAAAAATTTGAACATACAGAAAAACTAGTACAAGCGTTATGTCCAGTTAATGATGGCTTGCTACAGCTTATAAGATTTATTATCGAAAGAAACAAATAATTAAAGCCTGTGAAGGCTTTTTTTATTTTTCATGACTTACAAAAGAGTGTTATAATAGGGATTACTAAAGTATAGACTGTAGGTGGGGAAGTAATGGACGTTACAAAGATTAAAGATCCTTCCTTTTTAAAGGATTTATCATATGAAGAATTAGATGGATTAAGTCAGGACATAAGAACCTTTCTAATAGAAAAGTGTGCAGTTACAGGTGGACATATTGGTGCAAATCTAGGGGTCGTTGAACTGACGATCGCACTCCATAAAGTATTTAATAGTCCAGAAGATAAATTGATATTTGATGTCGGCCATCAGGCATATATCCATAAGATTTTGACAGGTCGAGCAGAGCAGTTCGATACATTACGTCAATATAAAGGATTAAGCGGGTTTCCAAAGCTGAATGAAAGTAAACATGATGTATGGGAAGCAGGGCATAGTTCTACTTCTTTATCAGCAGCGATGGGAATGGCGAAAGCGCGTGATATTCAGCAGCAGCATTATGAAGTAGTGCCCATCATTGGAGATGGAGCGTTAACAGGTGGAATGGCCTTAGAAGCATTAAATCATATTGGTCATGATAAAACGAATATGACAATCATTTTAAATGATAACGAAATGAGTATCGCACCGAATGTCGGGGCAATGCATAATATGTTCGGAAGATTAAGAACGAACTCGAACTATAATCGTGCTAAAAGTGATATTGATCTCTTCTTGAGCAAACTTCCAGGAGGACATAAACTTAGAGATTCGGCAGATCGTGTGAAAGACAGTTTAAAATATCTTGTCGTCAACGGTATCTTTTTTGAAGAGTTAGGTATTAAATATATTGGACCGGTAGATGGTCATAACTATAAGGAGCTTGAGGAAGCATTACTGACTTCAAAACGCATTGATGGCCCAGTAATAGTTCACGTCATTACGAAAAAAGGGAAAGGCTATCATCCGGCAGAAAATGATAAGATCGGCACATGGCATGGTCTAGGTCCATATAAACTTGAGACAGGTGAGGTCTTGAAGGGAAGTGTACAAGGCCCTTCTTGGAGTCAGTTTTTTAGTGATACTGTGCAGTCATTTGCAGAAAGAGACAAGACGATCGCAGCCATTACGCCTGCGATGCCTGTCGGAAGTAAGCTCACGAAGTTTCAAAAAGAACTTCCGCAACAGTTTTTTGATGTAGGGATAGCAGAACAACATGCGGTTACAATGGCGGCAGGAATGGCTGCTAACGGTATGAAACCTTACGTTGCGATTTATTCGACATTTTTACAACGGGCATATGATCAAATGCTGCATGACGTGGATAGACAGAACTTACATGTAGTTTTTGGTATCGACCGCTCTGGACTTGTAGGTGCGGACGGGGAGACACATCAAGGTGTCTTCGATATCTCTTTCTTGACGCATATGCCGAATATGACTGTTATGATGCCGAAGGATGAAAATGAAGCGTATCATCTCTTACATAATGCATTTTATGAATATGAGGGCCCTATAGCGATTCGTTATCCCCGTGGTAATGGATATGGTGTGAAAGTAGATGCAACACCAAAAAGTATCGTGCGAGGCAACTGGGAAGTGCTTCATGAAGGCACTGATGTAATCGTATTAAGTTTCGGTCCGACATTAAAGCTCATTGAAGCAGTCAGAGAAGAGCTTCTAAAAGAAGGAGTCAGCATCGAAGTTGTAAATGCACGTTTCATTAAGCCTTTAGATTACCAGTATCTAGATGCCGCTGCTAAACGTAATATCCCTGTATTGACGGTAGAAGAAGCAATGTTAAGTGGTGGTTTTGGAGCAGCTGTTAGCAATTATTATTCTGATTTACACTTGAATGTCCACGTAACACGTATTGGAATCGACGATGAGTATATAGAGCATGGGGATGTTTCTATGCTGCTTGACGATATTGGTATTAATAAAGCAAATCTTATCCATGAAATAAAGCAGTTGGCGATATTACATGAAGAAAGTTAGGATAGATGAATATCTTGTAGCTCAAGATTATTATCAGACGAAGGATGCTGCAATGCGTGCAATAATGGCAGGACTCGTTTTTGATGATAATATACGTATTGATACTGCTGGTGAAAAGATTGATCCGCTAAAGATAAGAATACGAGTTAAGGATCAACGAAAAAAATATGTAAGTAGAGGCGGACTGAAATTAGAGAAAGCACTACAGCAATTTGATCTCGATATAAATGATCGCGTTCATCTCGATATAGGATCCTCTACAGGAGGTTTCACGGACTGTGCACTTCAAAATGGTGCAAAACATGTATATGCGCTCGATGTCGGAACAAACCAGCTGGATTACCGTCTTCGTATTCATCCGAAAGTCACAGTAATGGAACAGACAAACTTTAGATATGTTTCGCGTGATTTATTTGATCCTATTCCTGACTTTGTAAGCATTGATGTCAGCTTTATCTCTCTATCGCTTATATTTAAGACACTTGTCGAAGTTATTAAAGATGGCAGTGATATAATTGCGCTGATCAAACCACAGTTTGAAGCCCATAAAGAACAGGTTGATAAAGGTATCGTCAAGTCGAAGGATACACATATAAATGTAATCCAAAAAGTATTGAATTATGCAACTGATTATAATCTGCTCCCTCAAAACCTTACGTATTCTCCAATCTCGGGGACTAAGGGGAATATTGAATATTTATTGCATCTTAAATTTGAGAGGGGTACGATGGATAATCATTCACATAATAGACAGCAAATTTTTAAGGATACTGATATTATATCCATCATAAATGAAGCTTTTAATACTTTAAACCACTGTTAGGTCAGTGGTTTTTTCATATACAATGATACATGTCTATGATAGAATATAATGTATAAATATGCACATGGAGGTGCGCAATGGCCAACAAGACGATGCGACAAATTAAAATTAGAGAGATCATTTCTAATCAGCATATTGAAACACAGGAAGAACTGGTAGAAAAATTAAATGAAATCAACCTAAATGTAACTCAGGCAACCATTTCGAGAGATATAAAAGAGCTACAGCTTATTAAAGTACCGACTAAGGACGGACAATATGTATATTCTCTACCAAGAGATCGCAAGTATCACCCGATTGATAAACTCGGACGATATTTGATGGATTCTTTTGTAAAACTAGATGGTACGGAGAACTTACTCGTCTTAAAGACATTACCAGGTAATGCACAATCCATTGGAGCCATCATTGATCAGCTTGAATGGGATGAAGTAATCGGTACAATTTGTGGAGATGACACATGCTTATTGATATGTAGAGATAAATCTGCTGCAGCGCAGGTTACGGAACGTATTTTTAACATGTTATAATGGGGGTATTAGATGCTTGTTTCATTATCTATTCAGCAGTTTGCAATTATTGAATCATTAGAGATTGAACTTAAAAATGGCTTAACAGTATTAAGTGGAGAAACTGGGGCAGGAAAGTCAATTATTATTGATGCGATTGGGCAGTTGATTGGAATGCGTGCGAGTCAGACTATGGTTCGTCATGGAGAAAAAAAAGCAGTTGTAGAAGGTGTATTTGATATTGAGAACAATGATAAGGTGATATACCTGCTTGAACAAAAAGAGATACCACTCGATGATTTTATGCTTGTCAAGCGCGAAATTTTTAAAAGCGGTAAAAGTCTTTGTAGAATAAATAACCACCTGATAACGTTAACTGAACTTCGTGAAGTTATGCAAGAGCTTCTTGATATTCATGGACAACACGAAACACAGCATCTACTAAAACCGAAATATCATATTATGCTGCTCGATGAATATTCAGAGCAGGACTATCAGAAGTTATATGAAGAATACAGAGCGTATTACTTTGACTACAAAGAGAAACAGAAGGAGCTAGAACAGCTCCAGCAAAAAGATGAAGCACTGCTTCAAAGACTTGATCTGATAAAATATCAGTATAAAGAGTTATCGGATAAAAATCTTGTGGTGAATGAAAAAGAACGTTTAGAAGAAGAGATTAACCGACTTGAAAACTTTGAAAAATTAAACGATGTCTTATCGAAATCGATAACGCTGCTTAATGATGAGGGAAAATTACTGGAATTATTGTTTGATTTTAAAGAGCAGCTGACAGAAGTAAGTGCAATTATTCCTGAAAAGTTTGATAAAACAAAAGAAGAAGTAGAAGGGCTATATTATATTTTAGATGACACAAAGCATACATTACATGATGCACTTTCGAATAACGATTATGATGAACAGGAGCTTAATGATTTACAAGCTCGTTTGAATGATATCCAATTTTTAGAACGAAAGTATGGTAAATCCTTAAATGATCTAATTCCATTTATTGAGGAACTGCAAGCGGAAATCAATAAAATAGAAAATATCGAAGAATCGACAACGCAACTTCACCAGGCTATCGCACACCTATACGACAAAGTTATGACTTCAGGGTCACAACTGAGCAAAGCAAGACGACGCGTTGCGCAGAGTCTCAGAGATAACATTTTAGATGAGATCCACCATCTTGAGATGAAAGGTGCAAACTTTGAAATGGCTTTCCATAAAACTGAACCGACAAGTGAAGGAATCGAGTCATTGGAATTTATGATTAGTCCAAATAAAGGTGAACCTTTGAAACCATTATATAAAATTGCTTCAGGTGGGGAACTTTCTCGTATTATGTTAGCCCTAAAGAGTATATTTGCAGAATCAAAAGGAAAGACTGCTATATTGTTTGATGAAGTAGACACTGGCGTTTCAGGTAAAGTAGCACAGAAAATGGCTGAAAAGATGCATGATATATCTGAGTATATTCAAGTGATATGCATATCACATTTGCCTCAGGTTGCTGCAATCAGTGATCATCATCTCTATATAGAGAAGATCGAACATGATGATCGCACGATTACTCAGATTACAGAACTTGATGGAGAGATGAGAATTCATGAAGTTGCAAGAATGATATCGGGGGTAGAGGTCACACCGTTAACGCTTGATCATGCAGCAGAATTAATTGCTCAAAACACTAAGTAGAAGAGGGATAATATGGTACTTAAAGTTGCAATAGTTGATGATTCAAGGGAATTAGCACTCTCGATCAAGTCCTATCTAGAACAATATGACATGAAGGTCGTAGCGATGTGTCATAATGGAAAAGATGCAGTGCACATGATTGAAACATGCGATTTTGATCTACTTCTACTTGATCTGATTCTCCCGTACATTGATGGTATTGGCTTACTTGAAAAATATATTCCTAGATCTCATGAGTATAAGATAATCTGTTTAAGCGCCTTTGGCAAAGACTCGATTTTAAGAGAGGCGATGTCGTTAGGTGTCGATTATTTCATACTTAAGCCGATTAATTTTGATAATTTTATCAGCAGAATCTATCAAATTTGCAATATGGATTTTGTTGATCATACAGATCAGCTGTTGAATAACTTAGGCTTTAACGACAAACATAAAGGAACAAGATATTTAAAGGATGCACTTGATATTGTGAGCAAACATCCAAATGAGAAAATTCAACTGACGATCATGTTATATCCTGAAATCGCTGAATTACATCAAGTGAAATCGGCGAATGTTGAAAGGTCTATTCGCCATGCGATAGAAAAAGCATGGAGCAATGGGTTAGAACAAATTTTTAAGGAGCAGGGCAGATACATAAAGCCGACAATTGGTGAACTTATTAAATTTCTGAAGGATGGATAGTTATGGTAATGATATTTGCACACCGAGGATATTCCGCTAAATACCCAGAAAACTCATTACTTGCCTTTAATAAGGCAGTCGAATATGGTGCAGACGGCTTCGAATTAGATATACATCTGACCAAAGATGAACAGATCGTTGTGATTCATGATCATACAATCAACCGAACAACAACTGGAAGAGGAAAAGTTGTAGAAATGTCATTTGATGAAATTCAGCAGTTTAACATTAAGAACGGCCTCTTTAATGTGACTGATGAAAAGGTGCCGCTACTCAGTGAAGTTTTAGATATCGTGAAAAAGCATAATAAGCTATTAAATATCGAAATTAAAGCTGAAGCAGGTAAGATAGAGATAAAATTACATGAACTATTAACGCGTTATGATATTATTGATCAGATTATCATATCAAGCTTTAATATTGAAAGTTTAGTTAAGATGGAAGCGTTAGATTCATCATACGAAACTGCTTTGTTATTTGATAGATATCATACGTCACCTTGGGACTATAAGACAAGTCATAATATAAAGAGTATCCATCCGAATGCAAAGCATATCACGATTGATCACCTTGTTGAACTAGAACATAATGAACTTCCAGCAAGAGTATATACAGTAAACAAAGAAAAAGATCTGAAGACATGGATGAGTAGCAGTGTTACCGGGATTATTACAGATGAAGTTGAACGTGCAGTCCAATTAAAACGAACGAAAAAAATCGAGAGCTGAGTTTACAGCATCTCGATTTTTTGAATATAATTATTTACGGAACTTTTGCTGTGCTCGTTTACTTTTCTTTTCGATGTGCAGTATATATCCACCGACAAAACTAACACCAAGCACCATCAAAACAAACCCAATAATAAATTGTAGCCAAATATAATGGAGCTCTGGAACAAGAATACCAAAAAGTGCATCTCTCATCCATTTAATACCTAATCCAGCCAAATAGATTGGAACAACAAGCACCATCAATGCAATAACCTTTTTCAAAACATCACCAATTTCATTTTTATATATCGTTATTATAACATGATTGTATTAATTTGATAGTCGAAAAATATGCTGCAATCTAATAAAACTTCGTAAATTGAAATATTTAATTGTTAGTACTATAATAAAAATGTAAGCAGTTACATATCTTGATCTGAAAAGGGGAATAGCAATGATATTTGAAACATTAGAACGATACGATTATGAGCAGGTTGTATTCTGTCAGGATAAGGCGAGCGGTCTTAAAGCAATCATAGCAATACATGATTCAACGCTAGGTCCTGCACTTGGGGGATGCAGAATGTGGCCATATAATAGTGAAGAAGAAGCAATTGAAGACGCGCTTCGATTAGCTCGTGGAATGACGTATAAGAACGCAGCAGCGGGACTTAATCTAGGTGGTGCGAAGACGGTTGTCATCGGCGATCCTAAGAAAGATAAGTCTGAAGCGATGTTCAGAGCGTTAGGACGTTATATCCAAAGTCTAAATGGTCGTTATATTACTGCAGAAGATGTCGGTACATCCGTTACAGATATGGACACGATATATGCAGAAACTGACTATGTTGTAGGATTATCAGAAAGTTATGGATCAAGCGGTAATCCAAGCCCGATGACAGCGTTAGGCGTATATCGTGCGATGAAACGTACGGCCAAAGAAGCATTTGGCGATGACAGCTTAGCAGGTAAGACGATTTCTGTACAAGGTGTAGGAAATGTGTCTTATACTTTATGTAAATATTTACACGAAGAAGGTGCGAAACTAATCGTTACAGATATCTTCCAGGAATCAATTGATCGCGCGGTGAATGACTTCGGCGCAACTGCAGTGAAGCCTGAGGAAATCTATTCTGTTGAAGCGGATATCTTTGCACCATGTGCATTAGGCGCTGTTCTAAACGATGATACAATTCCACAACTGAAAGTTAAGGCAGTGTGTGGATCTTCGAATAACCAGCTGAAGGATATGGAAATCCATGCAGCGATGCTTAAAGAAAGAAATATTATCTATGCACCAGACTTTGTTGTAAACTCTGGGGGAGTTATTAATGTAGCTGATGAGTTAAGCGGCTATAACCAGGACCGTGCAACAAAAAAAGTCAATGAAATCTATGATCAGATGGATAAAGTATTTGAAATCGCGAAACGTGATAACATTTCAACAGCTTTAGCAGCAGAACGCTTAGCTGAAGAACGTATTGATCAGATGATGCGTGTACGTAGTACATTTAGTTTGAATGAACATTCTTTGATTTCGAGACGTTAAGAGCTATTCTAAGCACCTACAAAAGATTTTTGCAGGTGCTTTTCTTTTAATGTCGGTAGCAGAATGAATTAAAAGCTTATCTATATGTGTTAAAATTTCACGAATTAATCACTAGATTTAACAGGCTTTATTCGTTATGATAGTTGTATCAATTTAGAAGAGGTGTTATATCAATGGATATGAATTTCAATATGTATATGGAAGATTTTGTTAACACAGCGCGTCAAGAGATTGAGAATGCAGGGTATAAACAATTAACGACGTCTGAAGCGGTAAATGAAACATTCGATAAGCCTGGTACAACTTTTGTTATGATTAATTCGGTTTGTGGGTGTGCGGGTGGAATAGCTCGTCCAGCTGCAGCTCATGCTGTTCACTATGATAAATTACCGGATCAGCTTGTAACAGTATTTGCAGGTCAGGATAAAGAAGCAACTGCTACAGCGCGTGAATATTTCGAAGGTTATCCACCAAGCAGTCCATCATTTGCATTACTTAAAGATGGTAAGATTATCTCTATGATTGAAAGACATGAAATTGAAGGTCATGATCCTATGAGTGTTATTACAAATATTCAAGCATTATTCGAAGAGCATTGCGAAGAGCGTTAATAGATGAAGATTAGACCTTATCGTATTGGATTCAGAACGATAAAGACAGCATTCGGGATGGCTCTGGGTGTAATTATCTGTAAGTTATTAGGACTTGATAATTACGCATCAGCAGCCATCCTGGTTGTTTTATGTGTAAAAAATACACGTGTAAAGTCATTGCAGGCAGCCAGCGCGCGTTTCTTTTCGTGTATGCTAGGATTACTGTTTTCTTATCTATTCTTTACGCATCTTGGGTTTAATCCAGTCGTGCTCGGTTTACTTGTACTAGTCTTTATTCCAGTGACTGTTATGTTCGGTATTGAAGAAGGTGTAGTCACCAGTTGTGTCATCATTCTACATTGTTTTAATTTTGGTTATATAAACCGACACGTAATAATCAATGAAATAACTTTGATTGTCGTCGGACTTGGCATTGCATTATTGCTTAATCTATATATGCCGGACTTATCAATGCGATTGAATGAGTATAAGAAAGAAATCGAAGCAGAGTTTCAGGTCATCGTCTCAAAGTTGAGTGATGCGCTTATCTATCCAGAAATAGCACTAGATAAACAACAGATTGTTAAGCTGCATCAGACGATAGAACGTGCTAAATCTGTAGCATATACAGAAGTGGAGAATCATTTTACAAGAAATGAAAATTCATACTATCATTACTTTAATATGCGTGAAGCACAGCTTGAACTTCTGTTACGGATGGTGGACCTAATTAACCAGATGGACCATAGTGATAAGCTTCATGTTAATTGTAGTAATCTATTACAAGACTTATCAAGCAATATATCCAGCAACAATTTCACTGCTATCCGATTACATGACCTATATGCTATTATGCTGGATGTTGAAAAGTATCCTTTACCGATGAATAATAAACAGTTGAAATCAAGAGCAGCTTTAATCCAGCTTCTGAATGAGATTGAGCAGTATCTTGAGATTAAATCAAATTTTGGATCACTAAAACTCTACTAAAAAATCAGGACGCAGTCCTGATTTTTTAGTTCGTTAAATATGGTAGTACACTGCTTAAAATAAGAGCAGATACTATAAGTACAAGTAAAATGATGATTGTAAAACGTAAAAGATTTTTGTTCAAGGAAACCATCCTTTCATAAGTATTAAAATAATTATAACAAATGTCTCATGCCAATGCTTAGACTTTTCTGTTTACCTAACCTTTGGTACATTAGTAGTAACGAAAAAAAAGGAGAGATGATATGGATACTGAACGATTAGTAGAAACATTTAAAAGTCTTGTCAAGATTGATAGTGAAACAGGACATGAAAGAGCAATCGCTGATCACCTTAAAAATGTATTTTCAGAGCTCGGACTGCAAGTAGAAGAAGATGACACTCAGCAAAAGACAGGTTTTGGTGCGGGCAATCTTTTTATTACATTAAAAGGAAACACAGATCAAAAACCGATATTATTATCTTGTCACATGGATACGGTGACACCTGGTCAAGGTATAGAACCGATTGTAACCGATGGTATCATCCATACTGATGGTAGTACCATTCTTGGTGCGGATGATAAAGCAGGTATTGCAGCAATTATCGAAACGATTCAGACATTGCAAGAAGAGCATCGTGACCATGGTGAAATTCAAATCGTGATTACTGTAGGAGAGGAGTCATCACTAGTCGGGGCTAGAGCTTTAGATGGTAGTAAATTAGTTGACGGCTATGGATTTGCATTGGATGCAGGTAACAAAGTCGGTACAATCGTCAATAGAGCCCCTAATAATGCATCATTAAATGTCACTATTAAAGGTGTTACAGCACACGCTGGTGTTGAGCCTGAAAAAGGTGTAAGTGCAATTAATATAGCTTCACGTGCAATCAGTAATATGAAGCTCGGAAGAATAGATGGTGAAACTACTGCAAATATTGGCCGTATAGAAGGTGGAGAAAAAACGAATATTGTAGCTGACAGCTGCTTTATACTCGCTGAAGCAAGAAGCCTGGATGAGGAAAAGATGCATCAACAAGTACAGCACATGAAAGAGGCATTTTTAACAGCCGCTGCAGAACTTGGTGGGTCAGCAGACGTAGAAGTTACTGTGAATTATCCATCATTCCATGTACCTGAAGAAAGCGAAGTAATAAAGATAGCACAGCAATCAGCACTTAATATCGGTCGAACGCCTGAGGTGGTATCCAATGGTGGCGGTAGTGATGCCAACTTTATTAATAGTTATGGTGTTCCAACAGTTGTTCTTGCGGTTGGTTATGAGAAGATTCATACAGTAAATGAAAGAATTGCAGTTACGGAGATGGAGAAATTAACAGAACAGGTCCTTGAAATCATCAAGCTTGTTTAATCAAAGTGACATTACAATATGTTATAATGAAATGGAATAATTATTGAAAGAGGTAGAGTATGAGTAAACAACAAATAGGTGTTATTGGTCTTGCAGTTATGGGTAAAAATCTTGCATGGAATATTGAATCGAGAGGTAATTCTGTTTCAGTCTATAATCGTTCAAGTGACAAAACAGACTTAATGATGAAAGAATCAACTGGTAAGAATATTCATCCGACATATACTTTGGAAGAATTCGTAAATAGTCTTGAAACTCCCCGAAAGATTATGATGATGGTTAAAGCAGGAGAAGCAACAGATGCGACAATTGAAAGTCTATTGCCATTATTAGATAAAGGTGACATTCTAATTGACGGCGGCAATACCAATTATAATGATACGATTCGACGTAATGTCTATCTTTCTGAAAAAGGAATCAACTTTATCGGAACGGGTGTTTCTGGTGGTGAAGAAGGCGCACTTCACGGTCCATCTATCATGCCAGGTGGTCAGAAGGAAGCTTATGAACTCGTTAAACCGATTCTAGAATCTATTGCAGCAAAAGCTAAGGATGGCAAGCCGTGTGTCGCTTATATTGGTCCAGATGGAGCTGGACATTATGTGAAGATGGTACATAACGGTATAGAATATGCGGATATGCAGCTTATAGCAGAAAGCTATGATCTGATGAAGAATGTACTCAATATGTCACATCAAGAAATTGCAGAAACATTTAAGACATGGAATGAAGGAGAGCTAGATAGCTATCTTATCGAAATTACGGCTGATATCTTTAATAAGCTAGATGAAGATGGCACACCGCTTGTAGAGAAAGTACTGGACAAAGCAGGACAAAAAGGTACAGGTAAGTGGACATCAATTAATGCGCTTGACTTAGGGGTTCCATTAACGATTATTACCGAATCTGTATTTGCCAGAACGATATCAAGTCAAAAAGATGAACGTGTAATTGCGCATGAAGCTATTCAAAATGAAAAGAATAATTTTGAAGGAAATAAGGATGAATTCCTTGAAGCCATTCGTGAAGCATTATATATGAGTAAGATTTGTTGTTATGCTCAAGGATTTGCACAGATGAAAGAAGCTTCAGACAGCTATAACTGGGACTTACAGCTTGGTGATCTCGCAATGATCTGGCGTGAAGGGTGTATTATACGTGCACAGTTCTTACAAAAGATCAAAGACGCATATGATCTTGATAATGATCTTCAGAATTTATTGCTTGATCCTTATTTTAAAGGGATTGTTGAAAAATATCAGCAAAGTTTAAGAACGGTTGCATCAACTGCAATTTTGACAGGTACACCGGTACCGACTTTTGCTTCTGCAATCAACTATTTTGATTCATATACTGCGAAAGATCTTCCTGCTAACCTTATCCAGGCACAGCGTGATTATTTTGGAGCACACACATATGAAAGAAAAGATAAAGCAGGTACATTCCATACGGACTGGAAATAATAATTTTTTCATTCTGAAAATATAATAAGTAAATTCAAATAAACCAGAACAATACTGTCACTGTACAGCATCGTTCTGGTTTATTTGATATATTGATTTATAATCTGACATTAGAATTGTTTCTCTATAGGAATCCATAGCTCTACTTTATTAAAATGGTTGTCGAATGCATAATCTGAAGGAAGCACATAGACAAACTGCTCATTCCTTAAATAATTAAGTTGAAGATCGACCTGTTTTTCGATAGAATACCAAATCTCACTGAAAATATAATCCAGATGTCCTCTGGATTGAAATACTGCATATTGAGCACGATTGATGGCGGAAGTTTCATAATGATAAGATCGTTCTGACTGAACGCCGATAAATATATGAACACCTGTTATATCCGGATGAAGTGTTACATATAATTTACCATTCGTACTCAAATGCAACAATTCATCGATAAATCCATCCTGGTTTTCATTATAGATTAGATCAGGAATTAAAAATTGATTCGATAGATGCTGGTTATCTATTCTGACGGATTTTCCGACTAACTCAGTATGATCAGCATGTTTTATACTATAATGCGCGGGGGGCTTCGTTGTTGTTGAGAGCTGCATATAAAGGCGATGAACCATCTGGAGTTTCTCTGGATTTGCACGGGCTTGTATCGGAGAAGTTCCATGAAATTCACTAAAAGCTGTACTGAATTCATGAGCACTCGTATAGCCGTACTTTTTTGCAACGTCGACAAGTCTATAGTTTCCGTTCAATAAATAGTTTGCAGCTTCTGTCATCTTCCTGCTGTGGAGGTATTCTTCCACAGTCATTCCTGTGATCATGGTAAAGGACTGTGTAATATGGAATGCACTCTCTTCAAGGTAATTACTAAGGTCATCAAGTGTAAATGACTGTAATAAATGATCTTCAAGATATACGATTGTTTTTTGGACAGTTTCAATTGATTTCATCATTTCACACTTTCTAAATCTCGTAGTTAATAGCGTAGATATGTATCATTTCCTGCTTGTCGTTATCATAGTCTTCTAGCTTGATCGTGTGAAGCAGGGTGATTTCATTGAAATATTGCAAGTAGTTGATATAACTAGCATCAGGATAATACAAGATGAGTAATTTTCTTTGTAAGTCCTTAATTGACAGTAGCGAATCGATAAACTTTTTGAAGATATGTACAGAAAAAGGATTGAATAGAAAGAAAATGCTATCCTGTGCTTTAATATTATAATCCAATATATCACAGTTGATCGCTTCGATATGGCATCGGTGATGCTTTGAATATGCCTGGATATTCTTTAATGCATGCATATAAAGCTGTTTGTTAATTTCGATACCTTTAGTTTGAACTTGTAGCTGATGGGCCGCATAGATTGGTACTCGATGCATCCCTGAGCCGATATCGACAAATACGTCATCAACAGTTATCAATGGCTTAATCATTTGGAATAGTTTTTCGAGATGTATATAGTCTGTCGGTTCATAGCGATGAATTGCACCACGAGAGTATGACTCATAATAAATTTCTGTCTGAATATTAAGCTGGTGATCAAAGTATGCATCGTTCATAAAGTTAAATCCTTTTTATGATTAAGATAACATAAATAAATAGAAAATAAAATTATTACTTTGAATTATAGAGTTGAATCATATTAAATAACACCCGAACAAAAACTGTTCAGGTGTTATTTAATGATAAAGCTGTATATATGTTTAGAAGTCCCACCAATGGAAATTGTCACGACTAAGCAGTAATTCGCTCTTGATTGGTCCGTTGCTCCCTGCTGGGTAGTTTGGAAATGGTGCTGGATTGTTATCCCAGTATTCCGCTACTGTATCAACATATGACCAAGTTGCTTTCAATTCTTCCCAATGCGTAAAGTTTGTCGCATCGCCACGTAAACAGTCATAGATTAATCCTTCGTATGCATCTACGGTATTCATCTTATCTTGTGTAGTCATCGCATAAGAGAGCTTTACAGGCTCTGTGTCGATACCTTCTATATATTTACGAGCATTTAAATGAAGTTCAATGCCTTCGTTTGGCTGAATGTTGATGATCAGCAGATTTGAATCGAGTTCGTTGTCTTTTTGATAATATAGATTCATCGGCATTTCTTTGAATTCTACAACCACTCTGATTTCTTTTTCTTTCATGCGCTTTCCAGTTCTAATATAAAATGGCACACCGGCCCATCTGAAGTTATCAAGCATGACTTTCGCTGCAACGAAAGTAGGGGTATTACTATCTGGTGCGACATTATCTTCATCACGATATTTTTTTACCTTCTCACCGTTGATTTCACCAGCATCATACTGCCCGCGAACAAAATAGCTTTTGACATGTTCTGGTTTGATCTTACGAATGGAACGTAAAGCTTTTACTTTTTCATTTCTGATATCTTCTGATGAGAGTGAGATAGGAGGCTCCATTGCCAGAAGAGAAACGATTTGCAGCATATGATTCTGAACCATGTCTTTAAGGGCGCCACTCTTGTCATAGTAGCCTCCTCGATCTTCAACACCAAGTATTTCAGATGAAGTGACCTGGATATTTGAGATGTATTTATTGTTCCATAATGGTTCGAACATAGCATTGCTAAAGCGGATGACCTCAATGTTTTGCACCATATCTTTTCCGAGATAGTGGTCGATACGATATATTTCTTCTTCTTTGAATGATTTACGAATCTGCTGATTCAACTGTTCAGCAGATTTCAGATCCTTACCGAATGGTTTTTCAATTATTAAACGTTTGAAACCATCCGTCTTTGTAAGGCCACTTAATTTTAAATGATCGGTAACAGTACCAAAGAATTCTGGAGCCATTGCTAAATAAAATAGGCGGTTACCTTGCAGATTAAATTCACTATCCAAAGTTTCTGAAAGAGATTTGAGCGATGCATAGCTTGCTGCATCATTTACATCATGCGGCTGGTAAAATACGTGTTCCATAAAGGCGTCAATCTTATGTGTATCAGCTACGAAGTTCTCGATAGATGCTCTGATTTCAGCTCTGAATTTATCGTTTGACCAGTCACGTCGGCCGATTCCTATGATTGCAATTTGGTCATTGAGATTTCCTTGTTGAAAAAGATGGAACAGGGATGGAAATAATTTACGATGACTTAAGTCGCCTGTTGCACCAAAAATGGTAATTAAGCAGGGAATATTTTGCTTTTTTATATCCAAGATAACTAACCTCGATTCTATTGTTATTCTTTATATTTTTTCATAGAACACATAAAAATACAATTAAAACATGCTATAATTACGTGATGAAAAGGTGGTTTTTAATTTGAAGATTATTTGTTTAGGAACGAGCGCCGGATTACCTACAAAAGAAAGAAATACGCAGACGACGATCCTTTCTTTAAATCCACTCTATAATGAATACTGGATGTTTGATTGTGGGGAAGCAGCACAACATCAAATATTACATACTAACATTAAACTTGGTAAGCTCACGCATATATTTATTTCTCATCTGCATGGAGATCATATCTTTGGACTACCAGGTGTATTAACTTCAAGAAGTTTTCAAGGGGGCCAGGACAAAAAACTGACATTATATGGTCCAGCTGGGTTAAAACAGTTTGTTGATACAGTACTGACGATTTCCTGTTCACATCTTAATTATCCTCTTGAGATTATCGAGATTGATCATGGTGACGAATTTATTATCAATGATATCGAAATAACAGTCGGAGCATTAAAACATGGGATCCCTTCATTCGGATACAGAGTAGTAATGCCTGATACGGCTGGTAACTTAATAAAAGAAAAGTTGATAGCTGAAGGCATCGCTCCAGGTCCGGTCTATAAAGAGTTTAAGTTGCGTGAACAAGTCACAGTAAATGGGAAAATATATAACACTGAGGATTTTAAGACTGCCGGAAAAAAAGGGAAGAGGCTCGTATTTTTTGGAGATACAATGCCTTGTGAAAACGAAGCTTCTTTGGCAGAGAATGCAGATGTTGTTGTACATGAGTGTACATATCTCGATGGGGATGTAGAATTAAGTCATAAATACTATCATAGTCATATTGATGATGTCCTATCTTTTGTCAGTACGGGAAATGTGAAAAAGCTTATTATCAATCATGTCAGCAATCGCTATACTACTAAAGATATAAATCGATTACTAGCTGAAATAGAAACTAAAACAGAATGTGAAGTTTTTATTGCAGATGATTTTTCTGAGTACGATGTGGAATAAAATCAAAAAGACGGCTGGAAACAAAAATCATTTCCTTCCGTCTTTTTTGATTTTATTCATGTATATCGGTGTCACGACCGTTTTATTCACTTAGTTCTTTGCTTCTGTTCAACGCGTGTTCTAAACAATCAATAAATATTTCTTCTATTGGATGCTTGCGCAGAGCATCTAATCCGGCTTTAGTTGTTCCCCCTTTAGAGGTAATATTTTCGCGTAGCTGATCAATTGAAAGTTCTGAGTTTTCCAGCATTCTTCCAGTACCTATAATCAAGTTTCTCACGGCAATATCCGTATCATCAGGAGACAGTCCAAGATGCTTTGCAGCTTTTATATATTCTTCATATACATAGTAAAGAAACGCAGGTCCACTTCCTGTTATTGCAGTGACATCATGAAGAGATTCTTCTTTCACTTCGATAGATGTACCGAATGCTTCCAGTAGGGCATTAAGATTTGATTTAGCATCTTCACCAAAATTATCAGAATAAGATATGCCGGTAACCGATTGCTGAACATGTGCATTCGTATTCGGCATAATGCGTGCGACTGGATTATGTGCATTTAATTTATTCTTAATTTGATTGATTGGAACACCAGCCATCATTGATACAAAGTGGTTTTCTTCAAAGAGATAAGGTTTGATTCGTTGTGCTACTGAATCAAAGTCGTACGGTTTTACCGCCAGGAAGACGAAATCAGCATCTTTTAACAGAGCCTCGTCGTCATAGCTATAATTTATTTGATAAAGTTGATTAAAGCGTTTTAATTCTTCTTCATTAGAGCGGTTCGTGATAAATATATCCTTGCCTTGAATCGTTTTACTCTCAACAAGTCCGATAAAAATGGCACTTGCCATATTACCAGAACCAAAGAACACGATTTTCATACTATCCCTCCATAAATTGTTCATAGCATTTATTATAGTGTAAACTATATATAATTTACAATTGCGATGGTGAGGATTATGAGTAAAAGAATATTGATAACGGGTGCCTCGGGAGGCATTGGAATTAAACTTGCTGAACAGCTTCTAATAGAAGGAAACACGGTGTATGCATGTGCAAGAACATTAAGTAAGCTCTTTCATCTAAGAGAATCGTTCGTTGATCGATGTGTATTGCTATATGCTGACTTTAAGTCAGAGGAGTCAACTTTGGCCTTTATTGAGGAGGTAGCTCGTATTGACTTTGATGTTGTAATATTTTGTGCAGGATTCGCAAATTATCGATCGCTCGTGTCGATGACACCCGAAATAATGAATGAGATGATGTTCGTCAACTATCAAAGTGTCGTCTATATTATCAAGTCGATGTTAAATGAACAACACAAACCGCATTTCATTATACTAGGTTCATTGGCGGCTCATGCAGCGACCCCAGGAGGGGCAATCTATTCTGCTTCTAAAGCTGCACTCAATCAAACGATAAATGCTTTGCGGCTCGAGATGCCTGAAGCTTCATTTACTGTTGTCAACACAGGTCCAGTAGATACAGAATTTATCTTTAAGGCGAGCGGCAATGTATCTCTCTTAAATCGTCTGATTATGATACGTAGTGATATACTGACACAAGAAATAATAAAGGCAATACACAATCCACGAAGAGAAATTAATCGTCCAAAGTGGATGTATATTGCTTTAAAGGTGTATAACCTCGCTCCACGCTCCATCGAAAAGATGTTCAAACCATTTTTTATGACAAAAGTAAAATGATTATGGCTGAGCTGGAGGCAATAGGTTGTATGTTTCAAGAAAGTTTTGTACGACTTTCTTATATGTCAGAGGGTTGACGTTATAGCTCGCAGCATGACCACCATGTTCCGGATACCAGCGCATCTTAGGTCCAATCTTCTTGTTATAAAGGTCAACGGAATGTGTATATGGGATAAATGTATCTGGTTTTGAATGGATGAACAGGATAGGTTGTTCGACATTGTGTATGACATTGATAGGTGAGACCTGATTTAAGGTGAAATGTGTTCTTAGTCTTAATATTCGATTCATAGAATAGAGAAGGAAGCCGCTTCCTAATCTCGACTTTTGTTCGATGATCTGAGTCAGCAGCTGACTAAAGTTACTAAAAGCGCAATCAGAAATATAGAACTCAGCTTCATTTGCGAGCTCTCCAGCATAGAGCAATGTTGTTGCTGCACCCATAGACTCACCATGAATGCCAAACTTAATATCATAGCCATACTGCTCCTTCAAGAAGGTGATCACACTTTCCAGATCGGTTTTTTCATAGTATCCATATGTTGAGTGATTACCCTCACTTTGGCCATGTCTTCTATGATCAAAGATGATACCATTAAAGCCTAATGATATGAATAGATTTAAATATTTTATGCTTGTTATCTTATTCTCGGTGACACCATGACAAAAAATCATCCAGTAATTATGTTGATAAGGCTTAACCACTGTTCCGCTAAGATTATAGCCGTTGCGTGAGTGAATTGTTACATCGATTGGATTCAATGCTTTAAAGGCTTGTTCATCCAGCCGTTTTGCTTTGATCTCTCTTCTCCTGATTACTTCAACGTCTCTTAGCTTAAAGTTCAGAAGATAATTTGAAGCAATAATACCAGTGATGCTGGAAGTAATACCACTCGCAACAGATAGACCTAACAATGTGTTTATCAGTGTTCTTGATTTCATTTAATATGATCCTTATAATCAATATCTTTAAAAAATCTCCTTACTTGTTCGATGTTTGATCCTTGTTGCTTCAACGCATTTTCGAAATGCTTAATATTTTCCAGTAACTGTTCCTTGCTTGATGCACCATTTACAATCGATGCTACAGGATACTGCAGTAAATATTGATACGCAAGTTCAGTTAGATTTCCAGAACGCTTAGCTTGATCAATACTCTGTTTTAATGCTTCATAACTCGAGTCTAAAATGCCGTCTTTAAATTTAGTATCTAGTATGCGGGATGCATGATCTGTCAGTAGACCTTTCATTAAAGGACCTCTTGCCAATATTCGAACATCGTGCTTCTCGATACTTTCAATAAGCTGCTCTGGTCTATTATCGATTAAACTGAACTGCATCATTATTGTGTCAATATTGCTATGTTCAAGGTAATAATCAATAACGTTCGGTCTGATAGAGCTTATGCCATAAGCACGAATTAATCCTTCTTTCTTTAAGCTTTCAAACGTGTCTATGACTTCATCCTTATTATCTTCAATTGTCCCGCCATGCAGCATATATAAATCCAGATAATCTGTCTTTAAACGGGCTAAGCTGTCAGTAATACTACGTTTTATGTGAGATTTAGAAGGATTCCATTTAACTTCATCGTTAATCATATTAAACTCATTCCCAACTTTAGAAGCAAGGGTTACTTCATGTCTGAGCTTGTTAGAACTCAGAAATTCCCCAATAGTTTCCTCGTTATGTCCTTTTTGATACAAGTCGGCAGTATCAATATAAGTAATATTATTTTCTAACGCCGTCTTTAAAATTTTATCTGCCTCGGCTTGTGTTTGAGGAAGATTCATTGCTCCTAAGCCGAGCTGTGAAAATATAAGACCACTTTTCGTATGATTTGTCTTCAAGATTATTCCTCCATTCGTTATAATAAGTATAGTTTAACATGATAAATGAAAGAGAGTGAATTGATATGGATCTGACAGAGCGTACGATTGAAAAAACACAAATATTTGACGGTAAAGTGATTAAGGTTGAAGAACATATCGTTACATTACCCAATGGCAAAGAAACAGTGAGAGAAGTTGTAAAACATCCAGGAGCTGTTGCGATTCTTGCTGTTAAAGACAATAAGATTCTATTTGTAGAACAATTTCGCAAGGCAATGGAGAAATGTCTGATTGAAGTCCCGGCAGGAAAGGTTGAACCAGGAGAAGAAAGAATAGAAACTGCTAGGCGTGAACTTGAAGAGGAAACTGGGTATACGCCTCTGCAATTATCACTTTTAAAAGAATTCTATGTATCTCCAGGTTTTTGTGATGAATTTATTTCGCTTTATTATACAGATACTTTAGTTGCATCTAACGAACTATCTCCTGATGAGGATGAGTTTGTCAGTCATCATTGGCTGACATTAGATGAAGCTCTGCGCTGGATAGATGAAGGGAAGATAGAAGATGCGAAGACGATTCTTGCGATATTAAATTATCAGCTCAAATTAAGAAAATAAGGTATAAATTAATTATCATTTAATAATTATTCTAATCTGAGAATAAATTTATTTGCATTAATTCTCAATTACTGATATTTTATATATATTAATCGTTACCTTTAGGAGTGAGGATATGCAGGAAAGAATTAATAGAATAAAGGAGCAGTTACATGAAGCTTCTTATAAACTAACCCCTCAAAGGGAAGCGACAGTTACTGTATTATTGGAGAATGAAGCAGATCATCTAAGTGCGGAAGATGTTTTTCTGAAGGTAAAGGAAAAATCTCCTGAAATTGGACTTGCAACGGTTTATCGGACACTGGAGCTTTTAGCTGAACTGAAAGTTGTAGATAAAATAAATTTTGGTGATGGGGTCGCACGTTTTGACCTGAGAAAAGAAGGTGCAAAACACTTCCATCATCACCTTGTGTGCATGAATTGCGGTGCGGTGGAAGAGATTGAAGAAGATTTACTTGAGGATGTTGAGAAAAAGGTTGAACGTGACTATCACTTTCAGATTATGGACCACCGTCTGACCTTTCATGGAATATGTAGAATGTGCACTGAAAAAGGTTTCAGAGCAGATGAACTTAATAAACGTATCAATGAATAAAGAGACTGCAGTCTCTTTTTTTTATATATTCATATAAAATATTATGGTAAACTTAATCTACAAAGAGGTGAGGATATGCAGGAAATCATAGATGAATTTTTACACTTTATTATGATTGAAAAAGGACTGAGTGAAAATACGATCGCAGCGTACAGAAGAGATTTGAATCATTATAAGAAGTTTTTAGAAGAATCACATATTGGTTCTATAGATAATATCGATAGATTTACGATTTCATTATTTCTCGGCAAGTTAAAGGACGATGGTAAATCGTCAAAGACGCTTGCTAGAATCACTGCATCCGTTCGAGGATTCCATCAGTTTGCACTTAGAGAAAAATATGCAGTGAAAGATCCGACAATCATCCTGGAACCGCCAAAATTTGAAAGAAAACTTCCGGATATACTCACGGTTGAGGAAGTTGACATTTTCTTATCTTCACCTGATACTTCTAAAGTAACAGGTAGAAGGGACCAGGCAATGCTCGAACTACTATACGCAACAGGTATGCGCGTGTCAGAACTTATCAATCTGGATGTCGCGGATGTAAATACTATTATGGGCTTTGTTAAAGTGACAGGTAAAGGTAATAAGGAGCGCATTGTCCCTATAGGAACGCATATGATTAAGCTGATGGATGCTTATATTGCGAACACACGTCATAAAATGCTTAAAAAGGAGATGACGGATAGTTTGTTTCTGAATTTCCATGGAAAGCGTATGACTAGACAGGGCTTCTGGAAGATAATGAAACAGGTCCAGGCAGAGTCAGGAATACAAAAAAGGCTGACACCTCATACGTTAAGGCATTCGTTCGCAACACACCTGCTTGAGAACGGTGCAGACTTACGTGCTGTACAGGAGATGCTTGGGCATGCTGATATTTCATCTACGCAGCTATATACACATATCGATACGAAACAAATTCGTGAAGTTTATAAAAATACACACCCGAGAGCATAGGAGAAATGTATGAATAAAAAAAATGCAAGTGAAAATAAGGCATTCAAACCACAGGAACAACGACAGATACTGAAAACATCTGAACATAAGGATGAAAAGCCTCGAAATAATATGATGCTGCTAACCTTTATTACCATGATGGCCGTTGTGTGGGGACTCGTCTATTGGCTTTTTATTGTATAATGCACTGTGTCTAGCCAAAAGGACTTCGGTTCTATCACGCTTCAAATGTTTGTGAATGATATTTTCGTGGATGTCTGATGAAATGTGATGCGCTTTATCACGCAATAACGAACGAACTTCTGGACGCACTGGAAGAGTGATCTGCTGGTATACTGGTGAGTTTATAAGCATATCAATCTCGGATGCTAATCTCGCAATATCAATAAATCGTTCATAATGGGAATCGATATAAAGTTTGAGGATTCGCTTTGCTTTCGACAGTGAGCGATGTCCGCCTGTAATATTGCCACGGCGCATATGATACTGACCAGTTGCAAGTAGTATTAGGCCAACTTCAAAGTCTTGCTTGGTAAATTCAGGTTTATTTTTCCAGAAGTCTTCCAACAGTTCATGACATTCGAAATAATCTCTCAGATATTCAAAATAATAGACGTACTCAGCAATAATAGTTTTCAATTTAACCACTCCAGAATATAGGTGAAATAATGTATGAAGTAAAACTCGCGTCCTTTCAGGGACCACTCGATCTACTGCTCCATCTTATAAAGCAGTATGAAATCGATATCTATGATATATCGATGAAAATTCTGACTGAACAATATATCAATTATATCAAAGAAGTCACTGATTTAGATATCAATGTGCATGGCGATTATCTTGTAATGGCGAGTGAGTTGTTGCGCATCAAAAGTAGTATGCTTCTGCCAGAAAGTACAGAAACGGTTGAAGAAACTGAGGACCCGAGAGAGGGTCTGATGAACCAGCTTATTGAGTATCAGAACTATAGAATGTTAGCAGAAATACTCAATGAAAAAAAGAAGGAAGAAGAGCGATATTTTGTTAAACGTGGGAATGACCTTTCTCGATTCGAGAAGATTGATACCTCGTTAGAACTTGATTTGATGGATCTTATAACGGCATATCATAAGGCAAAGCAAAGACAGCATGTAGTAAAACCTACAATATCAATGACAAGGGATACATACTCAATTGAAGATGCAACTAAGAATATTGTTGAAAAGTTGCAGCACAAACAAAAGATTACGTTTGCTGATTTTGTAACATTTTCGGAAACTAAGACGCAGATTGTCACCCTTTTTATGGCTTTATTAGAACTAATGAAGATGGAGGCGGTAAAAATACGTCAAGAGCATACATTTGGTGATATTTATATAGAAAGGGGCAGATGTTATAATGGTTGATAAACTAGAAATTATAACTGGGTTATTATATGCAGCCGGAGATGAGGGCGTTGATGAATCGACTTTATGCGAAGTTGTACAGCTAACACCAGTACAGATAAGTGATATGACCAGGAGATTTCACCATAGTGTATTAGAGATAAGAAAGTTAGGAGACAGTTACTTTCTTATGGCTAATGACAGTTTAACACCGTATCTACAACACCTTGTTACACATACGAAAGAGAAGAAACTGACGCAAGCTTCAATGGAAACTTTAGCGATTATCGCATATAATCAGCCTCTGACGAGACAAGATATAGAAATTGCACGTGGTGTAAATTCTGATGGACCGATAAAGACACTCATTGAAAAAGGGCTTATTAAAGCAAATGAACAAAAAGAGGCTCGAGCTAAATTACTGGTGACAACACAGGAGTTTTTAAGAGCATTCGGCTTAAAAAGCCTGGATGAGCTCCCGATGGATGAAGAGGGTAATACAGAATCAGATGAAATTGAACAATTCTTTAAAAATTTAGAGACGGAGGATGAATTATGAATGAACAGTTAGAAAGATTGCAAAAAGTAATCGCAAAGAGTGGTGTTACATCAAGAAGGAAAGCTGAAGTGTTAATTACTGAAGGCAAAGTAACAGTAAACGGACAAACTGTGACTGAGCTCGGCACAAAAGTAAAGCCAAGTGATATTATCGAAGTAGAAGGTATCCCGCTAGAGAACCCAGAGAAAATTTATATTCTTTTCCATAAACCTACAGGTGTCATTACAAGTGTTTCTGATGAAAAAGGAAGAAAGGTCGTTACAGACTATTTTCCAGGTCTCAATTTAAGGATCTTTCCGGTTGGACGTCTGGATTATGATACGTCGGGCTTGCTCTTATTAACGAACGATGGAGACTTTGCAAACCAAATGACGCACCCTAAATATAAGATGAAGAAAAAATACGTTGCTAAACTAAAGGGATTCTTGTTACGTGAACAAGTAAAGCAACTTGAAAAAGGTATTATGCTTGAAGATGGTAAAACTGCTCCTGCACTTGTGAAAGTTAAGTCTCAAGATAAAGAGAAAAACACGACATTAGTTGAAATTACTATTTATGAAGGTAGAAATCGTCAAGTCCGTAGAATGTTTGCTCATTTTGGTCATGAAGTCGTTAAACTATCACGTATTGAGTATGGACCGCTAACTCTAAAAGGGTTAAATGCAGGAGATGCAAGAGAATTAAGTCCCCATGAAGTTAAGACCTTAAGAAATATGGCATTAAATAAATCATAGTCCAAAATTCACATAGTTGCCACAGACTATGTGTTTTTGCATGTTATAATAAAAATTATATTGCAAAAAGGAGAATGGGTTTATATGCAAAAGTCACAGAAAAAGTGGATTCAGTATATAATAATGCTGCTGATATTAATTGCTATTGGTTTTATATTATATGTGAGTGTTGTTAAAGATGGTGAGAAGGTTGTGAAAGTCGGAGATAAAGCACCGTTATTTGAACTTGAAAATTTAGAAGGTGAAAAAGTAGCATTAAGTGATTATAAAGGTAAAGGTGTTATTCTAAACTTCTGGGGAACATGGTGTAACCCATGTAAAGAAGAGATGCCTGACTTAAACCGCATGAACAAAATCTATCACTCTAAAGGTGTTGAAGTGCTTACAGTACATGTGAAAGATTCACCACAGCAAATAAAGCAGTTCTTCAGCGAACTGCCTGAAGAAGTAGAGTTAATGGTTGCGCTTGACGGTTCAGGAGATGTGATGAAAGCCTATAATGCAAATGATTTACCGAATACATATGTTATAGATAAAAATGGTATTATAAAGGCACACCATAAAGGGCAGATGTCACGTGCAGACATAAAAAAATATATGGATATGGTACAACCATAAAGGGGTGCAGTATTAAATGAAAGACCAATCAATTCAATGTACATGTGGACATATTAATCCGCCAGGTACACAGCTTTGTCAAAATTGTGGTCGCTTAATCAACGATAATTATGATAAGAAGAAAATCGCTGATATAATGCGCTATGATGGACAGGCCATCCGTAGTAAGACGAAACATAAATCATTGGCAGATAAAGTGTGGAACTTTTTCGCTTCTGTAAAGACGGGAGTTATACTACTTGTATTGACGGTAATTGCTTCTGCAATTGGGACGATGTTTCCACAGCAGTATTTTATTCCGGTCGGAGAAGATCCATCAACATTCTATCAGGACAAATATGGAACACTTGGACTGATTTATTATAGATTAGGCTTTGATAATCTTTATACCTCCTGGTGGTTCTTAATTTTACTTGCGCTTGTTGCATTCTCAATTATCGCAGCAAGTATCGATCGAGGTATACCGCTTCATAAATCGCTGACGAGACAGACAGTAAAAAAACATCCGTCATTTTTTAAACGTCAAAGACTCACTTTGCACGATGATAGATTAGATATGTCACTCATTGAGACATTGAAGGACAATAAATATAAAGTGCGTGAGGAAGCAGGTTTCATTCTTGCAGAAAAAGGAAGAATCAGTAGATATGGGCCATATATCAATCATACTGGACTAATAATTCTGCTTGCTGGAGCAATGCTGCGTTTTGTACCGATGTTTTATGTAGATGAATTCGTAGGTATTGGAGAAGGAGAGACGAAAGTCATTCCGGGTACTGAAAATCAGTATTACATAAAAAATAATCAATTTATCTTTGAACAGTATGATAAAGAATCAATGTCGAATACAAACAGTAAATCAGCTGATGCGACAATGAATAAAATTGCTAAAAACTATGAATCAAAAATTACGCTATTTGAGAATAAATCTGATTCATCAGTTATTGGTAGTAAACCAGAACTTGTAAAACTAAAAGATGATAGTATTCGCGTGAACCATCCAGTAAAGTTTGACCAGTTTGCACTCTATCAGAATAGTTTTGATCAGTCGCAGTTAGAAACGATGCTCTTTAAAGTACAAGATAAACAAGGTAAGCAAATCGGAAAAAACTTTGAGGTCAAGCTCGATAATCCGAAAGATGATTATAAAATCAGTGATACGTTGAATGTGCACCTACGTAACTATGCACCTGATTTTGATAAAATTACGGAGAATGGAGCACTAGCAACAAAATCTCCTTTACCGAACAATCCAGCATTTGTCTTTGAAGTGAATGATGGGAAAAAATCAGAATACAGCCTGCTAAAAATCCGATCATCACAAGATATATCGAAAGATAATCAGTATGATGTTAAATTTGTCAGCGCGACGAATAAAACAATAACGTATTTAACGGTCAAGAAGGATCTGACACTTCCTATATTATTTGTAGGATTTACAATTTTCCTATTTGGACTTGCAATAGGGTCTTATATTAATCATCGTAGAATCTGGATTAATACGAATGAAGGGACGCTCGCAGCTCATACGAATAGAAACTATTATGGATTTAAACGCGAGATAGATACGATGTTACATAAACATCATTTACAAGAAGTAAATGATAAGTATGAGGTGGAGGATAAGAATGAATAATGAAACTTTATTAAATTTTAGTAGTACTTCTTTATACGCAGCATTTATTCTATATTTAATAGCGATTTTACCTTTTTCAGCAAGTATTAAAGCAAAATCGAAACGCTACGAAAATATGGGTGTCTTATTAACAACGATTGGTTTTGCATTGCAGCTTGTTTATTTTATCACAAGATGGATTGCTTCAGGCCACGCACCAGTAAGTAATATGTATGAATTCTTAACGATGTTCGGGATTATGATGGTAGGCGGATTTCTAGTTATCAATTATATCTATCATACACCGATACTTGCACTCTTCTCTTTACCGATTGCGATGCTTGTTATCGTCTATGCAAGTATGTTTTCAAGAGAAGTATCACCGTTAATTCCAGCGTTACAGAGTAACTGGCTTGCGATACACGTTATAACTGTAACTATCAGCTATGGCATTCTTTCTGTAAGCTCAGTGGCGGGATTGATCTATCTTCTGAGATATGTTGATGCGAAAGAGAAATCTAAAGACGCATTCTGGCTTGAGGTAGTCATGTATTTTATCGTATTAGTTTTAGCATTTATATTAACAACGATTGTAATGAAAGGTATTGTTGATTATAAGGAAGAATATTTCTATCAAGATAAAAATGGCATGAATGCAGTTGCTGAATACCATTTACCAGGATTAGTTACATTCAAGGATAGTACACCAGTTGTTAAAGTTGATGGGACGAAAGAAAGCTATAAAGAAGTTAAACGCTTTGACACAGGAATCGAATTACCACCTGTAATCAATGCACAGAAATTAAATACGGTCGTGTGGTCAATCATCATCGGTTCTATCCTTTATGGGATAATCAGACTCATCGCACGCAGAACTATTTTTTCGGTCATCAAACCTTTGACTAATAAAGTTTCGTTGAGATTAATGGACGAAATTTGTTATCGTTCTGTCATCATCGGGTTTCCGTTATTTGCTCTTGGAGGATTATTATTTGCGAGTATTTGGGCGCAGATTGCATGGAGTAGATTCTGGGGCTGGGATCCTAAAGAAGTCTGGGCGTTAATTACATTCTTGTTCTATGCGATTTTCCTACATTTAAGATTAGGAAAGGGCTGGGAAGGTAAAAAATCAGCATGGCTTGCCGTTATTGGTCTCGGTATCATCTTATTTAATGTGATTGCGGTGAATCTAATCATTGCAGGTCTCCATTCCTATGCATAATGAAAGGGTGAGCATAATATGAAAGAAAAGATTTTAATAGTTGATGATGAAGATAGAATTAGAAAGCTTGCTAAGATGTATCTAGAAAGAGAAGGCTATGAAACTGTAGAAGCGGAAGATGGAGAGCGCGCGCTCGAGCTTGCGCTGAGTGAAGATTTTCATTGTATTTTACTAGATATCATGTTGCCTGGTATGGATGGTATCCAAGTATGCAAACGATTACGTGAAGAGAAATCTACGCCTGTTATTATGCTGACTGCAAAAGGAGAAGAACATAATCGCGTAGAAGGCTTTGAAATTGGGGCAGACGATTATATCGTCAAACCGTTCTCTCCACGAGAGGTTGTACTACGCGTAAAGGCAATTTTAAGACGTTCGCAATCAACAATGTTCATACAACAGGAAGCGCATGCGAAAGATCTGATCGTTTTTGATTCACTAGTGATAGATAATGATGCACATAGAGTGCTTGCAGATAATAAGGAGGTTAATTTAACTCCAAAGGAATATGAACTATTACTTTTTCTGGCTAAGAGTCCAGATAAAGTATTTGATCGTGAGCAACTGCTTAAAGATGTATGGCATTATGAGTTTTATGGTGATTTACGAACAGTTGATACACATGTGAAGCGATTAAGAGAAAAATTGAACAAAGTATCGCCACATGCTGCAGATATGATTCATACAGTATGGGGTGTAGGATATAAATTTGAGGTCAGAGACTGATGAAATATATCAATAGTGTCGTTATTAAACTGTGGTTAACTATATTGTTTATAGTAACCACAGTTTTAATTATATTATCGGTTGCACTGATGAGCTTTTTTAATGCTTATTTGATGAGTGAATCTGCACATGCATTAAAGCAACAGGCAGAAAAAGTTGAACTCGTCCTTATGAGTCGGCATGACAAAAGTGATGCAATGAACTATGTGAAAGAACTGATCGAAAACCCTGCTGGACTGATATTGATTACGAATAAACAGGATCAACATAAGAACATTGAGGATCCGTTAAAAGCATTGATGTTAAAAGAAATTCAGACGAACAAAGCATTTGATGCTGTGTATAAAAAAGATGAAACTGTTGTTCAGTCAATCGAAGTCAATTATCAGGGCAGCAAACATGAATATCTGCTCGTAGGATACCCTTCTCAGGCATTTGAATATAATGGAAGCGCAATATTTATTTATCAAGATACCAATACGATATCCGATGCTTTCAACTACATCGCAATCATCATATTTTTAGTTGCACTCGTGCTGCTAATTTTGACGACAATATTTGCATTTTTCTTGTCTACACGTATAACTAAACCATTAATTCATCTGAAGCAAGCGGCGTTTAAACTTGCACGGGGTGAGCGAAATGAGAAAATCAAGGTTCAATCACGTGACGAAATTGGAGAACTTGCTCTTGCATTTAATAAGATGGAAGAAGATATTACTTTGAACATGAACAGGATATCTTCTGAAAGAAATTTGAGGGACAGATTAATCAATGCAATGGAGGATGGCGTGCTGAGTTTCAATATGCATCTAGAGAAGCAGCTTCAAAATCCAATGGCAGAGAAATTTCTGGATGACATCAACCAACAGCAGATTGAAGCCTTGAGTGATACTGTGAATAAAGTGATGCAGTCGGAAGATACGGTATATAATGAAATTACAACCAAAGATAAGCACTATGTGCTCATTGTTTCTCCAGTCGACAACCCAGAAATAAAACAAGGTAATGGGGCTGTAGCTATCATTAGGGATATGACTGAAGAGAAGAAGATTGATCAAATGAAACAGATGTTTATTGCAAATGTATCTCATGAACTGAGAACACCGATTCAAATGCTTCAAGGATATACGGAGGCCATTCTAGATGGTATTGTCAGCGAAAAGTCTGATGTGGATGAATTTCTAAATATTATTCTTGACGAATCAAAGCGTCTGAATCGTCTTGTGAATGAACTGCTGAATGTAGCTAGAATTGATGCTGGTGAACAAGTTCTGAATTTAGAAGCTACTGACATAGAGGAGCTGATAGAAAGAACGATAATGAACTTCAAACATGTGGCCGAGAAACATGAGACAGACATTCAAACTCATTATAGGCATCATTCTAAAGCTTGGTTAGACTATGATAAGATGATTCAGGTGATTACCAATATCATTGATAACGCACTACGCTATACTGTTGCAGGAGATGTAATTAGTATTCATACTGATGAAGACGATGAGAACCTCATCATCAGTATTTCTGATACAGGTGTGGGTATTGCGCCGAAACATATCGATAATATATTTGAACGTTTCTACAAGGTGGATCAGGCTAGGACGAGAGGTAAACATGGTACCGGATTAGGATTATTTATCGTCAAATCAATTATAGAAGGTCATCATGGCAGTATAAATGTGGATAGCAAGGTCGGCAAAGGCACAACATTTGTTATCTCAATCCCAAAAGTTGACGATACAAAGAATAACAAGTAAGATATATACTATAAAAAATATATCATTCATCTTCGGGGTCGGTGTAATTCCGAACCGGCGGTTACAGTCCGCGACCTGATTACTCAGCTGAACTGGTGAAATTCCAGTACCGACAGTACAGTCTGGATGGGAGAAGATGGAGGTTTTCCTCCTCTTTGTAAGATGGATAGAAGGAGAAGGAAATGACACAGATTAATAAGACAAGACGACTCATTACGGTGAGTCTATTAAGTGCGGTTGCTTTTTTACTTATGTTTTTAAAGTTTCCGTTACCATTTTTACCACCCTATCTCACAATTGATTTAAGTGATATTCCTGCAATTATCGCACTTTTCACTGTTGGACCACTTGGAGCGATTGGAGTCGAAGTCATTAAAAACTTGCTAAATTTCTTGATGAATATGACAGATCCAATTGGGCCTGTTGCGAATTTTCTTGCAGGGACATCATTGATATTGACATTGTATGCAGTAACTAAAGGGAGAAAGCAACGACTAATCGTTGGATTTTTATGTGCAACAATCGTATTGACGATGGTAATGAGTATTATGAATTATTTCGTATTATTACCGCTTTACGGTATGATAATGAATTTCACTGATATCTCTAATAACTTAAAGGTAATTATTACAGCCGGCATCATCCCTTTTAATATTATCAAAGGCATACTACTCGCGATATTATCGATTATATTGCTCAATGTACTGCCTAAAACCAGATAAAAACAACCCGGACTACTGCAGAAAATAATCTCTATTTTCTACAGTAGTCCGGGTTTGTTATATTATTCGAACTTCAGTGCGTCACCATCAAATGATTCATCTGCCACTTTGATTGAGTCTGTAGGACAACCTTCAAATGCGTCGATCATATCTTCTTCAAGTTCTTCAGGTATTTCTTGAGTCCCTTGGTTGTCATCTAATATTACGTAAGCAATACCTTCGTCGTCGTAATCATATATATCTGGAGCTGCAGCACCACAAGCACCACATGCAATACATGTATCCATATCAACAATTGTATATTTACCTGCCAAAATTTTCGCCTCCCACCAATTTCATGATAAAATATATAAACAATGTACATAACTATTTTAGTGATTGTTTAATGGTTTTTCAACAAAAAGATTCAGGAGATGCCTATGAATTCTATATCAACTTACATACGTACACATTATCGTGAAGATAAATCTATAAAAAGTCTATGGAATATTGTAACCGGAGCAAGAACGCAGCAGACATATTTTGACGCCTCTATGCAGCATCTTTTACCTGTTTACGAGATTGCACCAGGCTATCCTTTTGAAGCATTCACAAGTATGTTAAGTCACAATGATAAGCAACGAGAGCACATGCTTTTCCCTTATTTTTACCTTGCATCTGAGATGAGTTTTGAGACGTTATGTCTACTTATTCAGGCATCTTCAGAAATGAGTTATGGCACAAATAGGTTTGTGCCAGTCTCTAACAACCTGATTGTACAGTCGCAGGTTAAAGAAGTTATAAGGCGGGCGAAAACTAAAGACTTCAACCTTCTGCAGCTAGATTTCTTTAAACTTGTAACTTTAGTGCAAGATAAATTTAAACATAGCTATTTCGTATATAAAATAACGGGCCATGATATACATCCAAGAAACGATGAACAATTGGCACGACTATTAAATGTTGAAACATCTCATTTGAAATTTATGTTATTGGCAGAGAAAAACTATATACTGCATTTGCTTCGGAATGAATCATTCCATCTATTAAATCATCTTTATTACAAGGTGCCCTTACATAAGAATACGGCAAGAACGTACCAGCTGATAAATAGCTATACTATCGATGAAACTGCTCGTTTGCTTCGTTTAAGAGAGCATACTATCCAGGACCATATTATTGAAATGATGATTAAAGATTATCCTGTGGAGATTTCACGTTTTATTAACACGGATGAACTGCAGGCAATTGTTCATCTTTATAGTCAGTTAACATATGGAAAGCTAAAATCATTTTATGAGCATTCAGAGGTTAAAGATTATTTCAAGCTGAAGATTGGTATTGTATACGCCAGTCTGATGGAAAGGAACGATCATGTCGATTGAACATTTGCTAAATAAGCGTTTTGGGATTAAAAAGTTAAATGAGGAACAAAGAATAATAATTGGTAGTATATTGAATAATGAAGATGTATTAGCACTGATGCCTACTGGAAGTGGTAAATCAATCACGTTTCAGCTGCCAGTTGTATTTACCGACGGAAAAGCGCTCGTTATCACCCCGTTAATTGCTTTGATGGAGGACCAGGTGATGCAGTTGAAGATGAGTAAAATTGATGCTGTAGCTATTCATGGAGGTCTATCACGTGCGGAACTTTCGATAATTACGCATCGCATTGATAGCTATCAATTTATTTATTGTTCTCCCGAATGGTTACAAAGTGAACTTGCAGAAGCATTATTCTCTCGCATAAGGTTCACGCATATTGTACTGGACGAAGCACACTGCATTTCTCAATGGGGATTTCAATTCCGTCCTCATTACTTACTTGTGAATGAAGTGATTGATAGACATAATGCACAGGTAATCGCTCTAACAGCTACAGCAACAAAAAAGATTGTTCATGATATTGAGGAGATTATCGGAAGGCCATTGAAAGTACATGATTTTCTCAAAAATAAGGACAATATGTACTTGTATAAATATGAAGTGCGTGAAGATGATAAGCTCATATTTCTACAAAAAGTACTTAAAGAAAGTGGACCTACTATTATCTATTTCTCATCGAAGAAGGTATGTGATGCTTTATACGAGGCGCTTTCTGAGGATTTTATTGTGGACAGATATCATGCAGATATGACCTATAGTGAACGTACTGAAGTACAGAGTCGGTTTATGGAAGATGAAGTACATGTAATATGTGCAACCAGTGCTTTTGGAATGGGAATCAATAAGAAAAACATCCGTACGGTGATTCACTATCACATCCCAGCATCAATCCTTCAGTTTATTCAGGAGATTGGTCGCGCAGGAAGAGATCATCACTCTTGTCAATCGATACTCCTATATAATAATAATGATATCGCACAAGCGTCACGACTGCTCGAATTAGACGCTATTGACACAAGCGATCTACATAATTATACTCTGCAAAATATTTATGATGTGGAAAAGAAAGAGAAGCTTGATATTTTTCATCGCAAGTTTGCTAACAACATTATCGCTGATAAATTAAAGGCGCATCAATATGAGCAACAGCAGTTATTATCAAAGATGCTTGCGTATGCGCATAGCGATCATTGCCTCCACCATGAACTTTCCGGCATGTTGAGGACATCTTCGATAAATTCAGATGAATTTTATGAACGTAATCAGTGTCATAAGTGCAAAGTGACAGATTTGCAAAGATATGAAAATATTACTAAAAGTATGCAACTTGAGCCTGTGGCATTAATTTTAGAAAGGTTATTTTTATAGCTGTAATACTTTACTAAAGCAATAGTGTTTGTCTATAATAAGAATAGACTATAAATTGATGAGTGGGTGGATAAACGTGTCAAAAAATGATTTTAAAGATGAATTTGAAAAGAATAAACAAAAGATCGAAAGACAACAAGAAGAGACGGTTGAAACTGAAGAAGTAAGTTCAGAAACATATGAAGGAAAAAAAGAAACTGAAGAAGATATTTTTCCGCCTCGTGGAGTCTCACGTCGTAGCCGTTCACAAGAAAGAAAGAAACGTGAAGACAATACTAACGATAACAAAGAAGCAGGAACTATTGGCGCTGGCGCTAAGAAAAAGAACAAAAGAGATAACAGTCAAAAGACTAATAAACAAGTCTCTAACAGTAAAAAAGCAGCTGGTGCAGCAGGGGTAGCAGGAGCGGCTGCAAAAGTAAATAAAGCAAATGCAAAGACTGTCGAAGAAAAGCCAGAAAAGGGAAAACAGCAAGAAGATAAGGATAATAGTGGACTTAAGAAATTTATTCCACTGATTGCTGCGATTTTAATACTACTGCCAATTATGTTGCTGCTTGCAAATTATATCAATTCTCAAAGTGATAATAAACATAATAATACAGAACAAGTAGCAACGAACGACAAGAAGAAAACTGCTGAAGAAAAAACAGACAAAGCTAAGGATAAGACTGTTGAAGAGGCAGAGTCAGAAAAAGCAGCTAAGGAAGAAGCGGCTAAGGAAGAAGCGGCTAAGGAAGAAGCGGCACAGGAAAAAGTGGCACAGGAAAAAGCAGCACAGGAAAAAGCGGCACAAGAACGTCTGGCAGCACAAAAAGCTGCTGATGAAACAGAAGCAGCAAGATTAGCCGAAGAAAAAACAGCAGAAGTTCAGGATAATGCATCACAAACAGACAATGCATCACAATCATCAGCTGCTTCAAATAATAACCAGTCTGACAATCAGCAGGCGCAGGCGACACACGTCGTTAATGCTAAAGAGAATCTTTACCGAATAGCGATTAAATACTATGGTAATGGCTCTCCAGAAAATGTTGAAAAGATAAGACAGGCAAATGGTATTTCAGACAATAATCTTTCACAAGGACAAACGTTAGTTATACCTAAATAAACAAAGGGGGCGGTACTATGTATTTAAAGTCAATAATGATACCTAAAGAAAAATGTTATGTTGCCAGTCCAGATGACACGGTTAAGAGTGTGCTTGACAAGCTTGAACACCATGGTATTGACGGGATGCCTGTTGTTGAAACAGGAAAATATATTGGCACAGCGACACGTTATAGCATCTTTAGACATTTCTTCTTTATGAAGACACCCAAACTAAGAGATGAATTCATTGAAAACACAAAGATTAAGGATATCCTTCCTCTTGATGAATATAGTGTTAAAGATGATGCGCTATTCGAAGAGTCTTTCTTAACATTACAAGATTTTCCGATTTTAAGTGTTATCAATGAACGCAACGATTTTTTAGGCGTGGTTTCACGATTTGATGTTATGGAGCAGTTTAAATCTGCATTTGGAATGAATCAAAAAGGTGTGCGCATTGCCATTACATCAATAGATGCAGAAGGGCGTATCATGCGTCTTGCTTCAGCATTGAAGAAGTATAAGTTAAATGCTATTTCTTTTGTAACGTTTGACGAAACAGATAAGATGCATCGAAGAATGATTGTTAAAGTTGAAGATAGTAAAAATATTAAGAAGTTTACAAAGTATCTTAAAAACAATGGCTTTAAGATTCTCGATATACAAGAACATGACGAAATCTAGAGGGGGCTCTTTTGAGCCCTTTTTTATTTAAGAAAGGTGAAAAAAATGAAACACGTACAAAGTATTATAATTGGAGCTGGTCCATGTGGATTATCAGCAAGTATAGAGCAAAAAAAGAAAGGCATAGATAATATTATCATCGAAAAAGGGAATGTCGTTGAAGCAATCTACAATTATCCGACACATCAGACTTTTTTCTCGACGAGTGAAAAATTGAGTATCGGTGATATTCCGTTTATTGTTGAAGAACATAAGCCGCATCGAAACCAAGCACTTGTCTATTACAGAAGTGTAGTGAAATATCATGATTTAAAGATTCATTCTGGCGAAGAAGTTCTAAAAGTGGAGAAGCATGAAGACGAATTTATCATCACGACAACTAAAGCACACTATAAATGTAATTACGTTACAGTTGCGACAGGTTATTATGGGCAGCCGAATACATTAGATGTACCGGGTGCTGATTTAGATAAGGTGCAGCATTACTTCAAGGAAGCCCATCCTTATTTTGATCAGGATGTGTTGATCATTGGTGGTAAAAACTCTGCAATTGACGCTGCGATCGAACTCGAAAAAGCTGGTGCACGAGTGACAGCTGTGTATCGCGGTGATACATATTCTAAGAGTGTGAAACCCTGGATATTACCTCTTTACGAATCCCTTGTTAATCATGAAAAAATTAAACTCTATTTCAATAGTCATGTAACCTCTATCAATGATTCTGAAGTGATCATTCAAACCCCTAGTGGAGAAATGGCAATCAAAAATGATACTGTTTTTGCAATGATTGGCTATCACCCGGACTACACGTTTTTAAGTGATATGGGGATAGAACTCATAACAAATGAATTCGGGACAGCACCTTTCTATGACAAAGAGACGATGGAGACGAATATAGACAATTTATATATCGCAGGGGTGATCGCAGCAGGAAATGACGCGAATACGATATTCATTGAAAACGGAAAATTTCACGGCGGACTGATAGCTGATGATATTATAAAAAAAGAAA